>JAEUSV010000013.1 GCA_016788485.1 Flavobacteriales bacterium
GGCAGGCTCTGCAGGTAGGAACCGATAACATACAGGCCATCCGCCCCCACTTCGTAGTACGTCTCACTGCCGCCTTCGGCCTGCACCACATCGGCGTTCGGAATGCTGGCGGAGGCCGAGGCCGGCGCGATGAAGAGGACCTGCGCGCTCGCGTTGACCTGTGCGGTGGACGCGTTCCACGCCTGGCCCGGGCCGGTGCCCTGGAGGTTCAGCAGCGTGGCGATGTCGTAGTCGAACACCATGCCCGGTGCGGGCGCACTGGAGGCATCGATCAAGGGTTGGGCCGCGAGGTTGAGGGATACGGTGGCAAAGAGGATGGAAAGGGACTGGCGCATGGGCGTAAGTTACCGGTGCGCACGCTTCGCACGCCGGAACCACCTCCACCACCAAGGCGCCCACACCAAGGCCAGCGCGAACGCGCTCCACGCATGCCAACGCAGGAATCGCGGGCTGTTCGTGGCTTCGGCCGGTACTCGCAGCGCGCGGCCCCAGGCCAGGAAGAGGTCGGCCATGGGCAGGGCCCCCAGCAGATAGCGCTTGCGCGCGCCGCCCATCGCCAAGCCGAAGCCCTCGCAGGTGGCATCAAGCTCCTGCGCATGGAACACGTCGTTGTTCGCGCGGCAAGCCGCCGTGCCGACCACCGTGGCGGAACTGCCGGCGCCCAGGATCACCGGCCCGCTGTCCACATCGCCAGCGCCCGCTTCACCGCTGGGGTGCTCGCGCACCACGGGCACGCCGAAGCGCTCCGTGAGAAAGGCCGCGCGGAAGCGATCGAACTGATCGGCGGCGAAGGCACTGTCGATCAACGGCCAGAACGCGCCCATGAGCACGGATGAACTGCCGCGCACCCCCTGGTGCACGCGATCGCGCAAGGGGTCCCACGCATGCGGTACGCGCCCACCGGCATCCAGCCGCGCGCGCACCAGGTCCAGCCACCCGCTGATGGCGCCGCGGTGCGCGCCCCCGCGCGCCCGGTCGTTCAGCGCCACGGCCGCCATGGCCACCACATTGTCCGCGGGCCAGGCCATGCCGGGGTACGAAGGCAGGTACGGCGATGCCGCGGTGGCATAGGCGTGCGCAAGACCATCGCATTCGGCGTTCCATCGGCGGTGCAGTGCGGTGTCGATGGGGTCGAGCCTGGCGATGGCGCCGATCAGGTGTGCCCGCCATCCGTGGTAGAACGCACCGAGCGGCAACCCGACGGCACTGGCGAAGGGTGCCTGCACATGCGGCCTCTCCATGCGCGCGAGGGCCCACCGCGCTTCGCGCAGGGCATGCGCACGAACGGTGTCACCGGCGCCTGCACGTTCCGCAAGGCCGCACCAGGCCAGACCGTACAGCACATCCGCGAAGACCTCGCCCTCGGGGAAGAGGCGCTGCATGTCGGCGCCGAGGTCCGCATGCATGCGTGGTCCCAGGTAACGCAGCTGCGCGAGCACCTCGTCGCGCTCGTGCACCGAGCCCACCCGCGGTGCGCGATGTACGCCCACGTTCACCGCCACTATCCACAGCGTGAAGCACAGGGTGACCAACAGCAGCAGGTAACGCATCATGGCCGCATGGTGCCCATCACGGAGCCACGATCAAGGGCTGCCAACAACTGCGTCCATCCGGATCGCCGGCGAGCAGCACATAGGTACCGGCGGATAGTCCCGAAAGGTCGATGGCGAAGGGCGCACCGGCGTTCACGTGGGTTAGAAGTTGCCGGACCACCCTGCCCTCCGGCGCGATCAGGCGGAACGTCCACTCCCCCGCTTCGGGGGGCGTGACATGCACCAGCGTCGCCGCAGGGTTGGGCCAGCACCGCAGGAGCTGTGCATCAAGCGCCCACCCCGGACTTGCGAGGCTCACCGCATCGAGGTATTGGAAACGGAGCACGGGGTTGGAGGCCACGCCGTTGAACACCGCGGTGGACTGCACGTTGCGCGCCACCGGCAGCTTGGCGTTCGGGGTGAGGAACAGGGTGAAGGTCGCGCTGTACGAGTAGGTGTTGCCACCGCCGACCTCGTCGTACGATTCGGTGCCATCGATGCGCAGCACGTCCTCCACCGCTCCGCCGGGGAGCAGCAGCGTGCCGCTTCCCGTGGCCTCGAAGGAGGCCGTTCCGTCGATGGTGTATGGTTCACCCTGGAACAGGTAGGATCCGCTGAACGTGTCGGCCCAGGCAGTGCCCACCGCGCATGGCCACACCATCACCTGACGCTGGTCGCTGTACACGGCGGTGAACCCGGGGTCGGGCACATGGTACCCGAGCTCGTAGAGCCCGTCGGCATCGGCGAGGAGGAAGGTCTCGCGTCCCAGCGCCTTGCGCGCCACGTCGGCCTGGGGGAACGCGAACGCGCCCGAGGCATCGGCGGTGTCGATGAAGGCGATGCTGTCCGTGGTGATCGTGGAGGCCATGGAGGCATCCCACACCTGTCCCGCTCCCGTGCCGGGAAGGCTGAGCAGGTCGCCCACGAGGTACACGTACGTCGAGCCGGCGACCGGTGCGGCCGTGCTGTCGATCATGGGCTGCGCGGACAGCCCGAACGCGCAGGGCGCGAACAGCCATGCGTGCAGGAGGCGCACGCGACCCACGGTCATGGTCCGCAGCAGGCCGGCGAGGCGCACGGTGTACCCGGACCTACTTGCCGAGGATCTTGAACATCCCCGTGCCGCAGGTGGGGCAGGTGCCCTTCATCGCCTTGCGGCCATTGGCCATGGTCTGTTCCTTCGGATCCTTCATCGTGCGCTTCGCTTTGCACTTCACGCAGTAGGCTTCAACGGCGGCGGCCATGGTGTGGGGGGTGTTGGTTCAATGTTCCACCAAGGTACCCAGCCAGTGGCCCGAACGGAAGGCGACAGGGCCGAGTTTATCAACAGGTGCGGCCGCCACTCGAATGCGGAGGCAGCGTCGGGACCGTGCGTTGCTCAAGCCGTGATCCGCGCGATCGACCGCGTGTGATGCTCCGCGTGCAGCACGGTGAACATCACCATCTCGCGGGCCGTGAGCGGACCCATGGCCGGATGCGGGCACATGAACGCGTCGAGCTCCTCCTCGCTCCAGGCATCGAGCGCACCGATCAACCGTTCCAGTTCTGCACGGCCACCGTCGATCAGTTCATCGCGATCCTCCGCGCGCACGGCTGCAGGTGTAAAGCGGTCCGGCGGCACCACGCCCTGCGCAAGCCGATCACTGTACTTCTGCTTGAGCGCGTCCATCGTCATGCTGGGCCGGTCCATGCGGCCGAACTTCTCCGCGATCGCCGCCTGCGGCAACCCGAGGTAGTTGGCCATGGCCTTCACCCCAAGGTGGATGTGCACCATGTGCTGCAAGGCGTTCCACTTGTCGGGTTCAGCGGCGGTCGCCTTCGCAGGTTCCAAGGCGTTCACCAGGGTCCACAGCCCCTCGTGCGCGGCGCGCAACTCTTCCACCAGCAGCGGTGCGGTGTGTGCGTGCGTGAGCACCCCGTCAGTGAAATGGCCGCGGTGCTTCGGTTTGCTGAACTTGTCCGCGTTGAAGGCCGCGGAGCCTCCGCGCGGGATGGAGAGGCTCTTCCAATCGGTACCGCGCAACAGCTTGCCGATGTGCACGATCTGCCCCACGTGATAGGGGTAGTGCGCCAGCTGCCGGTTGATCGCCTCCAGCACGGTGTGGCCCTCGTTGCGGATGTGGATGATGCGACCGAGGTCGTCGTCGGTGAGCCCATCGAGCGCGGTGAAGAGGCAGCCCCAGCCTTCCTCCCACAGCGCCAGCATCGCTTCGCGCGTACGGACGTCGTTGTCGAACTCGGCCTCCCGGTCACGCCAGTCCTTCTCGCCGTCGCTGGTGAGGAAGTCGGTCCAGCGCGACCGCATGTTGCCCCACAGGTGCTTCACGATGGTGGCCACGCTGTTGGTGTCGGCGTTGTGCTGGAGGAACAGTTCATCGTCGCTGAGCTGCGCGAAGGTCTTCTCCCCGAGCAGCTTGTAGTACGCGAACTGCTTGCGGGCGCTGGCGATGTGGCCGAGGTCCATGGAACGATGGCGTGTTGGTGGATGCAAAGGTGTCCACACCGGAACAGCGCCGTTTGCGCGATCGGGCCGGAACGTTGCGCGATCGGACCAGCCTACCGCATGGCCGTGGGCGCCACGCCGAAGTGCTTCTTGAACTCGGTGCTGAACGCGGCGAGGCTCTCGTAGCCCAGATCGAGATAGATCTCGCTGGGGCGCAGCTTGCGTTCGAGCATCGCTCTCGCACGCTCCATGCGGCGCGCGTGCAGGTATCGTCCAGGTGCCATGCCGAAGGCCTCGTGGAACCGGCGCTTGAAGGTGGACACGCTCATGTGGCAGAGGAAGGCGAGCTCCGGCACCGTGAGGTTGCTGTCCTGGTGCAGGGCCACCACCGACCGAAGCGGCAACGCGTCGCGGTCACGCACCGCAGCGGCGATGAACCGTGCGAAGCCTGCAGGATGCTTTGCGTGCAGGTAGAGCAGCAGCTCCTCCGCTTTCGTGTGTCGCATGGCGGCATCGGCGTTCAGCGTGGATGGGCCGAGCAGGGCCACGGACCGCGCGAAGAGCCGCGTGAAGTCGTCCTGCGGCAGGGGCAGCAGCTCGGCGGCCGCACCGCGCGACTTCAACCCGTGCCGCGCGCAGAAGTCGACCAGGAAGGACGGTGCGATGAAGAGGAGCAGGCTGCGCATGGGGCGGCCCTGCAGGCTGTGCTCGCTCATGATGCTGCTGGTTGACGCGAGCAGCAGGAGTTGCGAGGCGTCCACCTGTTCACGCCGACCGGCCACGATCACCTCCTTCTCCCCTTCCTGCAACAGGCTGATCAAGTGGTGCGTGAGCGCCACCTGCGTGCGGATGGCCTTGCCGCCGTTCGTGTAGGGCTGGAAGAAGACGTCGGCCTGGGGAGCGGCGCCGAAGTAGGCAGGAAGGTTGACCGGTGCCATGGTTTGAAGGCGGATCCAACCACGGGATCGCTCGGCTCAATACCCCCCGCCCCCACCCTGCCCGCGCTCGATCGGGTGCCAGGTGGTCTTCACCTCCTGCGTATCGAGGATCGCGTACGGCGAGGGTTGTTCCGACTTCGGGTACACCACGCGCTTCAGGTTGCAGGTGGCCTCGGTGTCCAGCATGGTGCGCTCCTCCTTCGACGCATCGGCCACCACCACCGCGTTCACGTCCATGTGCGCCACGAGCGGCTTCAGCAGTTCGCTGCGCAGGCCGGTGAGCAGGTTCACCACGCCGCCGGGCAGATCGCTGGTGGCGAGCACCTCGGTGAAGGTGACGGCCGGCAGCGGGTGCTTCTCGCTGGCCACGACCACGCAGGTGTTGCCGCCTGCGATCACCGGGGCGATCAGGCCGACCAGTTCCAGCAGGCCGTTGCTGCCCGCGCATTGGATCCCCACCACGCCGGTGGGTTCGTACACGCTGAAGTTGAAGTGGCTGCTGTTGGTCGGGTTCACGCTGCTGAAGAGCGCCTGGTACTTGTCGCACCAGCCTGCGTAGTGGATCCACAGGTCGATCGCCGCGGCCACTTCGGCCTCGGCCTGTTTCTGTGTGGCAGCGTGGAGCATGAGCTCGTGCACGAACTGCGCGCTGCGACCCTCGAGCATCTCCCCGATGCGGTAGAGTATCTGCCCGCGGTTGAAGGCGCTGCGACCGGCCCAGCCGCCCACGGCCCCGCGCGCGGCCACCACGGCATCGCGCACATCCTTGCGGCTGCTGCGGCACACGTTGGCCAGCGGCTTGCCATCGGCCCCCTTCGGCTGGTAGTAGCGACCGCTCTCGGTGCGCGGGAACTTGCCGCCGATGAAGATCTTGTAGGTCTTCATCACGGGGATGCGCTTCTTGGTCGAGTCCTCCTGAGCCTGTTGACGGGCACTTCCGTTCCGCTTCGACGGGCTCAGCGTGACATCATCCTTGTTGTGGCCGTTGAGCCCGGCCTTCACGGCGGGCTTGGACAGGGTCTTGCTCATGGGCTCGGGGCCGATGACCGGCCTGCAGCCAAAACTACATCAACCCATCCGCAGCAGGGCCGCACCCTGCACAAGACCGTCCTTGCCCCTTCGGTCACCGGCCCTGCCTCGCACCATTCTTGGTCTCCTGCGGGCCGTCCCAACACTCCGCTGCGCGTGATCGGCTTGGCCCGCTGCTTCGTCAACGGTGGTCCGCAAGGCGTGAACGGTGCTCCACAGCCCGTGGATCGCATGCGCCGTGGCGCGGTGCATGACCAAGGACAGCCCAGTCCTCCGGAACGCTGCCTGGCGCCATGGCCATTCGTCACCGCATAGCCCTGCGGGCCGAACGGTGATCGTACCGCAGCACCCAACGGCACCGACCATCCCCTGCGTGGATGGGGATGAGCGCTCCTGCTCAACCAACAAAATCCAAGGAACCATGAAGAAGCGCGTGATGTGGGTCGCGGTGGCCGCGATGACGGCACTGGTGGCGTGCGACAAGGAGGACGTGTTCCCCTTCGGCGGCGGTGGAGGCAACGGTGGTGGCGGCAACGGCCAGGACACCGTGGTGGTGGACCCGCCGGACAGCACCGGAGGCGGAGGCAACGGCGGCGGTGGCTGCCCGGGCGACTCCACGGGCAACGGCGGCGGCGGCGGCGGGCCGATCGACAGCACCGATTACGGCGGCGGGGGCGGACCCATCGACAGCACCGGCAACGGTGGTGGGGGCTGGCCCTACGATTCCACCGGTTTCGGCGGCTGAGGCCGCGCGTGTGTGCAGCAGGAGGCGGGCCCCGGTCCGCCTCTTGTTGTTCGCGGACGGACCGGATGCCATCCCTTACGCTCCCGGTGTACCTTGGCTCAATTCATCATCGCACCCATGTCCCGACACGTCACCGGCATCGGCGGGCTCTTCTTCCGCGCGAACGACCACAAGGCCCTGGCCAAGTGGTACAACGACCACTTCGGCATCAACGACCAGGAGCACGGCTGGGTGTGGCAGCAGGAAGCCGGGCCCACGGTGTTCTCGCCGTTCAAGCAGGACACCGACTACTTCGGGAGCGACAAGCAGCAGTTCATGCTCAACCTGCGTGTGCAGGACATCGATGGACTGCTGAAGAAGCTGGAGGAGGCCGGCGTGCGCATCGACCCCAAGCGCATGGACGAGGACTACGGCCGTTTCGCGTGGGTGTATGATCCGGAAGGGAACAAGATCGAGCTGTGGGAGCCGAAGTAGACCGGGGCGCGCTGATCGACACGTGACACAACGATGCGGTCTCTGTCTTCCTTGCTGTTGGTCGCCGTGCTATTGTTCACCGGCTGTGGACCTCAACCAGGGCCAACACCCCAAGAACCAATGGTTGTTGCGGAGGTGCCGTCCGAGAGCGGCACTCTAGCGGCCGTCGTTGTTAAGCGCGGAGAGCAATTCCGCTTCTGTATCAGATCACGCAGCGGAACACTTGTGACTGTCGAACAAGATTTCGTACCAAGAGGATATCACGAACCCCTGATATCCTTGAAATGGAAAGAGGCTGATCGAAAAGTGGAGGTGACCGTCGATCATGATTTCGGCGACAGCATCCTCTCTTTCATATTTGACACGCAGAGCTACTCTTTTTCACAGCAACCATGACCGTCGAAGCCTCCATCACCGTCAACGCCACCAAGGCCGCGGTGTGGGCCGCCACCACGGACATCGCGCGCTTCGCGGAGCTCCTCAGCGGCGTGGAGAAGATCGAGGTCGTTGAAAAGCCGGCGCTCGGTCTCGTGGGGCTCAAGTGGAAGGAGACGCGCATCCTGTTCGGCAAGCCGGCCACCGTGGAGAAGTGGATCACCGCGGTGAAGGAGAACGAGTTCTACACGACACGCGCGGAACAGGACGGCTTCGTGTTCATCACCACCAACCGGATCTCCGGAAGCGATGGTGGCGTGGTGCTCACCGGCATCCACGAAACGCGGCCGCAGGGCTTTACCGCGAAACTGAAAGCCCTGCCCATGGTCCTCTTCAAGGGTGTGATCAGGAAGGCGATCCTGCAGGATCTGAACGAGGTGAAGAAGGCGGTGGAGCGTCCTTGACCCGTCAGTCCTTTCCCTCACCGCACCCGCCTCATCTCCACGTAGCGCCGCACCTGCGTGGCGAAGCGGTCCTCGCTGATCACACCCACCAGCATCGTATCCGTGCGCACGATGTGCGCGGTATCGAGGAACAGTCGCGCGGTGGTGGGCGCCGCAGCGCTGTCGAGGGGCCGCTCGGTATAGAGGAACTCGTCGCCATCGCGCTCCAGGGTGGCGTAGAGCTGACCAGTTCCATCCTGCACGAACGCATACGCGCCCACCACCTCCTCCATGGTGTACTCTGCCCTGCGGCCCCAGCACTTCCGCACGCACCCGAAGTCGACCGCGTAGTAGAACTCATCCTCCTCCTCGCGGTCGCAGGTGCAACGCCACACCAGCCAAGGTGCGGGAAAGAGCAGGGTGCTGTCCGCCACGATGGGCTGGTAGAGCTCCACCAATTCCGCGGGCCAGCCCTCGGCGGGGCGTTGCGACGCGAGGCGTTCGGGAAGCCGTTGCGCGAAGCTGGAGGTGCTTAACACCAGCGCGAGAAGAACGAGGGTGAGGTTGTGCAACATCACTTCCTCAGGATCTTCTCCATCGCCCTGCCCTTCGCCAGCTCATCCACCAGCTTGTCCAGGTATCTGATCTTCTGCATCAGCGGATCATCGATCTCCTCCACGCGGTAGCCGCAGATCACACCCGTGATCATCGACGCGTTCGGGTTCAGCTTGGGCGCCTTGGCGAAGAAGGTCTCGAAGTCCACCTTGGTGTCGAGCACCTGCTGGAGGCCTTTCTCCGTGTAGCCCGTCAACCAATGGATCACGGTGTGCAGCTCTTCCTTCGTACGCCCTTTCTTCTCCACCTTGGCCACGTAGTGCGGATAGACACTGGCGAAGGACATCCTGAAGACGCGGTCGTTGTTGGAGGTGGGCTTCATGAATTTTCAAAGTTGCACACCAGCTCCGTAGCCACCGAGCGGGAGGGTGAAACCGTAGACGATGAGGCGGGGCATGTTCATCTATTGATCAACGTTGCTCTACCCGGCAGATCTACTTGTATGGTCGTCGATATAGCCGCTCAAGGTCCAACTCATTCGACCACACAGTGTGAGCTTCCTCTTTGCGGTGTTCGTAGGCGTCAAAGATGTCCTTGTGCTCCTTCGGATCCATCCACATGATCCCGACCCTCAATCGACCCGTATGGATCCTGGTGCTCTTATCCAAGGCAGCGATCATGATGAACTGGTCCAGACTCTCACCGGGCGCGATAGACTGGACAACTGGATAATTGCCGAAGCAATCATAACGGGGCCGCACAGTATAACCCTCATTGCCGCCGACCAAGAACATGTCCTCATATGAGCAGGACATGGTAATGAAGTGCAGTGTATCGCTCGCAGGGTTGTGAAGTGTCGTTGCTACGTGAACGATACGAGCTGTGTCCATATAAACGACCCCACCCAGCCGCGCCGTCAGCTCAACATTCCCTGTGTGCGACCTTCGGCCAGTCTGCTCCTTGTTGGCGCTATCTTCCTCGAAAGCCGCGACCCGCCAGTTCCACGTTTCCACTTTGGCGTTCGTGTCGCCAAAGCACCCTCCGAGGCAAATGACCATGGCGAGAAGAGGGACACCAGAAGCCATAAGGAGTAACCAGGACGCGAGCGAGATGGTGAAGCCGTGAACGATGAGGCGGGGCATGGTGGATTCGCTTAGTGCTTGGGGGCATCCCTCTCGAAATGGGGGCTGTCGCGATCCGTCAGTGGGACCGTGTCTGATTGAATTTGCTCACCCATTCTGTAAGTCGTGACCGTCTTCTGGCCGTGACCTCGCCAATGGGTTTCGGTCGTTCCATCGAGCTTCCCGTCGACATAGTGAGCCACGAAGAAAAGCGTGCCATCCCGGTTCCATTCAATGCCATAGCCGTTCAACTCGCCGTTGGCGTAGTTGTAGCACGACACTAGCCGACCATGGTAGTGGTACTCCTCCTTGACCTTCTCCCCTGCTATGTAATAGGTGACCGTATGGCCATGCTCTTCGGTTCCCCGAGAGACTACGCTATCTCCCTTGGCCGCATCCGAGATCCGCTCTTGCTCGGCGATGCGGCCGTTCCAGATAGACACACCATTTTCCTCATCGTCTTTGCAGCCTCCTAGCAGAAGCGCCACTGCGAGCGAGAGGGTGGAACCGTGGACGATGAGGCGGGGCATGGTGTGCTTGTTGTGATCCAAAGTTGGGTGCTTTCGTTGAACCGAGAGTCCTGATCCATCCCAATGCGGTAGTATTGAGGGTGCCCAGGACTCGTCAGACCATTGCATTCTGCAACCAAGCACTCGAGGGAGTGCGAACGATCATTCCCGCCGAGTTGTACACCGAAGTGTCAGACTATATCAACCGCCACAATGAGTGGGGTGTTGGGATGGATGTACTCGTTGACAGCTTGATTGATGGCAAGATCCGGATCACGCCAGAACAGTTCACCCTCATTGAACAGGCGATGGCTTCCATGGGGCTCGCCCAATATCCAGATATCACATACCTGAGAGAACACCACATAAACGCTTGACCCAAGACGTCGAGCGAGATGCTTGCTCTGGACGATGAGGCGGGGCATGGTTGCTTACTGCGCACCCCCGAGACCTTTCAACGCATCGATTTCAAGTTGCTGACTTGACTGCTTTATGTGATTATGCAGCGCCCTGAGATATTCCGAGAACGCGCCGTCCAAGTCCTTTTTGAGCGGCCGGAAGTCGTCGTAGTAGGCACGGACTGCCTCGTCACTTGCTTTGGTGGCAGCGGCAATTCGAGCCTTGTCATTCGCTGATACAGCCCAAGCCTCTTCTGAAATCGTGCTTTTGACTTTGCCGAAGTGCTGCCTAAACGATTGATGAACGAGACCGGAAGCGATCACCACACTATTTGCCGCCTTAAGCAAGTCAGGTTTGTCAATATGGAACAGCACCAGCTTGTGGTAATCCACCGCGAGCTTCGTGAACAAGTGTTCCACCTCCAATTGATACTTGTAAAGTTCGTCAGATGCCGTGGCTATAGATCCGATATCGCCAGGTCGTACCTCTAGTTTTTCCTTTATCAGACTCAGCGCAGTATCGAAGAACACCGTGAGCGATTCAAAACCGCGTTCATTCAACAAACTCCGCTGAGCGCTTACAACCCCAAACTCAGACCGCAAGGCTTCGAGCTTGGATGAATAGTCCAGCTTCACCGATTCGATCTTCTGCGTTATTCCTTGGATGTCCTCTTTGGTCGCGGCGTTTTCACCTTTCTGTTTCAAGTAGCTAGGCAACCAATTACGAAGCCACAGCGCTAGTGCACCGACGATGACAGTGCTGACGACTGAAGTTGGTTCTATCGAGTACATCGCATTTCGCGTTAGGGACAGCAGCGGAAAGCCCGGAGCGCGGTAATCCGCGCGAGGACTTGGAGCGAATGGCCCGACGGCGAGTCTTCGAGCCGGAACGCCCAAAGCATCATCGCTCAATTCAAATTCAAGTACGCACCCAGCCCGTGCACCCCGCCTTCCCGTCCGTAGCCGCTTTCCTTGTACCCGCCGAAGGGTGAGGTGGGGTCGAACTTGTTGTAGGTGTTGGCCCAGATGACGCCCGCGCGCAACTTGCTGGTAAGGTTGAAGATCTTGCTGCCCTTGTCCGTCCACACGCCGGCGCTGAGGCCGTAGGGCGTGTTGTTGGCCTTCTGGATCACCTCGTCCACGGTGCGGAAGGTCTGCACAGCGAGCACGGGGCCGAAGATCTCCTCCTGTGCGATGCGCGCGCTCTGCGCCACGTTGAGGAAGAGCGTGGGGCGGCACCAGTAGCCCTTCGAAGGGAGGTCACAGCTAGGCTGATACATTTCCGCTCCGTCGCTGACTCCTGCTTTCAGGTATCGGTTGATAGTTGTCAGTTGTTCGCGCGAGTTGATGGCGCCGATGTCGGTGTTCTTGTCGAGCGGGTCGCCCACGACGAGCGAGCGCATGCGGTGCTTGAGCTTGCGGATGACCTCGTCGTACACGCCCTCCTCCACGAAGAGGCGGCTGCCAGCGCAGCACACGTGGCCCTGGTTGAAGTAGATGCCGTTGATGATGCCTTCGACGGCCTGGTCGATGGCGGCGTCGGCGAAGATGATGTTGGCCGCCTTGCCGCCGAGCTCGAGGGTGAGCTTCTTACCGCTGCCCGCGGTGGCGCGCTGGATGAGCTTGCCCACGCCGGTGCTGCCGGTGAAGGCGACCTTGTTGACATCGGGGTGGTTGACCACCGCCGCGCCCGTGGCCCCCGCACCGGTGACGATGTTGACGACGCCATCGGGGAGTTCGGCTTCCTGCAGCAGCTCGGCAAGCTTGAGCGCGGTGAGCGGCGTGGTCTCGGCGGGCTTCAGCACCACGGTGTTGCCGCAGGCGAGCGCGGGGGCGAGCTTCCACGCGGCCATGAGCAGCGGGAAGTTCCAGGGGATGACCTGTCCGGCCACGCCGAGCGGCGATACCTGCTTACCGGGGAAAGCGTAGTGGAGCTTATCGGCCCAGCCGGCGTAGTAGAAGAAGTGCGCGGCGGCGAGGGGCACGTCCACGTCGCGGCTTTCGCGGATGGCCTTGCCGCCATCCATGCTCTCGATCACGGCGAACTCGCGGGCCTTCTCCTGCAGCAGCCGCGCGAT
>JAEUSV010000060.1 GCA_016788485.1 Flavobacteriales bacterium
GGTGGCCTACAACAAGAACGACCTGTTGAAGTTCCGCAACTTCGGCAAGAAGAGCCTGACCGAGCTGGAGGACCTGGTGGAGAACAAGGGCCTGAGCTTCGGCATGAACGTGAGCAAGTACAAACTGGACAAGGAGTGAGCCGGGGCGCCGACGCCGCTGAGCACCACATCCCCCGAAAGAGGACGAGACCATGAGACACGGGAACAAGAACAACGCCCTGGGCCGCAAGAAGGCGCACCGCGAGGCGCTGCTGAGCAACCTGGCGTGTTCGCTGATCGAGCACAAGCGGATAAACACCACGCTGGCCAAGGCCCGCGCCCTGCGCCGCTACGTGGAGCCCCTGATCACCAAGAGCAAGACGGACAGCATGCTGAACCGCCGCACGGTGTTCAGCTACCTGCAGAACAAGGAGGCCGTGGCCGAGCTGTTCCGCGAGGTGGCCCCGAAGGTGGCCGCACGTCCGGGTGGCTACCTGCGCATCATCAAGCTGGGCAACCGCCTGGGCGATGCCGCCGAGATGGCCATGATCGAGCTGGTGGACTTCAACACGGTGTACACCAAGGAGGCCAAGGCCGCCGGTGCCGCGAAGAAGACCCGCCGCGGTCGCAAGCCCGCCACCAAGAAGGCCGAGGGCGAAGCCCCCGCCGCAGAGGGCGAGGCCAAGGCCGAGTGATCATCGACGCACTTCAAGGGAAAGGCGCCTTCGGGCGCCTTTTCTCATTCCACCCGCCGCGCGACGGCCAGGGCGGCCGGCAGCAGCAGCGGCCCCACCAAGGGCACCAGGAAGCGGCCGCTCCATTCGTCGCAGGTGAACATCACCAACAAGGCGTACACCACCAGCACCGCGGTCACCGCCTTGACCCATGCGGTGCGGCGCTGCATCCACAGGCCCAGGGCGGCCAGCAACGGCAGCAGCAGCCAGGGCGCGAGCAGGAGGTTGTGCGCCGTGGAGTAATGCGGCCGCAGGAACGTGAAGAGGGACAGCAGGCGCAGGCCCCAGAGCTCCAGCAGCGTGCCCGGTCCGAGCGTGGCGCCCAGGTGGAGCTGCGTATCGAGCACGCTGTGCCCGGTGAACCCGAGCGCCGCATCGGGATGCGTTCCGCAGCCACAGAGCACCTCGGAGCCCAGGATGATGTGGAGCTGGGGCCCCGGGACCGTGGGGCTGAGCACGGCCAGCGCCAGTACTGCGGCGTGGCCCGCCCAGGTGGTCCATGGTGCCCGGCCACGGGTAAGCCACCACACGGTGAGCGGCCCCACCACCAGGATGCCCACCGGCCGGGCGAACAGCAGCGCAAGTGCCAGCGGCAGGGCCCAGCGGCCGGGCCGTTCGCGCAGCAACATCTGGTCAAGGAACATCAGGGTGAGCGCCGCGAAGAGCGCTTCGGTGTACAGCGCTGGCACCCATTGCTGCACCGGCAGCGCGAACAGGAACACCGCAGCGGTGAGCAGGCCGACGCGTTCGGAGCCACCGGCCCGCAGCACCGACCGTTCCAGGGCCCGCGCAGCGAACAGCATCAGGACGGCCTGGATGGGCACGGCGAGCGTGGGTGCGCCCAAGGCCACGAAGGGCAGCAGGAAAAGCACGTAGGTCCCGTAGTGGCGGTAGTTGCCCAGGAGGTCGTGCAGGTCGCCCTGCAACACCTGTTCGGCGCACCCGAGGTACTTCAGGGCCTCCTTGTCGGTGAGCACGCCCTGCATCCGCCACAGGGCCATGAGCAGGCCCAGGTAGCCGACCACCACGGCCGGGCGGGCCCACACGGGAAGGTTCCGACTGTCGCGCACCGGACCCAAAGCTAGGCCAGGGCCTTGTCAACAGCTGTGGACAATCCGGCTTCCTTGGGAAGGCGGGCCGGGGTATTTTTGCGGGCGCAATGCTCATCAGCCAACGCCCGGAGGCCGTCCTGTTGCTCGCGGACGGCACCTTCTTCCGGGGCCGCGCCATCGGCGCCCAAGGCATCACCACCGGCGAGATCTGCTTCAACACCGGCATGACCGGGTACCAGGAGATCTTCACGGACCCGAGCTACACCGGCCAGATCATGACCATGGCCACCCCGCATGTGGGCAACTATGGCGTGAAGGACGACGAGGTGGAGAGCGAACGTCCACGCATCGCCGGGCTGGTGGTCAAGAAGTTCAGCGCGGTGTGGAGCCGTCCGGGCGGCAGCGGGTCGCTGGACGACTACCTGCGCAAGCATGGTGTGGTGGGCATCAGCGACATCGACACCCGCAAGCTGGTGCGGCACATCCGCGACAACGGGGCCCAGAACGCGATCATCAGCAGCACCGAGATGGACGTGGAGAAGCTGCGGGCACAGCTGGCAGTCGCGCCGGACATGGCCGGGCTGGAGCTCAGCAGCACCGTGAGCACGAAGGAGCCCTATGAGGTGGGCGCGCCCGATGCGGCGTACCGCGTGGCCCTGGTCGACTTCGGTGTGAAGCGCAACATCGAACGCTGCCTCACCGAGCGCGGCTGCCGTGTGCGTGTGTTCCCCATGACGGCCACGCTGCAGGAGATGCTGGCGTGGAAGCCGCACGGGTTCCTGCTCAGCAACGGTCCGGGCGATCCCGGCGCCATGCCCGCGAGCGTGGCGCTCGTACGGTCCATCGTGGAAACCGGCATCCCCGTGTTCGGCATCTGCCTCGGGCACCAGCTGCTCGCCGAGAGCCAGGGCCTGGGCACCGAGAAGATGCACCACGGCCACCGCGGCATCAACCACCCGATCAAGAACCTGGTGACGGGCCGCGACGAGATCACCTCGCAGAACCATGGCTTCGTGGTGCGCCGGGCCGATGCCGAGCGCCATGCCGAGGTGGAGGTCACACACGTGCACCTGAACGACGGCAGCATCGCGGGCATCCGCCTCAAGGGTCGCCCCGTGTTCAGCGTGCAGTACCATCCCGAGGCCGGTCCGGGCCCTTACGATTCACGCTACCTCTTCGACGATCACGTGGCGAACATGAAGGCGGCGGCCTCCGTAGGAACGTCCCAATTGCAGAACGCATAGCACCACCATGAGCATCATTGCCAAGATCCAGGCGCGCGAGATCCTCGATTCCCGCGGCAACCCGACCATCGAAGTGGATGTGTGGACCGACACGGGCCACATGGGCCGCGCGGCCGTTCCGAGCGGTGCCAGCACGGGTGCGCACGAGGCCGTGGAGCTGCGCGATGGCGACAAGAAGCGGTACCTGGGCAAGGGCGTGCGCAAGGCGGTGGAGCACGTGAACGGCACGCTCAACAACGAGCTGCAGGGCGCACTGGTCACCGAGCAGGCGCTGATCGACCGGGCCATGATCTCGCTGGACGGGTCGCCCAACAAGGCCAACCTGGGCGCCAACGCCATCCTGGGCGTGAGCCTCGCGGTGGCGAAGGCCGCGGCCAGCGTGGCCGGCCTGCCGCTGTACCGCTATGTGGGCGGCGCCAATGCCTGTGTGCTCCCGGTGCCCCTGATGAACATCCTCAACGGTGGTGCGCACGCCGACAACAAGGTCGACATCCAGGAGTTCATGATCATGCCGGTGGGTGCGCAGACCTTCGCGCAGGGCCTGCGCATGGGCGCCGAGGTGTTCCATCACCTCAAGGCCGTGCTCAAGGCCAAGGGGCTCGCCACCAACGTGGGCGATGAAGGCGGCTTCGCGCCGGACCTCAAGAGCAACGAGGACGCATTGAAGGTGGTGATGCAGGCCATCGAGAAGGCCGGCTACAAGCCCGGTGACGACATCGTGGTGGCCCTGGACTGCGCCAGCACGGAGTTCTACGACGTGAAGAAGAAGCGCTACGTGCTCGAGAGCACGGGCGACAGCCTCACCAGCGACGAGATGGTGGCGATGTGGAAGGACTGGTGCAAGCGCTATCCCATCGTGAGCATCGAGGACGGCATGGCCGAGGACGATTGGGACGGCTGGAAGAAGCTCACCGCGGCCATCGGCGACCGGGTTCAGCTCGTTGGCGATGACCTCTTCGTCACCAACACGGAGCGCCTTTCCGAGGGCATCACCAAAGGCATCGCCAACAGCATCCTGGTGAAGGTGAACCAGATCGGCACCCTGACCGAAACGCTGGAGGCCGTGGAGATGGCGCACCGCGCCGGCTACACCTCCGTGATGAGCCACCGCAGTGGCGAGACCGAGGACAGCACCATCGCCGACCTCGCCGTGGCCACCAACTGCGGCATGATCAAGACGGGATCTGCGAGCCGCAGCGACCGGATCGCGAAGTACAACCAGCTGCTGCGCATCGAAGAGCAGCTGGGGGCCAGCGCGCGCTACCCCGGCAAGGGCCTTCGCTACGTCTCCTGATCGCGCTCAGCGTTCGTTGAGGAGCACGATGCGCCCGATGTGGCGATAACCGCTTCCCGCACCCACCAGACCGGCCACATAGGTCCCTGCACTGAGCTGCGACAGGTCGATCGAGGTCCGTTTCCCGTTCACAGGTACTTCAAGCACGGTGCGCCCGTTAAGGTCGTGCACGCGGATGGAGGTTCCCTGCGCGGGCCTGCGGTCGCAGTTCACCGTGACGAGGCCGTTCGTGGGATTGGGCGTCACCGTCCAACGGGCCTCCTCCTGCCGCTCGCGCACGCCGGTGGCGCTGTAACGGAAGCCCAGGGTGTAGTCGCCGGCCTCCACATGACCCAGCTCGAAGCGTCCGTTCCTGTCCGTCTCACTGCCCACGTTGTTCACCGTGTGGTCCGGGTAGGGCGCCCACGGGAAATACGCGTTCGGCCGATACAGCAGCATCAGGCTGTCCTCATGGAAGGCCACGCCGGCCGTGTCCTGCATCAGTCCGGTGTCGAGCCCGCCCGCGACGGACGCGCGGCCGTCGAACCGGATCCGGGAGGTCACCTGCGCACCGGTGGGCAGGTCCATGTGCATGCGCCACCATCGATCGGGTGAGACCTTGTACAGGTTGGGCACATCGGTGTAGGTGTCGGCCGCCACCCAATGCTCCTCGATGCGCACCGGCGTAGGCTGGGGCATGGTGGTGACGGTGAAGCGCACATCGGCGAGGTCGAGGTCGTAGATGCCTGTGGCGTCGAGCGTGTCCTCGTGAACGGTCACCGCATGGCTGATGCGGTCGTCCACATTGAGCAGCACGCGCACCGGGATGAAGGGCGGTGCGGCCGTGATCGACGTGGTGCCCGGGCCGAGCGGGTGCGGCTGCGGTGCGCTCCATCGCGTTCCCTGGTCGTTCACGAAGGTCACGGTCATGGGCACGTTGTGGTAGGCCTGTGCCGGGCCGCGCTGTTTCTGTTCGATGAACACCTGGGTCTGCCACAGTCCGCCTGGCAGGGGCGTCGTGTTCACCTCGAACGAGTCCACCTCGAATGCGGCCCAGCCCGGCTGCAGGATCCAGTCGTTGAAGAAGTCGGTGAGGTCGACGCCCGTGTTGGTGCTCAGGTGATCGCGTAGCAGGGTGGTGCTCACCGCGCGGAAGGCGTACTGGTCGAGGAAGCTCGTGAGCCCGGTGCGGAAGAGCGAATCGCCGAGGTAGCCGCGCAGCGTGTGCAGCACATCGGCGCCCTTGTTGTACGTGATGGCGCCGTAAGTGTGCTCCTGC
Organism: Flavobacteriales bacterium; assembly: GCA_016788485.1. Lineage (GTDB taxonomy): Bacteria > Bacteroidota > Bacteroidia > Flavobacteriales_F > PHOS-HE28 > PHOS-HE28. Next base: position 5,562 of record JAEUSV010000060.1, read on the forward strand.
GGCATGTCGGCGAGCGCCCACCAGCCCTCGTCCTGCAGGTGGCTGTTCCATACCATCTGGTGGTGGTTCTCTCGCACCTCCTGCAGGTAGCGCGCACGCCCGTACACGTGTTCGAGGAAGAGGTGGCTGAGGTACTCGGCGAAGCCCTCGTTCAGGTACATCTCTTCCGCACGTTCGCAGGTCACCTGGTCACCGAACCAGTGGTGGGCGAGCTCGTGGGCCATGGTGGCCTCGTAGGTGAGGCTGCCGTTGGCGATCGACGAGGGATAGCTGATGTTGGTGGGGTGCTCCATGGCGCCCTGCGGCGTAAGGCAGTAGCCCACGCGCGGCCAGGTATGCGGCCCGAACCATGCCTCGAAGGCCTCGAAGGCGCCAGGCAGGTTCGTGAACGAGCTCTTCATGCCGGTGGTATCACCGGGCAGGGCCACCAGGTCCACCGGACAGGGTGTGCCGCCGATGGTGGGCAGCGTGTCGCGCACCACGGCATACGGGGCGGCGGTCACCGAGGCGAGGTAGGAGGGGATCGACCGGTCGAGCAGCCAATGGCTCTCGAACAAGCCACCGCCCAGGTCGGTCTCGCCCTGGAGCACACCGCTGCACCACGCGTGCCGCCCGCCGTTGGTGCGTACGTGCAGTTCGTAGGTGCTGCGCTCCACGAAGTTGTCGAAGCACGGGAACCAGGCGCGACCGAAGCTGTGGGGCTGGCTGTCGAAGGCCACCCCCAGGTTGTAGATGATCGTGCCGGCGGTGTAGAACCCGCCCCAGCCGCTGGCATCCACCTCGGGGTCGCCGTGATAGTGGATCACGGGTTCCAGCGTGTCCCCAGGCCCGATGGCATTGGGCAGGTCGATGGTGAGCGTTTCCCCGCTCTGGGCGAAGGGCAGGGCGGAGCCGTTGAGCATCACCGAGTCAACGGTGAGCGCGAGCAGGTCGAAGCGCAGCTGGCTCACATTGGGCAGCTTGGCGGTAAGGCGCTGTGCACAGCTGGCGGCGATGGTGCCCCCGCCCACCTGCGTCATGTCCAGGTCGATGCGCGTGTGCAGCAGGTCGATGGTGTCGCTGCGCGCGGCCGTGGCGGAGCGCAGGTCGAGACCGATGGGAAGCAGGTGTTTCTCGCGGCAGGTGTGCTGTGCCAGGGCTTCGGACACGGAAAGGGCCAGCAGGGCCGGCAGCAGGAGGCGGGTGTTGGACATCACGTCCAAAGGTATCCCCGCTCACCGGCGAGTGGCGTTGGGCTGTTGGGATCCCTATCTTTGGTAGAGGACCTTGTGATCCTGAACCTTCAATCCCGCTCCGACCCATGAAACCGAGCACCGAGCTGTTCGACCTCATCAAGTCGTTGACCAAGAGCGAGAAGCGCTTCTTCAAGCTCCATTCGGCGCTGCAATCGGGCGACAAGAACTACCTGCGGATCTTCGATGCGATCGACAAGCAGAAAGCCTACGACGAGGAGGCGCTGAAGAAGCAGTTCGCGCGCGAGCAGTTCGTGAAGCACTTCCCCTCGGAGAAGAACCACCTGTACAAGCTGATCCTGAAGGCCCTGCGGGCGTATCACTCGGAGAGCAGCGTGAGCGGGATCCTGAAGCAGGAGATCAAGAACATCGAGATCCTGTACGACAAGGCGCTCTTCAACGAGTGCAACAAGACGCTGCACCGGGCCAAGCGGATAGCGCGCGAGAACGAGCGGTTCTACTACTGGTTCGAGCTGTTGAACTGGGAGAAGATGCTGCTGGAGGAGGCTTACGAGAGCGGTGAGTTCACCAAGGACCTGGACGCCTTGATCGAGGAGGAGCGCGAGGTGATCGAGAAGCTCCGGAACCTGGCGGCCTACCACATCCTGTACTCGAAGATCAACTACGTGTTCCGCAGCGGCGGTTATGTGCGCACGGAGGAGGAGCACAGCATGGTGGAGGAGATCAGCGAGCATCCGTTGATCAAGGGCAAGAACACGGCGTTGAGCCGCAGGGCGGCCACCATCTGTTTCTACACGCAGGGGTTCTGCCAGTGGGCCAAGCGCGACTGGTCCCTGAGCTATGAGAAGTTCGCCCGTGCGCGCCAGATCCTGGACGAGAACCCGCAGATCCGCGCCGACCTGCCCAAGCGCTACATCCGCACGCTGCACTACCTGGTGCAATGCCAGATCGAGCTCGGCCGTTTCAAGGAGGCGCGGGAGAGCATCCGGACGCTACGCGCCCTGGAGGGCACGGAGGGTTTCGATGGCATCCACATCCATGTGCAGGTCTTCAACGCCAGCTACCTGAGCGAGCTCAGGCTGCTGGAGCGGATGGGCGAGCATGCCAAGGCGGTGGAGCTGGTGCCCGCGGTGCTCTCCGGCATGGAGGAGCTCGGCCCGCGCCTCCACAAGGAGTACGAGCTGGAGTTCCACTTCGACCTGGCCGTGGTGCACTTCGGTGCCGGCGAGGTGAACAAGGCCCTGTTCTGGCTCAACAAGGTGCTCAACGACCCCGAGCCCACCTTGCGCCAGGACCTCTTCACCTACGCGCGCCTGTTCAACCTGGTGGTGCATCACGACCTGGGCAACTACGACCTGCTCGAGTACATCGTGCGCAGCACGCACCGCTACCTGAGCAAGAAGCAGCGCGCCCACCAGATGGAGAACCTGCTGATCGAGCACGTGCGCAAGCTGGCCCGCACCGCCGATCCCGTGGCACGCCGCACGCTGTTCACCTCCTTGCGCGACCAGATGGTGCAGGTGCTGAAGGACCCCAACGAGGGTCTGGCACTGAAGTACTTCGACTTCCTCGCCTGGGCCAACGCCAAGGTCAAGGGCATCTCGTTCGCCGATGCGGTGAAGGCAGGTTCCGGTCGATAGCCGACCAGCGCTCAGCGCACCGCCGTGGCGCCGATATGCAGCACCTTGAACTCGGTGCGCCGGTTGGCCTGGTGCTCCTCCTCGGTGCATTCCACCCCGTTGCGGCATCCGTTCACCGGCACGTCCTCGCCATACCCCCTGGCCACGATGCGGTCCGGGTTCACCCCTTGCTGGATCAGGTAGTTCACGGCGGAGTTCGCTCGTGCGTCCGAGAGCACCAGGTTGTACAGGTCGCCACCGCGGCTGTCGGTGTGCGCGCTCAGCTCGAAGGTGATCTCGGGGTTGTCCTTCAGCATCTTCACCACCTTGTCGAGCTCCTCTGTGGAGGCGGGGCGCAGGTCCCACTTGTCGTAGTCGTAGTAGATGTTGGCGAGGGTGAAGTTGTCGCCCACCTTCACACGTTGCAGTTCGAACGATTCCTGCATGGTGGTGTTGGTCATGAGGCCCTTGGTGCTCAAGGCACGGCTCTGGGTGATCATGCCTTCATGCGAGGCCTTCAGGCTGTATTCCTTGTCGGGTTCGAGCTTGAAGGTGTACCTGCCCTCGGGTCCGGTGATGATGCTGGTGTCCTCCATGGTGCCGAGCTCCGTGAGGGTGAGCTCGGTGTTGGGCAGGAAACCATCGGCTCCCTCCTCGGAGGCGAGCACATCGAGCAGCAGCAGGGGCGGATTGGTGAAGAAGTAGTGGATCCTGTCCGCACCGCTGCGGTCGCTGGAGAGGTAGCCCGAGGCGCCGGTGCTGTCCATCACCAGGCCCATGTCATCGCGGATGGTATTGATGGGATAGCCGAGGTTCTCGGGCGTGGACCAGCCATCGCCTTCGGGGTGTGCGACAAGGATGTCGAGCCCACCGAGGTTCAGGTGGGCGGTGCTGCTGAAATAGAGCACATCACCGTTCAGCGTGGGGAAAAGCTCGTTCCCGGCGGTGTTGATCACGGGGCCCAGGTTCTCCGGAGCACCCCAGCCGGTGCCATCGTGCTTGCAGCGCCAGATGTCGCTGCCGCCCAGAGAGCCGGGCATGTCGCTCGCGAAGTAGAGCGTGCGGCCATCTGCGCTCAGGGCCGGGTGCCCCACGGAGTACTCTTCGCCGTTGTAGGCGAATGCCATGATGTTGCCCCAGCTGCCGTCGGGTTGCAGCTCAGCGCGGAACAGCTTCAGGTGGCTCACATCCCGGTCATCCTTGCGCAGCTTGTGCTTGTAGTAGTTGCTCCGGGTGAAGTACAGGGTGCGTCCGTCGGCGCTGAGCACGGCGGGCCCTTCGTGATAGGGGCCGTTCACCTTGCCGGCGATGGGCTCCGGAACGGACCAGTTGGCCAGGGTGTGCTTCTCGGTGTAGCTGAGCTCGAGGAAGCCCGCGTCGTTCCAAGGGTTCGAGCGGTCCAGCCCCGCTTCACGTTCCGTGACGATCAGCAGGCCATGGCGGTGGCGAACAGGGCTGAAGGCGCCCTTCACGCCGGGGATGGGGAGCTCGGCCACGCTGAAGCGCGTGGTGTCCTTGTTGAAGCCTTCGCGTCCCTGGCACGAACCGTAGAGGTCCTGTGCGGCCTGGTGCTCGGGGCGTTCCTGCAGCACGGTGAGCAGGGCGTGGCCGGCCTCCTCGTGGCGATCGAGGGCCATGAGCACGCGGGCCTGCTGGTACCGTGCTTCGGCGTCGAGCGGGCTCATCGTATCGGCCGCATGGTACCAGTGCGCGGCCCGCTTGTGGTTGCCGAGATGTTGCTGGGCATCGGCGGCGCGGAGCATCGAGGCGCGTTGCGGGTGCGAGGGGAGCACGTCCTCGTAGATGGCGGCGGCGCGCGCATAGGCCATGCGGTCATGCGCCATGTCGGCCTTGGCCAGGCGGTGTGCCGCGCAGCCGGTGAGCAGTGCCGCGCCGAGGAGCAGGGGAGCGATGTGCTTCATGACGGAAGGCATCAGAAGTAGCGGGGCGATTTGATGCGGATCAGGTCGCGGCCCAGGTCGATCCCGATCATCACTTCGTGGGAGGCGCCGCTGTAGGCCTGCAGGCGCGAGGTGGTCATGTCGTAGGCATAGCCCAGGCGCAGGTACGGGTTCACTTGATACTCGAGCATGGCCACCACGGCCGCGCCCGTCCGGTAACCCGCGCCAAGCCAGAGACGCTGCTTGTACAGTACGTTGCAGTTGATGTCCGCCTGCACCGGTGCCTGGGGTTCCACTTTCACGAGCACCGATGGCTTCAGGTCGAACGACTCGTTCAGTTCGAACACGCGCCCGGCATTGAGGTAGTAGTGCTGCTCGAAATAGTGCTGCAGGGCGCTGGACGCATCGCTGGTGATGGCATTGTCCGCTGCGTACAGCGTCGGCACCGAGAGCCCGATGTAACTGCGTTCGTCGTTGTAGTACACCCCGAAGCCGAACTTGCCCACGGGCGCGTTCTTGATGTTGGACTGGAACACGGCGTCGTTCTGGTCCCAGTAGGTGAGCTCGTTGAGGTTCGCCGAATAGACAGACACACCTGCCTTCAATCCAAAGGCCAGACGCCCCTTTTCGCTCACACGGATGCGGTAGGCGTATTGTCCGGCGATCTCCATGTCGCGGCTCACACCGATGCGATCATGAACGAGCGTGAAGCCAAGGGCCATGCGTTCGCCCATCACGGGACCGTCGATGGCGAGCATACTGGTGGTGGGAGCACCGTCCATGCGGGTCCATTGGTCGCGGTGGAGCAGGGCGGCGCTCGTGTAGGGATGGCTGCCGGCGTATGCTGGGTTCAGGAAGAGCCCGTTGAACATGTACTGGCTCACCATCACCTCCTGCTGAGCACGGGCCGCGGTGGCCAGCACGAGCAGGGTGATCGCCGCAGCGAGGGAACGTGTGGTGTTCATGGTGCGTGTGGGCTTGGTGCTCATCGGCGCAGGTCAACGTAGTTCTGGAGCGTTTCGGCCCCCTCGTTCAGGCGCAGGATCACGAAGTAGGTGCCGTTGGGCAGCTGCTCGCCTTCGCTGTTCTCGCCCGTCCAGTTGTTCCTGTAGTTGGGGCTCTCGTACACCACGTTGCCCCAGCGGTTGAACACGATGAGCTGGCGCGAGCTGTAGGCATCGAGGCCTTGCACGACATAGGAATCGTTCGCGCCGTCGCCGTTCGGGCTGAAGCCGGTGGGCATGGCCAGTCCGTCGGGGTCGGTGAGCGTGAAGGTCATGGTGGTGGTGCAGCCGTTCGCGTCGGTGATGAGCACCGTATACGTACCTGCGGCAAGAGCGTTCACCCCGGCGGTCGACGGGCCGTTGCTCCACGCGTAGGTGTAGGGTGCCGTGCCGCCCGTAGTGGTCAGGGCGATGGCGCCATTGGAGCCGCCAGGCGTGGAGATGTTGTACCCGTTTCCATGCACCAGCACGTCGGCCGACACCTCCAGTGCGGGGGGTGCGTTGATCACGAGCGTGTCGCTCCAGGTGCAACCCGATGCATCGCTCACCAGCACACTGTAGGTGCCTGCGGCAAGGCCGGTGATGTCCTCGGTGGCGTCACCGTTGCTCCAAACAAAGCTGAAGGGGGCCGTCCCGTTCATGGGCGTCAGGTCGATCGCGCCGTCACTGGCGCCATTGCACAGGTTATCGGTGCTCAATGCGCTTATCGCGAGCATGGGGCTGCCGTTCACCACGAGGGTGGTGTCGGCGGAGCAGCCGTTCGCGTCGGTCACCGTCACCGTGTAGCTCCCCTCCACAAGGCCCGCGGGGTCCTCGAGGGTGCTGCCGTTGCTCCATGTGGTGCCGAAGGGACCGGTGCCGCCGTTGATGGTGAGGTCGATGCTGCCGTTCGAGCCGCCGCAGGTCTCCGGGCTCGTGTTGGCGCCCAGGTCGATGGGCAGGGGCGACGTGATCGTCTCGCATGCCTGGACCGTGCAGCCATTGGTGTCGGTCACCAGCAGGCACCAGCTGCCCGCTCCGATGCCGGTCGCCGTAGCGCCGGTGGCGGTGGCGCCGCCCGGGCCGCTCCAGGTGAAGGTGTAGCCGGCGGTGCCACCGGTAGCGCCGGCCTGCAGCATGCCGTCCGAGGCGCCGGCGCAGCTGATGACGGTGCCGCCGGCCTGCAGCATGGGTGTTACGGTGGCGTTGATCGGCTGGGGTGCATCGAGGTTGATGGAAGCGCTGGTGCTGCAGCCGTTCATGTCCGTGATCGTCGCGGTGTAGGTTCCAGCGGCGAGGCCACCGATGCTGTCGCCCTGCGCTACAAAGCCGTTCGGGCCCGACCAGTTGACGGTGTTCCCGCCACTGCCACCGGTCGCGGCGACCGAGGCCCATCCATCGCTCATGCCATCGCAGGTGACCGCCGTTCCACCGGTGTACTGCGACACCGCGGTGCTAAGGGCTAGCGCGCTGTCGGGTTCAGTGAGGGTGATGCTGGTGGTGAAGGTGCACTGGTTGGCGTCGGTGATCACCAGGTCATAAGTCCCCGCCAGCAGGGCCGTGAGGTCCTCGGTGGCGTAGCTGGTGCTGTCGGGACCGCGCCAGGCGAAGGTGTACGGCAGGGTGCCGCCCGTTACCGTGGCGTCGATGCTTCCGTCGTTGCCGCCGGTGCAGCTGATGTTGGTGCTCGAGGGTTGGAGCGCTGCGCTCAGCGTCGCCCCGATCGGTGCGGTCGGGGCCACCAGGGTGATCGTGGTGTCCGCCGTGCAGCCGTTCGCATCGGTGATCGTCGCGGTGTAGGTGCCGGCGTGCAGCCCGCTCAGTTCGGTCGTGTCCGCAGTGTAGCCGTTCGGCCCTGTCCATTGCACATCGAGCGTGCCCGCACCACCCGCGATGCTCAGCTCGATCACACCGGAGCTGTCACCGGCGCAGGCGATGTTCACCGCACCGTAGGTGGAGACATAGGCGCCGAGGTCGATCGGGGCGGAGGCAAGCACCAGCGCAGAGGTCGTGGCTTGGCAGTTCATGGCGTCGGTCACGATCACGCTGTAGGTGCCGCCGGGCAGTGATGCGAGGTCCTCGGTGCTCGCAGCAAGGCCATTGCTGCCGGTCCAGGAGAACGTCATCGGCTGCACACCACCGGAAACGGCCAGGTCGATCGCACCGTCGGTCGCGTTGTCGCAGATCGTCCCGGTGACCGTGGTGCCGAGCTGGACCGGTGCCGGGGCGAGCAGGTCGAAGGTGCGGGTCACGGCGCAACCGTTCGCGTCGGAGACCTGGAGCTGGTAGGTGCCGGCCTGCAGGTTGGCGAGGTCCTCGTTCAACGAGGCGAAGCCGTTCGGACCGGTCCAGTCGAACACGTAGGGCGTTGTTCCACCGGAGGCGTTCACATCGATGGTGCCATCGTTGCCCGCACAGCTCACTGCATAGCCGAAGCCCGCATCGGAGATGGCGCTGGTGAGGTTGAGCGTGATGGGCTCGGTGAGCGTGAAGGAAGAGGTGATGCTGCAGCCCGCCGCATCGCTCACCTGCACGGTGTAGGTGCCGGCCACGAGGCTGTCGATCACGGCGCCGCTGCCGGCGAAGCCGTTCGGTCCGCTCCATGTGTAGCTGTAACCGGGTGAACCGCCGTTCACCGATGCGGACAAGGTCCCTTCGGCCGCACCCTGGCAAGGCAGGTTGAAGCCGTTCCCATACAGCGAGGCGGTGAGGTCGATGGTAAGTGTGTCGGGCGCATCGAGCGTGATCGATGCCGTGGTGCTGCAACCGTTGAGGTCGGTGATGGTGGCCGCATAGGTCCCGGCCGGCACGTTCGACAGGTCCTCCTGCACATAGCTGGTGCCGTTCGGGCCGCTCCAGATCACGGTGTAGGGCTGTGCGCCGCCGTTGATGGCCAGGTTGATGCTGCCATCGGTCGCATCGGCGCAGCTCACGTTCGCGCCGTTGCCGAGCACCGTGGCATTGGGCGTGGCGGCGACGGGCGTGGCCGGAACAAGGTTGACGCTGTCGGTGATGCTGCATCCGAGCACATCGGTCACCACGAGCACATAGGTGCCGGCCTCAAGGCCGGTGATGTCCTCGCTGGTGGACGTGAGGCCGTTGGGGCCGGTCCATGCATACGTGTAGGGCTGGATGCCGCCGCTCACGCTCGCGTCCACGTACCCGTCCTGCGAGTCACTGCACCCGGTGTTCGCACCACCGGCGAACAGGGCGGGGGTAAGGCCGAGCGCCAGGGCATCGGGGCCGGTGACGCTGTAGTTGAGCAGGGTGCTGCATCCGTTCTGGTCAGTGATCACGAGGATGTAGCTGCCGGCGCCGATCCCGGTGATGTCCTCGGTGATGGCCACAAAGCCGTTGGGCCCGCTCCAGGCGAAGTAGTAGGGGGCCACACCACCGGCCACCGTCACATCGATGGAAGCGTCGTTCGCTCCATGGCAGCTCACGTTGTTGCCGCCGGTGTACTGCGGCTGTACGGCGCTCACCTGGAAGGTGTTCGGTTGGGTCACCGTGGCGCCGTGCACCAACGTGCAACCGCTGGCATCGGTGATGGTGGCGATGTAGCCTCCGGCGAACAGGCCGCTGATGTCCTCGGTGGTCGCAGAGAACGCGCCCGGCCCGCTCCACAGATAGGTGTAAGGCAGGGTGCCGCCGGTGATCGAAAGGTCGAGTGCGCCGGTGGGGCTGGCGAAGCAGGCGACCGGGCTCGCCGAACTCGTGGCCTGCAGCGGAGCCGGTGCGGTGAGGGTGAAGTTGGTTGAAGCACTGCAGCCGTTCTGGTCGATCACGTTCACCGTATAGCTGCCCGCGCCAAGTCCGTTCACGTCCTCGGTGCTGGCGGTGAAGGCGCCGGTGCCGGTCCATTGGAACACGGTGTTGCCGGCGCCACCGCTCACGGTCAGGTCGATGGCCCCGTCGTTGCTCTGGTCGCACAGGAGGTTGGTGCCATTGGCGAGCACCGCCGGGCTGCCGCTCAAGGTGATGGGAGGCGGAGCGCTGAGCACGATGGTGTCGGTTGCCTGGCAGCCGTTGGCATCGGTGGTCACGAGGGTGTAGGTGCCCGCATCAAGCCCGGTGGGAGAGGGGGCACTGCTGGTGAAGCCATTGGGCCCGCTCCAGCTCACCTGGACGAAGCCCGTGCCGCCTGTGAGCTGCAGGTCGATGCTGCCGTTGCTCGCTCCGTCACAGCTGATGTTGCTGCCGCTGTTGTACGTCGGGCTTGTGGCCACGGCGATCAGGGCTTCAGGTTGATCGAGCGTGAGGGTGGCACTGGTGGTGCAGCCGTTCGCGTCGTTCACCACGAGGGTGTAGGTGCCCGCTCCCAGAGCGGTGATGTCCTCGGTGGTCGCGTTGTAGCCGTTCGGCCCGTTCCAGGTGAACGTGTAGGGCGAGGTGCCGCCCGTGATGCCCGCATCGATCGCGCCGTCCGTCGCATTGGCGCAGCTGAGGTCGGCACCGTTGAAGAGCGTATTGGTGAGCGATGCCGTAAGCGGGGCTGGAGCGTTCAAGGAGAACTGCGCCAGCGCATCACAGCCGTTGGCGTCCGTCACGACAACGCTGTAGGATCCGGCGACCAGGCCGCTCAGGTCCTCCGCAGCGCCGTTGGTGATCGCGGGGCCGCTCCAGGCATAGGTGTAAGGCGCGATGCCACCGGTGGCCGTGATGTCGATGCTGCCATCGCTCGCGCCATCGCAGGTGATGTTCTGCCCGCCGGCGTAGGTGCTCACGGTGCCGCTTACGGCCACCTGACCGGGTTGGGTCACATTGAAGGGGAAGCTGTTGGTGCAGCCGTGCGCATCGGTGAGCGTGGCGGTGTAAACACCGGCCATCAGGCCGGTGATGTCGGTGCTGGTGCTGAAGTAGCCACCAGGGCCGTTCCACTGGATGGTGTACGGAGAGGTGCCGCCCGTCACGGTGGCATCGATGGCGCCGGTGTTCGTGCCCATGCATGCCGCGGTGGTGATGGACGCACCGATCGCCAGCGGTGCGGGCTCGCCTAGCGTGATGCTCACCGTGGTGCTGCATCCGTTCACGTCGGTGGTGGTCACCTCATAGCTGCCGGCGGAGAGCCCGGCGAGCTGCGTGGCGTTGCCGAGCGGACCGTTCGGGCCCGTCCAGGCGTAGGTGTACGGTGCGGTGCCACCGGTGGTGTTCGCGAAGACCTGGCCGTCCGCACCTCCCGGGCACGAGATGGCGAAGCCGTCGTGGTCAACGGCGCTCAGTGCGGTGGCGAGCGGCGCGGAGGGACCATTGATGTTCACCGGATAGAACTTCGGGATGCTGCAGCCGTTGTCGTCGGTCACCGTGAGCGTGTAGATGCCCGCGCCCAGGCCCACGGCGGTGGGTCCGCTCTGGGGTGGCACCGTGTTCCAGGTCATGGTGTAGCTGCCACTGCCGCCCACCACATCAAGGGTCACCCAGCCGTCCTGTGCACCGAAGCAGCTCTCATGTTGGAAGTTCTCGATGAAGGCCACGATCTCGGTCGTGGGTTGCGTGATGGTCACTGTGCTGTTCGCGGTGCAACCATTGGCGTCGGTCACGGAGACCGCATACACACCGGCCGCAAGGCCGCCGATGCTGTCGCCGGTGACCGTGGGCGAGGTGTTCCAGATGTATTGGTACGGGGCTGTGCCGCCGCTGGCGGACACTTCGGCGCCGCCGGTGGCCGCAGCGAAGCAGAGCACGTTGGTGGTCGAGGTGGTGGACAGGGTGAGCGGAGCAGCGGGACCGTTGATCACGACGGGAATGGACGTGCTGCAGCCGGAGCCGTCCGTCACCGTGGCGGTGTAGCTTCCTGCTGCGAGACCGCTCGCCGTGGCGCCCACCTGAACGGGCACCGTGTTCCAGGTGTAGGTGTAAGGCGCGATGCCACCGGAGGCCGCGACCGTCGCCTGCCCGCTCGATGAACCGAAGCAGGCCTGGTCGGTGGTGCTGGCCAGGGCCATGGTCAGCGTGGAGGGCGATGTGATGGTGGTGCCTGCGTTCGCAGCGCAGCCATTGGCATCGGTCACCGTCACCGTGTAACCGCCGGCGTCCACTCCCATGAGCGAAGCGCTGGTCTGGACAGGCGTGCTGCTCCACTGGTAGCCATAAGGTGCAGTACCGCCCGATGCCGTGGCGTTGGCTGCTCCATTGGCGATGCCGCAGGTGGCCTGCGCGGTGCTGTTGGCCAGCACGCTAAGCGCCTGTGCGGGTTGTGCGATGGTGGCCGGGATGTTCGTGGAGCATCCGTTCGCATCGGTGACCGTGCAGGTCCAGGTGCCCGCTGAAAGGCCGGTGGCCTGTGCGCTTGTCTGTTGCGGCGCGGTGTTCCAATCGTAGGCATAAGGCGCCGTACCACCGTTGGCGGTCACGGTGGCCGAGCCGGTGCTGCCTCCGTGGCAGGCCACATCCGTGGTGCTGCTCAACACGGCCGAGAGGGCGGCTGCCGGTCCGGTGATCGTCACGCTGACGGCAGTGGTGCAGCCGTTGGCGTCGATCACCGAGCAGATGTAGGTGCCTGCGCCAAGTCCGCTGGCCTGGGCGCCGTTTTGGGCCGGCGTCGTGTTCCAGCTCAAGGTGTAGCCTGGAGTGCCTCCGCTCACGTTCACCGTGGCGGTGCCTGTCTGGTCGCCGTGGCAGCTCACGTTCGTTTGTGCGCTCAACGTGGCAGCGAGCGGTGCAACAGGCTCCGTGATGTTCACGCTGCCGGTGCTCACCGCGCCGTTAGCGTCCGTCACGGTCACCGTCCACGTACCTGCGGGGAGACCCGTGGCGGTGGCGCCGTTCTGCGCGGGCGTGGTGTTCCAGAGGAAACTGTAGGGGGCCACACCGCCGCTGGCCGAGGCCGTGGCCGATCCGGTGGCATCACCATGGCAAGCGACGTTCACCTGGGAGCCGATGGCGGCCGCCAGCGCGGAACCGGGCTGGGTGATCGCCACCGTGGCCGTGGTGCTGCAACCGTTGGCGTCGGTCACCACCACCAGGTAGCCGCCTGCAGCAAGACCGCTCGCCGTGGCCGTGGTCTGCACAGGGCTGGTGCTCCAGGCGTATGTGTAAGGCGCGGTGCCCGCGTTGGCCGCCACGGTCGCGCTGCCCGTGCTCTGTCCGAAGATGAGCACGTTGGTCTGGGCGGTGATGGCGGCGCTGAGCGCGGCGGTGGGTTGGTTGATGGAGGCGCTTGCCGATGTCACGCAACCGTTCGCGTCGGTCACCGTGCAGGTCCATGCTCCGGCAGGGAGGCCGTTCGCCGTGGTGCCGTTCTGTGCTGGTGTCGTGTTCCAGGCCTGGGAGTAGGGTGCGGTACCTCCGCTCACCACCACGCTGATGGAGCCTGATTGTTCGCCATGGCAGGCCACGTTGGTCGTGGTGCCGATGGCCGCGGCAAGGGCCGAGACGGGCTCCGTGATGGTGACGGTGCGTTGGGCCGAGCAACCGTTCGCGTCGGTCACTGTACAGGTCCAGGTGCCTGCGCTCAGGCCCGAGGCGGTCGCAGCGTTCTGCACCGGGTTGGTGTTCCAGCTGTAGGTGTAGGGTGAGGATCCTCCCGTGGCCAGGATCGTGGCCGCGCCGTTCGTACCGCCGGAACAGCTCACGTTGGTCTGTGCGGACAGCGACGTACTGAGCGGAGCAGCGGGCTGCGTGATGGTCACACTGTGCGTGGTGCTGCAGCCGTTCGCGTCGGTCACCGAGCAGGTCCATGTGCCGGCGGACAGGTTCAATGCCGTGGCCGAGCTCTGCACGGGGGTGGTGTTCCACGCGAACGTGTACGGTGCGGTGCCGCCATTGGCCGTGATGCTGGCCGATCCGGTGCTGCTCCCGTGGCAGGCCACATCCATCTGTGCAGCGATCGTGGTGGACAGTGTGGATGCAGGTTGTGAAATGGTCGCGGTGACCGCGGTACTGCAGTTGTTCAGGTCGCTAACGGTGCAGGTCCAGGTGCCCGCGGAAAGGCCGGTGGCGGTGGCCGTGTTCTGAGCAGGGATCGTGCTCCAGCCATAGGTGTAAGGACCGGTGCCGCCCGAAGCGCTCACGGTGGCACTGCCGGTGCTACCGCCGAAGCAGGCCACGTCCGCCTGCAGGCTTACGCTCGCGGCGAGCGTTGCGACAGGCTGGGTGATGATCACGTCACGCGTGGTGCTGCAACCGTTGGCGTCGGTCACCGTGGCCGTCCATGTTCCTGCGGGAAGCCCGGTCGCGTTGGTTCCGGTCTGTGCGGGGCTTGTGTTCCAGGTGGTGGTGTAGTCGGGCGTGCCTCCGGAAACGGTGATGGAGGCCGATCCGGTGCTGTTGCCGAAGCAGAGCACCTGGGTGGTGCTGTTCAGTGCCGTGCCCAGAGGCGCGGTGGGACCAGCCACCACGGCCGTTGCGCTGGCCGTGCAGCCGTACCCGTCGGTGATGGTCACCGGGTAGGTGCCGGCGGCAAGGCCGGTGGCGGTCGGTGTGGACTGCGAGGGGGTGGTGCCCCATGCGTAGGTGTACGGGGGGATGCCTCCCGTGATGGTGGCCGACGCACCGCCCAGTCCATCGCCAAAGCACAGCACCGGGGTGGTGGCACTGATGGACGCGCTCATCGGTTGCGGCTGGGTGAGCGTGACGGAGCTCGTTACGGTGCATCCGTTCACATCGGTCACGAGCAGGTCGTACGGGCCGGCCGCGAGGCCGCTCAGCGAGGGCGAGGCGCTGGTGAAACCGTTGGGTCCCGACCAGGCTGCGGTGTATGGGGCCACACCACCGGTGATGGTGGTGGCGATGCTCCCGGTGCTGCCACCGTTGCACGCGATGTTCTGGCCGAAGGGGAGGATCGAAGGCGTGGTGGTGACACCGAGCACCGCAGGCGCGATCACGTTGAACGACTGCGTGCGCGTACAGGCCGCATCGTTCACCACGACGGTGTAAGTGCCGGGCGCGAGCCCCGTGATGTCCTGTGTGCTCGCGGTGAATCCGTTCGGCCCCGTCCATGCGTAGGTGTAGGGCGGGAAGCCACCGGTATGGCCGAGGTCGATGGCGCCGTTCGCGCTCGCATTGCACAAGGGTTGCGTCACGTTGCCTGTGAGCGACAGATGGCTAACACGCACCTGCCGGGTCACCGTGCGGCTGCAGGTCCCCTCGGTGATGGTGACCGTGTAGTTCGTGTTCGTGCTGGGATGCACCCAGGTGACAGCGCTCGTGGGAGAGCTCACCGTGGCGGCAGGGGACCAGGCATAGCTGGCGCCGCCGGTGACCGTGTACTGCACCGAGTCACCGGCACAGAGCACCACGTTGCCGGGGCTCACCGTGGCGATCAGCGTGTCAACGATGTTGAACTGGAGCGTATCCAGTGATTGGGCGGGGCAGAAGGGATTGCCGAGGATGAACGTGAGGTACTCGGTGGATTCGTTCAGCGCATCGCTCAGCGGGTTCACCGGGCGGTCCACATAGGTCTGGTTGGCCGGGATCTGGATCGTCTTGGCCAGGGCCGGGTTGGTGGGCGTGATGGCGCTGTAATCCGTACCGTTGGTCGCACTTCCCTGGATGTAGTACTGGATGGAGAGCGGAGTGGGGCGCGGGAAAGGGCGTGAGAATCGCACCCAGCCTGGGTTGCAGCCCTCCACCATGTCCGGTGATCCACTGGCCGTGAAGGCCTGCATGGTCACGTTGTTGCTCTTGATCTTCTCGATGAAGACCCCCGAGTCGAATTTCCGGTCCGATGCATCGGCGATGATCAGCTTCAAGTGATAGGACTGGCAGGCGTTCACGGCCGTTCGTGCCATCAGGTTCCTCGTGAAGCCGTCGTACTGGATGTGAGCGCCACCGGTGTTGTCCTGGTAATAGGCGGAGTTGCTTCCGTTGTTGACGTTGTTGATGGTCACCGGCTGGTTGCTGCCGGGTATCAGGGCGATGTTCTTGTCGTTGCCGGCGTTGGGGTCGCCCACGATGCCGGGTCCGCTGATGAAGAAGCCGAACACGTCGTTGTACTGGGAACCGACCCACTCGTTGTACTCCTCCGAGGCGAACACGAAATTGAACGACAGGCTGTCGCCGGTGGGGATGATGTCGAACTCGAACTTGCAGGCGTCCATGGTGGTGCGCCCGGTGACCGCGTTCAGTACGGCATCGCCGGCCGTGTTCTGTGCGAACCAGTTCGAGTTGCCGCCGTTGTTGTTCGGACCCGGGGCGTCCGTGATGCGTCCGGTGGTGAGCACGACCCCTTCATCAGCGCCAAGGGAGGTGCCCGTGTAGCTGAAAACGCCGAAGCCCTGCGCATGGCAGGTGATCGTGGGGTTGGAGATGGTGACCCCGGGGCCCGTGATGTTCGCGGCCAGCTGCTGCAGGTCGGCCTGTGGGCTCACCGTGAGCTGGGCGCTCGCCATCAAGGCCGACGCGATCAGGGAGCCGGTGAGCGAACGTCGTAGGGTGTTCTGGAAGCGCATCGTGCCGGTCATCATTGGTTGCGTACCGCGGCGCACTGGGCCTCGGCCTGTTGGCGGTCGATGGTGAGCAGGGAATAGGCCTGCCGACCGAACTGCTGGTCGAGCACGGCCTCGGCGTTCGAACGAAGGCTTCCGCGCATGGCGGCCCCGTTGGGCTCCAGCACCAGGATGCCGGCTGGCACGCACGCAAAGGCGACCCTCAGGTCGCCCCGGGCGGTAAGGTCCTGGATGATGGCGTCGCGGTGGGCCGCTGTAAGACCGTTCACCTGGAAGGTGACGGCGTTCGTCAGAGGGCTTTGGGCGCGCAGGGCGGCCTGTGCCAGTATGAGCATGGCCCAGAGGGCCACGGCACGGGAAATGAGCCGGTTGTCCATGTATCGGTCCTTGAGGCCGGCGGGTGTGAGCGCACCTGCCGACGGGACCGTGTTACGGCGAAAAGATCCGACGGGTTACCGGAAAAGCCGGACGAAAGGCTGAAAGGCGCCGATGGTCTTCAGCCCTTGGGCTTGCGGGCCTGGCTGGCCTGGTGCAGAACGATGCCCGTGGCCACCGACACGTTCAGTGAACCGATCGTCCCGGCCATGTCGATGCGCACGAGCTGGTCGGCCAGGCGCAGGACCGTGGGGGAGATGCCGGTCTCCTCCGAACCCATCACTACCACCAGAGGGCCGCTGAGCTGGGCCGAGGCCAGGGGCGTGTCGCCCTTTTCGGTGCAGGCCGCGATGCGCAGGCCATGCTCGTGGGCGCGTCGCAACGCATCGGGAAAGCTCATCACCCGGCATACGGGCAACCGGAGCAGGGCTCCGGCGGAGCTTTTCACGGCATCGGGGCCGAGCCTTGCGGTCCCCTGCTTCGGCACCAGGATCGCGTGTGCCCCGAAGCATTCGGCGCTGCGGGCGATGGCCCCCATGTTCCGCACGTCGGTCACGCTGTCCAGCGCCACGATGAAGGGGTCCTCGCCACGCTCATAGGCCTGGGCGATCACCCCGTCGAGGTCCTGTTCCTCCACCTGGCTGATGAAGGCCACCACTCCTTGGTGCTCCGCCCGGGTCAGGCGGTCGAGCTTCTCGGGGGGCACGGGCTGCCAGGGCACGTCGCGTTCACGCGCCAGCTGCTTCAGCTCGCGCACGCCCTCGCCACCGGCATCGCGCCGGATCAGCAAGCGTTCCACGTTGCGCCCGCTCCGCAGGGCTTCGATCACCGGCCGCACTCCGCAGACCAGGTCCTCTTTCTTGTTGGTGCTCAATGCTGTTGGATGCGTCCGTTGCGCCAGCTTTCCACGTTTCGGTACCAGGCCCCCTTGAACATGGGGTCGCGGTCCAGTTCGTAGTCGTTGTCGGTCAGCCCGTCCTCGCGTCGCTTGAAGCTGAAGGAAAGGCTCATCAGGTTGTTCTCCTCGCCATAGGTCCACACCTCGCCCTTGTCCGTTCGCCGCACGTTGCTGGGTGGGCCGAAGATGATGTAGACCAGGCCGCGATCGGTCCGCCAGCCCTCGGCCACCGAGGTGAACTCCCGGTTGGCCGTTTCCACCCGTGAATAGAACGCGCGGATCGCCCCCCGGGCACGTTCCTGGTCACCGGCGGCATCGGTCCAGAACTTCTCGAGCGCACGTCGCCGGTCCCCGGCCTTGTCGATCCGGTCCCATTCCTGCATGCTGGTGATGTAGCGAAGGGGGGCCAGCATGTCGTCCACCGTGCGCACCGTGGGGTAGGCCGCGCCCATCGCGTGCAACATCAGTCCTTCCACCAGGGCGGTGTCGGTGCGCAGCAGCAGGGCCCCGCTGTCCGGCATCTGCACCACGTAGTTGCCTTGCTCGTCGGGCATCACCTGGTACAGGGTGTCGGGTGCGCCCAGGAGCACCGGCGTACGTTGCTGGGTGAAGACGGGCGGTGGCAGCTTCACGGTGCGGGGCCTGTGGTCGACCCAGAGCGGCCGTCCGCCGCAGGTCTCGCACTTCACAGCCACGGGACCCGTGAAGGCGAGGTGGTCATCGAACAGCGGAACGCCCGAACGAGGGTCGAAGGGGAGCATGCTGTGCCGGTCGCCAGGACGCGGAGCGTTCACGCGCAGGTAACGGTGCTCGCTCACGTCCCGGTTCTCGTCACGGGCGATCACCTTGAGCAGGAACTCGGCCGAGGGCGTGCGCTTCAGCTCGAAGCTCCCCACCAGTTCCTGGTCGCGCCCGCTGGCGTCGGCCTGGTCGCGCACGAAGGTGCTCGCGCTGTCGAGCAGGTTCTTCCCGCCGCCGATGGGATAAGCCTCGTAAAGGATGGTGACGTTGGACCGGAAAGGACCGCCTCCGCCCTGGCTCTTGTAGAGCAGGTCGGCGGTGTGCAGCTTGAAGTAGATCACCGTGCGATCGGCGGTGGCATGGTGCAGCCGCGCCTCGAACCGGAGTTCGCCCGTGCTGCGGTCCTGCGTGCCCGACGAGCCGGTGTCGGCGCCCTTGGTGGTCGCGGTGCTGCTGCCACAGCCCTGAAGAACGGCCGCGGCGACAAGCAGGGCGATGGAGAGCGACCACCTCATTCGAGCAGGGAGGCTTGATCGCCCAACGAGCGCTGCAGCAGCTTCTCGTTGACCGTACGGTTGGTCTTGGCGCCGAGCTCCTTCAGCTTCTCCACCTGGCGCACCAGGTTGCCGGGGCCTTCGCTCAGCTTGCCCATGGCCTCGCTGTAGCTCTTCTTGGCCGCATCCATCTGCTGGCCCACCTTGATCAGGTCCTCGCTGAAGCCGACGAACTTCTCGTAAAGCTTGCCGGCGCGGTCCGCGATCTCCAGGTGGTTGCGCGCGATGCGTTCGTGCTTCCAGATGCTGTGGATGGTGCGCAGGGTGGCCATGAGCGTGGTGTGCGTCACCATCACCACCTGCCGGTCGTAGGCCTCCTGGAACAGCTCGGGCCGCTCGCGCAGCGCCAGCAGGAAGGCGGGTTCGATCGGCACGAACATGAGCACGAAGTCAACGCTCCGCACATCGTAGAGCTTGGTGTAGTCCTTCTCGGAAAGACCCTTCGCATGCGCCCGCAGGCTCTCCACGTGCTGCCGCATGAGACGCTCCTTCTCGGCGGCGTCGGTGGCGGCCGCCCAGCGTTCGTAATGGAGCAGCGACACCTTGCTGTCGATCACCAGGTGCTTCTGGTCGGGGAGCATCACCACCGCATCGGGCCGCAGGCGCGTGCCATCGCCAAGGGTGGTGCTCTCCTGCATGCTGAACTCGGTGCCCTTCATCAGGCCCGAGGATTCGAGCAGCTTCTCCAGGATCATCTCCCCCCATGCGCCCTGTGCCTGCGAGTCGCCCTTCAACGCCCGCGTGAGGTCGTTGGCCTCCTGGCTCAACCGCTGGTTCTGCTCCACCAGCTTCATGAGCTCGCTCTTGAGCGTATGCCGCTCGCGCCCCTCGCTCTCGTAGGCCTCGCGCACCTGCCGTTGGAAGTCGTTGAGACGGTCCTGCAGTGGCTTCAGGAGCACACCGAGCTTCTCCTGGTGCTGCTCGTTCAGCGCCTTGCCGCGCTCGCTCAGCAGGCGGTTGGCGATGTTCTCGAACTCGGTGGTGAGGCGCTGCTGAAGCTGCTCGAGCTCCGCGCGCTGTTCGTTCAGGCGGTCGTTGAGCGTGCGGTTGCGCTCCTGCTCGGTGGCGAGCGTTCCGCTGAGCTTCACGAGCTCCTCACCGCGCTGCGCCAGCTCCCGCGCCACGACCTGCACGCGCTGGTCGTGCTCGCCGCGCTCGCGGCCCTGCTGCTCGCGCAACAGCACCAACGCTTCTTCACGTTGCTTCAATACCGCGGTGAGCTCGCCTTTCTCCTGTTCATGCCGAACGCGCAGCTCGGCGAGCGCTGCGGTCTCCCTGCCCTGCCGGAGCAGGTGCATGAGCAGCGCTCCCAGCAATGCACCGCCCAGCAGCACCAGGACCATCATCCCTGTTCCCATCGCTGCACGAAGGTAGCATGGGCGGGGAGCCAAGCGGGCAGCGCGCAAGGGCTTGCCGTGGCCGCGCTCATCAGAACAGGCTGGTGAAACCGAAGTGCACCTTGCCGTTCCGGATGTCGACGGGGTTGCCGAACTGCTGGCCCAGCGCGTAGGTGAGGCTGAAGATCCCCGCCCGGGTCTCGAAGTTGGTGCCGACGCCGAAGCCGAGCGGGTCATCGCTCACGGGCGTCTCCTGGCTCTCGTCCTGCCACCAGCCCAGGTCCACGAACAGCAGGAAGTTCGAGTTCTCCTCGAACAGGAAGCGGTACTCGGCCGTGCCCACCGCCCAGGCCGAGCAGTAGATGGAGGCTTCGTCCACGCCCCGCATGGTGCGCAGGCCGCCGATGCGATAGAGCTCGTTGGTGTAGAGCTGGTCGTTCACCATCCAGCCGCCCTGCACCACCCAGCGCAGGGTGCCCTGCCGGCGCACGGGCACGTGCCACACCACGCGGGCATCGGCCTGGTACTGCACGCTCTGCACCTCGCTTTCGGGCTCGGTGGACCCCAGCACCGCGGTGGTGGAGCGCTTGCGGCCCACCGAGCCCTCCAGCTCGAGCCCCAGTCCTTCCCGCGGGTTGAACCGGTAGTCGAACCGCTCCCTGCGCAGCCCCAGGCCGTAGCTCAGGATGCTGATGTCAGCAAGCCCAGGTGTGGGCACGGTGGTGCGTCCCAGCCTGTCCGTGCTCCTGCTGTTCACGAAGCCCGTCACCTTGTCGCCCCGGGTGAGCAGGTAGTCCAATCCGGCGCGGGCGTTCACCTCCAGGAAGGTGCTGTCGCGCTTGAAGAGCTTCAGGCCAAGGTCGACACCGAAGGGGGTGTTGAACACGAATGGCAGATTGAAGTGCAGCTTCAGGTCCTGCGTCTGGTCGGGCAGCCCGCGCCAGTTGAGGTCGATGGCCTCGCCGCGTTTCAGGGCGTTGCGCAGCTTCAGGTCGAGGTCACCAGTGAACTTCACTTCGCCGGTGTTGGCGTCGGGCAGCACGCCGAGCACGCCGTTCACGCTGCTGGCCTTGCGTGCATCGAGGAAGAGGAAGAGCTTCGTCTGTTCGGGGGAGAACAGCACGTAGGCCGGCTGGCGCGCGGTGACGAAGGGCAGTTCACGGGTCCTGCGGTCCACGTTGGAAACGACCTCCTCGTTGTACGGGTCGCCGGGACGGATGCCGATCTGGCTCCAGAGGAAGCGGTCGCCCATGCGGGCCGTTCCCTTCACCACCACACTGTCCACCCGTACCGCCCGGCCGCGGTCCAGCACGATGCTGGCCTCGAGCCCGTCCTCCTGCTGCCGAAGGCTGTCCAGCCGCACCGTGGCGAACGGATGACCGTTCCGCTCGCATTCATCCAGCAGGTCCTCCATCAGCCGCGCCACTTCGGCGGGTCGCACGGGCCGGTCGGCATAGAACCGCTCGCGGAAGCCTGCGGAAGATGCGATCTCGGGCTCCACCCCACCTGCGCGGAGCCGGGCCCAGCGGTAGGTGGGGCCCAGGTGCAGGGTGCAGACCGTGCTGCCGGGCAGGAAGCGGCAGGTGTCCACCGAGGCCTCCAGGTGCCCGTCGGCGATCAAGGCCTGGCGCACCTCCATGGCCTTGGCCACGGAAGCGGTGCTGTCCGCCACCTTGAACGGACCCTTCGCCCAGCGTGGCAGCGGGGCGGATGCCTCCAGCTGCAGCGTGCGCTGGGCGCCCGCCAGGTGGTGGGTCGACAACAGCAGGAACAGCGCCAGTATCCGCATCATGGGAGGCTCCAGTCGATGGGCGCGAGCCCTTGGGCAGCGAGCAGCTCATTGGCCGCGCTGAAGTGCCCGCAGCCGATGAAGCCGCGGTGCGCGCTCAGCGGCGAGGGGTGGGGGGCCTTCAACAGGTAGTGCCGGTCCCCGTCGATCAGCTGCTCCTTCTGTTGCGCATGCCGGCCCCACAACAGGAAGACCAGGCCTTGGCGTTCACGGCTCAGGTGGCGGATGGCCTCGTCGGTGAACCGTTCCCAGCCCTTGCCATGGTGCGAGGCGGCCTGCTCGGCCCGCACGGTGAGGGTGGCGTTGAGCAGCAGCACCCCTTGGCGGGCCCAGGGGGTGAGGTCGCCGTTCGCCGGACGTGCCAGGCCGAGGTCGCGATGCAGCTCGGCGAAGATGTTCTGGAGCGAGGGGGGAGGGGCGATGCCGTCGGGTACCGAGAAACAGAGCCCATGGGCCTGGCCCGGGCCGTGGTAAGGGTCCTGGCCCAGCACCACCACCTTCACCGCATCGAACGGGGTGAGCTGAAAGGCGCGGAAGATGTCGCTCCCGCGGGGATAGACCCGGTGCTGCGCGCGCTCCTGCTGGAGGAAGTTCTTGAGCTCCAGGAAGTAAGGCTGAACGAGCTCGGGGCCGAGCCGTTCGGTCCAGCCGGGGCCAATGATCCCGGTGGTCCCCGCGTTATCCGTTCGGGCCTGCTCGCTCATGGTCCGAAGATCGACGATCCGGCTGTTGAAACATTTTCCATGACCTGCACGTACCCACGGTTAATTTTGACCGTCCCTAGCCAACACACGTCCTCCCAGAGGGACCAATCGAACGAACGATGAAGAAGCTGCGCTTCGTACTGGCGTTGGTGATCGCCGCGGGAACCCTCCTCACCTCGTGCTCCAAGGGCCACTCCTGCCCGGCGTACGGCAAGGTGAACAACGTTCCTGCCGAGCACCGCGGCTGATAGCCCGCCACGGACCCACGATCCTATAAAAGCCCGGCCTTGGCCGGGCTTTCGTGCTGGTGGCGTTCACCGGTAGGTGAAGGTCACCTCCTGCACCAGGTCTTCACGCAGGCTCAAGGCTACCGGACAGGTGCGTGCGGCCCGCTCGAGCACGGTGCGCTTCCGCTCGTCCAGCGCGGCGCCGTCCATGGCCAGGTGCACCTCGATGCGCGCCACCCGCCGCGGGTCCGAGGCCATGTGCTTCACCACGCGGGCCTCCAGGCCCGGCAGTTCGAACCCGCGCTCCTGGGCGGCGATGCCCATCAAGGTCATCATGCAGCAGGCCAGCGAGGTGCTCAGGAGGTCCGTGGGGGAGAAGGCCTCGCCCCGGCCCTTGTTGTCGGGAGGGGCATCGGTGATGATCACCTGGCCGCTCCGCAGGTGGGTGGCCTCGGTGCGGAGCCCCCCGAGGTACTTGACCGATGCGGTGTCCATGCGTTGGGTGGCGAAGGTAGCGTTGATGGGGTGTAGCTTTGTACGTCCATGCGTTCAGGTGCCCTGCGGTCCGGTCTGCTCATGCTGCTTCTGGTGGTGGCCTCCGGGCTGCGCGCACAGAACGTGAGCATCTACGACGATCCGTCACGCACGCTGTACAGCAGTGAGCTCTATGGAGGCTTTACGGCCCATGGCGACGGCTGGGGCCTGTTCATGTACCACGCCAAGTACAACACCGCCCGCAAGCGCACGCTGCTGGGCGCCGAGGTGGTGGGCATGAAGCACCCGAAGGAGGTGAAGAGCTACAATCCCTACTACGAGGACGCGCGTGGGTACTTCTACGGAAAGGCCAACTCCTTCCTCATCCTGCGGCCCATGTTCGGAGGCAAGAACATGCTCACCGAGAAGATCCGCAGCAACGGGGTGGAGGTGAGCGTGGTGTGGGGCATCGGTCCGTCCATCGGCCTGCTGAAGCCGGTGTACCTGCAGATCGGCAAGCCGGGCATCCCCTATGAGACGATCGTGGTGGAGCGCTACGACCCGGCCGTGCACTCCGTCAACAACATCTACGGCCGGGCCTCCTGGTTCACGGGCGTGAACGAGATGGGCATCCGGCCGGGTGCCTTCGGGCGCTTCGCGTTCAATTTCGAGCACAGCACCACCGGTGATGGCTACAAGGCCATTGAGGTCGGCGCCACCATCGATGCGTTCCTGGAGGAGGTCCCCATCATGGCCGAGATCGATGGGGTGGAGAACAAGCAGTTCTTCCTGGAGTTCTACGTGTCCCTGCAGTTCGGCAAGAAGAAGATCCGATGAGCGAAGGAACCGGGGCCGTGGAGAAGGCGGCCCAGACCGCGGAGCGTCCCGCCCGCCGACCTGATTGGCTGCGCGTGAAGCTGCCCACCGGTGAAGGCTACCGCAAGGTGCGCGAGATCGTGGGCGAGCACAAGCTGCACACCATCTGCCAGAGCGGCAACTGCCCCAACATGGGCGAATGCTGGGGGGCGGGCACCGCCACCTTCATGATCCTGGGCAACATCTGCACCCGTTCGTGCGGGTTCTGTTCGGTGGCCACCGGACGGCCCGAGGCGGCCGACCCCTTCGAGCCGGCACGCGTGGCCCGCAGCGTGGAGCTCATGGGGGTGAAGCACTGCGTGATCACCTCGGTGGACCGCGATGATCTGAAGGACGGTGGCGCCGACATCTGGGCGCGGACCATCCGTGCGGTGCGCCGCCGGAGCCCGGAGACCAAGCTCGAGACCCTGATCCCCGACTTCCAGGGCATCTGGGAGAACCTGGCCATCGTGCTCGACGCCGCGCCCGACGTGCTTTCGCACAACCTGGAGACGGTGCGCCGCCTTACCCGCAAGGTGCGCGTGCAGGCCCGCTACGACCGCAGCCTCGAGGTGCTCCTGCGCGCCAAGCGCGCCGGCCTGCGCACCAAGAGCGGCGTGATGCTGGGCCTGGGCGAGACCGATCAGGAGGTGCTGGAGACCATGGACGACCTGCGCTCGGTGCAGTGCGACATCATTACGCTGGGCCAGTACCTGCAACCCACCAAGGCGCACCTGCCCGTGGTGGAGTTCGTGCACCCCGACCGCTTCGCGCGCTTCCGCGAGGAAGGCCTCAAGCGCGGCTTCCGGTTCGTGGAGAGCGGGCCGCTCGTGCGCTCCAGCTACCACGCCGAGAAGCACGTGCACTAGCCGTTCGGGCTGACCGGTATAGAATAGGACCGATCCGTGACAGTGGGGGATGACGGACGCGAACCGTTCGGGCCTATATTTGTCATCCTTGTGAAAAGCTTCCTCATCCTGCGATGAACCGTACACTCTTCTTCGGACTAACCGGGGTCGCTCTGGCCGCCGGCCTCACCGCGCACATGCTGCGCGATCGGCAGCTCGCCTACACGCCTCGTCATGCCATGGCTTCGGCCGACAAGGGCATCAAGGGTGCGCAGGAATACCTGAGCATGCTGCGCCGCAACCTCAATACCGGTGAGGTGAACCCTGGCGACAACCTCGCCATGCGCAAGGCCGTGGAGGCCTTCGAACGCACCAACAGCAACAAGGCCGTGGGCCTCAACTGGATCGAGATGGGCCCGAACAACATCGGTGGCCGCATCCGTGCGATCGCAGTGGACCCCGGCACCCCCGGCACCCTCTGGGCCGGCGGCGTGAGCGGTGGCCTGTGGAAGTCGACCAACAGCGGTAACACCTGGTCGCCGGTGCCGGCCTTCAATTCGTGGGACGGTGGACAGGGCCTCAACAACGAAAACCTCTGCATCTCCTCGATCGCCATCCTGGGCAACGGTCACATCTATGTGGCCACGGGAAACACCTTCGAAAGCCCCAGCGGCAGCGGTGGTAGCGGTTTCCTGGGCGGTGGTCTGTTCCGCAGCCTTGACAACGGCGCCACCTTCGAGCCCGTGCCCGGTGCCACGCCCACCAACTTCTTCAACGGTAGCGATTGGTCCATCGTCAACAAGATCGAGCGCCACCGCACCGAGCCCAACAAGCTCTGGGTGGGTTCCGATCATGGCCTGAAGCTCTTCGACGAGGGCTCCAACAGCTTCTCGAACGTCGGTCCGTCCGCTGTGGCGAACCAGCTGATCCGCGCGATGGAGATCAGCTCCGATGGCCAGACCATGCTGGTGGGCGTCGCTACGGACGCCTACCGCAGCACCGACGGAGGCCAGAACTTCGAATTGCTCGATGGTACCCCCGGCTCCGGCTTCCCGCAGACCGGCATCGGCCGTCTCGAGTTCGCGATCTCGCCCGATGATGCCAACTACATGTACGCCATGGCCTGCGATGCCGCCGGACGCATGAGCGGCGTTTGGGCATCCACGGACAAGGGCAACAACTGGACCCGCATCTGGCCCCCGGGCTTCGGAACGAACGGGGTGGAGGCCCTGGACATCTTCCGGGACAACCAGCAGGGGTTCTATGACAACGTGCTCGCGGTGCGCCCCGGTCACCCCGACGAGCTGTGGCTCGGCGGCGTGGAGCTTTGGAAGACCACCATCGCCGGTCCCCCGGTGCAGCTGGCCATCGCGCAGGACTTCGTGGGCTGCTTCTTCTGTGTGCATGCCGACGTGCATGAGATCACCTTCCTCGACGCGCAGACCTGCTTCGTGGGCTGCGACGGTGGTGTGTATCGTACCGATGCTGCCGGGCAGTTCTTCCTTGCCTGCAATCGCGACCTCAACATCACCCAGTTCTACAGCGTGGCATACGATGCCAAGGGTCGTGTGAGCGGTGGTACGCAGGACAACGGTTCGCTCTACATCCCGCTGAACGGCAACACCGTGCAGGAGTCGGTGGACCTGACCGGTGGTGACGGTTTCGATGCCGATATCTCGCAGCTCGATGGCAACATCATGTTCACCTCGATCTACGGCGGGGCTGTGTTCCGCTCGAGCGACGGTGGCAACAACTTCGGCGATTTCTACAGCAACCGCATCACCGACCTCGGTGAGCCGGGCGACCTGGCCAACGGCCTGGGCGATTTCTACACCAACCTGCGTCTGTACGAGGACCCGTACGATGAGAACAGCCAGGACTCGCTGGATCTCGTGAAGAACACCAAGCTCACCGATACGCTGATCGTGGCCGATGTGGTGGGCACGCCGTTCAACTACATCAGCGCCAACTGCAGTGCCGTGCCCCTCACCACGACGTGGCAGGCCGATTGGTTCCCCCCGGGCACCGACACCCTCTTCCCCGGTGATTCCCTCAAGCTCAACCTGCGCCTGTGGGACCCCGTGCAGTCGCTCTTCGCCGTGGGCTTCGCGGGTACGGATGGTGTGTGGGTGACGCGTGATGCGCTCAACTTCAACAAGGCGAGCGAGTGGTGGCAGGTGGCGGGCAACAGCCAGCAGGTCGGCAACGTGAACTGCATCGAATGGAGCGCCGATGGCAACCACCTCTTCATCGGCAACACCTCGGGCGAGATCTACCGCGTCTCCGGCTTCAACACGGCATACGACAGCGCCAGCGCCGATCTGGCCAGCGCCACCCGCACGCTCACGGGTCCCACGCTCATCCACAGCGGCAGTGCCATCGTCACCGGCCTCGCACCCGGTCCCCAGGACGGCAACGACCTCGTGGCCACTTTCGGCAACTACGGTGGCAGCCAGAAGGTGAAGCGCACCAGCAACGCCCTTGCCGGCACCGTCAGCTGGAGCAACATCTGGAACGTGCCCAGCAACATCGCCGGTATGCCGGTGTATGACGCGATCGTTCATGCCGAGGACCCGGACATCGTGGTGGTGGGCACCGAGTTCGGCATCTGGGCCACGGACGATGGTGGCGCCACCTGGGCCGTGGAGAACAACGGCCTCGGCAAGGTGCCCGTGTTCGCCCTGCGTCAGCAGCGCTGGAACTGGCAGAACAACCCGTACAGCCCCGATTACGTGACCAACCCTTACGTGATCTACGCCGGTACGCACGGCCGTGGCATCTTCCG
This sequence comes from Flavobacteriales bacterium, assembly GCA_016788485.1. Taxonomy (GTDB): domain Bacteria; phylum Bacteroidota; class Bacteroidia; order Flavobacteriales_F; family PHOS-HE28; genus PHOS-HE28. The sequence continues at coordinate 33,230 of JAEUSV010000060.1, forward strand.
CACCGAGACCCTTCTTGGCGTGGGCGGTCCGATCGGCGATGGCGGCTCTAGCAGCCCGATCTTCAACGGCCTCACCATCTTCCCGAACCCCGCCACCGCCAACGAGCAGGTGAACGTGAACTTCAACCTGCGCGAGCGCACTGAGGTGTCGGTGACGGTGTACGACATGACCGGCCGCGTGGTGCGTACGATCGCGCGCCGCTCGATGCCCAAGGGCGACCAGCGCCTCGGCTTCGATGTGAACGGCCTGGGCACCGGCACCTACATCCTGGAGCTCCGCGCCGGCGATGCGCGCCAGACCGGTCGCTTCGTGGTCCGGAACTGATCACCGCGTGAACCATCGGAAGCCCTTCCTCCGCCCGGAGGAAGGGCTTTCCTCTTCCTGTACATTTCACCCATCACCCCGCACATGAAGCCTGTCCGCGTCGCCATCAACGGGTTCGGCCGCATCGGCCGCGTCACTGCCCGCCTGCTCCTGCAGCGCTCCGACATCGAGCTGGTGGCCGTGAACGACCTCACGGACAACCTCACTCTCGCGCACCTCTTCAAGTACGACAGTGTGCACGGTGTGTTCCCTGGCGAGGTGGGGCACGATGAGCAGCACCTTGTGTTCGGAGGTCGCCGGATCAGGGCCTTCGCGGCGAAGGACCCGGCGACGCTGCCCTGGGGCGACCTGGGCATCGACGTGGTGATCGAGAGCACGGGCCATTTCCTCACGCGGGAGCTCGCCTCCGCGCACCTGAAGGCCGGTGCGAAGCGCGTGATCCTCTCGGCGCCCGCCAAGGAAGGCGGCATCAAGAGCGTGGTGCTCGGGGTGAACGAGCACATCCTCGACGGCAGCGAGGACATGATCAGCAATGCCAGCTGCACCACCAACTGCGCCGCGCCCATGATCAAGGTGGTGCAGGACCTCTGCGGCATAGAGAGCGGCTACATCACCACGGTGCACAGCTTCACCGGCGACCAGCGGCTGCACGATGCACCGCACAAGGACCTGCGCCGCGCGCGTGCCGCCACCGTGAGCATGGTGCCAACCACCACAGGCGCGGCCAAGGCCATCACGCGCATCTTCCCCGAGCTCGACGGCAGGCTCGGCGGTGGCGGCATCCGCGTGCCCGTGCCTGACGGGTCCATCACCGACATCACCGTTCGCGTGAAGCGCATCCCCACGGCCGAGACGCTCAACGCCGCGTTCCGGCAGGCCGCCGAAGGGCCCATGAGGGGCATCCTGCGCTATACGGAGGACCCCATCGTGAGCGTGGACATCGTGGGCGACCCGCACAGCTGCATCTTCGACGCGCTGCTCACCAGCGTGGTGGGCGATATGGTGAAGGTGATGGGCTGGTACGACAACGAGTACGGCTACAGCAGCCGCCTGGTGGACCTGGTGGCCTACCTGCGCCGTTTCGACAAGCAGGGCTAGGCGGGCACCTTCGGGGCTTCCACATCACCGCCAAGCGGTCCGTCGCTCACGCGCTTCATCAAGCGCACGTTGCTCCCGTCGAACACCGCGTAGGTGTACCACGTGATCCAATCGCCGAGGTTGATATAGTGGGAGCGCGGCCCCACGGGCAGGTCCATGGGCAGGTGGCGGTGGCCGAAGAGGAAGGTGTCGACGTGTTCCTTCTTCAACACCTCGCGGCAATGGATGGCGAGCCATTCGTTCGCCTCGCCCAGGAACCTGCGGTCGTTGACATAGCTCTTCTTCCGGCTGCGGCCGCTCCAGAAGTGCGCGATGCCAAGGCCGAGGTTCGGGTGCAGCCGAGCGAAGCACCACTGCATCACCGGGTTGCGGAACACCTTCTTGATGAACTTGTAGCCGTGGTCGCCGGGGCCGAGCCCGTCGCCGTGGCCGATCAACAGGCGCTTCCCGTTCCACACGCGCACCACGGGCTCGCGGTGGATGATCACACCGGTCTCCTTCGGCAGGTAGTCGAAGATCCACATGTCGTGGTTGCCGATGTACAGGTGCACGGGCAGGCCGCGGTCGTGCAGCTCGGCCAGCTTGCCCAGCAGGCGCACGAAGCCGCGCGGCACCACCTCGCGGTATTCGAACCACATGTCGAACAGGTCCCCCAGGATGTGGATCTCGGCCGCGTCCTTCTCCGCCTCGTTGAGGAAGGCCACGATCCGCTTCTCCCGGGCCAGGCTCGCGGCCGCGTCGGGCACTCCGAGGTGGAAGTCGGAGAGGAAGTAGATGCGCTGGCCCGACCTCATCACGGGTTGATGTTACGCACGATGCGGGTGGGGTCCAACTTCTCCAGCGCGAGCACGAAGCGGATCGTCTGGCCGAAGGTGAGCTCCTGGAACTCCTGCTCGTCCTTGATGTTCTTCGATACGGCGAGCGGGAACCACACCTCGGCCACATCGCGCACGATGCGGAATCCGAGGCCCATCTCGTAATAGCTGTCCCACGAGCTTGTGCGGTTACCCTGGGCGTCCACCTCGGTGATGGGCGCCGCACCGGCATTGGCATAGAGGCTGATCGGTAGCTTGAAGGGCGCATCGAGCTCCAGGTTCAACGCGCCGATCCAACTGTCCGAACCGCCTTGTGCCGTGGGTGTCTTGAAGCCGCCCTGCGTCTTGCCGATCTGCTGGCCGGCGAACACGTCGGAGCGGCCGCGTGCCAGGGCGATGTTGTCGTACAAGAGGTCCTCGTTGCCCCAGTTGAGCCGCCAGGCCATCAGCCGTTGCAGCTCGCTCTCCTCCTTGCGCAGGAAGGTGCCCACGAAGGCGCGCAAGGTCACGCGGTGCTTGTCCTTGTCGAAGATGGCGCTCCACTTCGCCTCGGCGCTCGCGCGCGTGAACGCCGCGTGGTGCAGCACGATGCCCGTGATCGTGAACGGATACAGGCCGCGGTTGCGCCCGATGCCGTAGCGCAGTTCGTGGTAGGTGTCGGAGGTGGTCACTTGGCCGGTGGTGGGGCCTTCATCGCCGGTGACGGTGCCGATGGTGCGCTGGTCCACGAACACGGCGCGGTAGGCGAAGGCGTGCTGTGCGGCCATCAGGTCGCGCTCCACATCGAAGCGAATGGAGGGCGTGTACTTGCGGAAGCCGGTGGCGATGCCGTCCTGTTCCTGCGTGCTGAAGCCCCAGGTGCTCGCCCCCAGGTGGATGTTGCGGAACAGGTCGCTCCGCAGGCGGTCGAAGTGGTACTCGGCGCGCGCGCCGCCCACGAGCTCCTCGCTGGTGAACCCGTACATGGGGGCCAGTACCCACTCGAAGCGCTGGCTGGGGAAGGCGTGGTTGTGCAGCGCAAGACCCGCCATGAAGCCATCGTGCGCATTGGCGCCCAGCAGCGGGGCCCAGTAGATCGTGCGGCGGTCGTCGCGCTCCAGGCCGGAGAGGAAACGCAGCTGCAGCTTCGTACCATCGCCGTTGTTGCGGCGGTCGATGTCGAGGGTGCGCGCGCCAGCGTCGATGCGCACGCGATCGACATTGTCCCACGGAAGCCCGGCATATTCGGTCCGGCCCTGATGGCCGAAGCCATTGTTCCAGGCCCACACAGTGCCAAGGCTGTCCTCACCAGCGTAGCCAGTGATGGGGAAGGGTACGGCCCACGGCCCTTTGGCGCGATGTCCCAGATGCATGCGCTCAACCCCACCTTCCCAGATGCGCCGATCAAGCGATACCGCCTTCACGTCGTACTTCTGATCGGTTCCAAGCAGGCCCTCGAACACCCACCCCAGGTCCTTCCCGCTCTCGCGCTCGAACACACGGCGCAAGTCCTCCGGCTGCGGGTGCTTGAACTTGAACTCCTCGAAGTAGGCGTTCAGGCACTTGTCCATCGTTTCCTCGCCGAGGTAGGCCATCAGGTGGTCCATCACCAGCGCGGTCTTGCCGTACACCATGGCGCCGTAGTTCAGCGGGGTGAAGGCCGCTGAGGTCTGCTCGATGGGCTGGTCCAGGTTGCGCCGCGCGTTCAGGCGGTACATGAGCTCGCTCTGCAGGTGGTGCAGGTCGCCGCGGCCGCTCATTTCCACGAAGGGGAGCTGCACGTTGAGCCCGCCCTTGGGGTAGCGTTCGCGCATGTACCGCAGCTCCACGAAGCTGTTCATGCCCTCGTCCATCCAGGCGTGGTCGCGCTCGTTGCTGCCCAGGATGCCGTAGAACCAGTTGTGGCCCACCTCGTGCGCGATCACGTTGTCGAGGCTCTCCTTGCTGTCCATGTTGCCGATGATGGTGATCATCGGGTACTCCATGCCGCCACCGGCGCTGATGGTGCCGTCCACCGCGGTGCATTCATCGTAGGGGTAATCGCCGACCCACTGGCTGTACAGGTTGACGCTGGCGCCCACGTAGCTCACCGACCCTTTCCACAGGTCGGCGTTGCGCGGTGTGTACATGGTCCAGGTGGTCACGTGCCTGCCACTGCGTGCGAGCACTATCTCGTCGCGCTCCACGATGAAGCGCTTGTCGGCGAACCAGGCGAAGTCGTGCACGTTGTCCTGCACGTAGCGGATGGTCTTGGTTGCCGGGCTCGAGGGGGGGAAGGCATTGCTGGGCTTCCCGGTACCGATCTCGCGGATGAGCTCAGGGCGTACGCGCTCATCGGAGGATAGGCTGTCGAGCCAGGCGCGCTCGCGGGCATCCTGCAGCACGCCCGTGGCGCCCACCACGTAGTTCGCGGGCAGGGTGATGGAGACATCGTAGCGGCCGAACTCGCTGTAGAACTCGCCCTGGGTGAGGTAGGGCATGGCGTGCCAGCCCTGCGCGTCGTACACCGCGGGCTTGGGGAACCATTGCGTGATGTAGTAGGCCTGGCCGGTGTGCCCCAGGCGGCTGAAGCGCCCATCGGGGATCTTCACGCGGAAGGGGGTGGAGATGGCGACCGATCCGCCCGGAGGAAGCGTTGCCGGGAGCTTCACCCAGGCGATGTCGGGATGTTGCGGATGTTCGCCCCACGCCAGCCGTGTGCCCGATGCCATGAGATCGAGGCTGTCGATCCACCCGCGGTCCTTTTCCTCGGCGAAGTGCAGGTCGGGGTCGTTCATGCCGTCGAGCTGCTCGCAGAGGGCCGTGCCGCGCTCGCGGTAGGCGTTTGGCCACAGGTGCAGCCAGAGCGTGTCGAGCGCGGCGGGGCTGTTGTTGGTGTAGGTGAAGGTCTCCTGCCCGTGCAGCATGTGCGCCTGGTCGTCGAGGCGCACACGGATCACATGGTCCACGCGTTGCTGCCAGTAGTTCTGCGCGGATGCCGTGCCTGCCGCAAGGAGGGTGCACATGGCAAGTACGGGCCGGGTCATGGGAGGCGGTTTGTGCATGTGACGCACGGCGACCGGTGCATGTTACTGCCGCCGGCTACCCGCCGAAGAGCTCGGCGAGCTTGGCTTCCAGGGCCGGTCCGCGCAGGTTCTTGTCGATCACCTTGCCCTCCTTGTCCACGAGCACGGTGAAGGGGATGCTGGACACGCCGTACTGCTGGGCCACCGCGTTGTTCCAGAACTGCAGGTCGCTCACATGCAGCCAGGGCAGGCCGTCCTGCTGGATGGCGTTGGTCCACGCGTTCATGTCGCGATCGAGGCTCACGCCGAGGATCTCGAAGCCCTTGCCGTGGTACTTGTCGTAGACGCGCTTCACGTTGGGGTTCTCCATGCGGCAGGGCTTGCACCAGCTGGCCCAGAAGTCGATGAGCACCACCTTGCCGCGCAGGCTGCTGAGCGCGATGGTCTTTCCATCGGGGGCCTGTTGGCTGAAGTCGGGCGCCTCGCCGCCCACGGGGATCAGGTTGCTCAGCCGCTCCATCTCGGCCTGCTGGGCGGCCATGGCCTTCTGCTGCTGCTCCATGCGGTCCACCTGGTCGCGGAAGCCGGCGAAGAACTCGCTCTTGGGCATGGTGCGCCGCAGCTCGTCGCGGGTGGCCTTGAACAGGTCGAGCTCCTTGCTCATGTCCATGCGGCTCAACGCGGCCAGGGCGATGGGCGAGCCCTTGTGCTCGGTGGCGAAGGCCTTGGTGCGGTCGTAGAAGGCCTTGTTCAGGTCGTTGAAGCGCTGCAGGGTGGCCACGTCGCCGGGATTGGCGTTCACCGCATCGCGCAGCGAGTCGCGCTCCTGTTCGAAGGCGCGCGCCTCGTTGTAGTAGGCGTACAGGGCCTTGGTATTGGCGCTGCCCTCCACCTTGGCGGGCTGGCCCATGGTGCCGGCGCTGGTCTCCACCTGGAGCGTTTCGGTGCTGTCGAGCACCACCACGATGTTGTCCTGGTCGGTGAGGGCGATGCGGTAGAAGTCGAGCGGCATCCTCGGCACGTGCAGCACGCCCTTGCCGTTGGCATCGAGCACCACGCTGTCCACGTGGGCGGGCTTGTTCGAGACGAAACGGTCGAAGTACACGGTCTTGCCGGCGGCGCCGTTCACCTGCACGGCGATCTCGCGGGTGTCGCCGCCACCGCAGGCGGCCAGCAGCAGGCAGAGGGAGGGGAGGAGCAGGAGCTTCTTCATCGGTGTGTTCAGGCGTTCGTTCCGTCGAGCATGCGTTTCACCACCTCGTTGGCGCGGCGCGGGTCGGCCTTGCCCTTGGTGGCCTTCATCACCTCGCCCATGAAGAGGCCCAGGAGCCCCTTGTTGCCGGCGCGGTAGGCGGCCACCTTGTCGGGGTAGCGGCCCATGGTCTCGTTCATGGCGGCCTCGATCACGTCCTCGCGGGTGTCGAGCAGCAGGCCGTGGGCGGTGGCCAGGTCGGCGGCGGCTGTGCCCGGGTTGTCCACCAGCAGGGGGAAGAGCTTCTGCGAGGCGAGCGTGTGGCTCACCTTGCCATCGTCGATGAGCGTGATGAGCCCGGCGAGCTGCACGGGCGTCACGGGCAGGTCGGCCATGGCCAGGCCGCGTTCATTGATCCAGCTGCGCACATCGCCCATCACCCAGTTGGCCGCCGCCTTGGCGTTGCCGGTGTGCTGCAGTACGGACTCGTAGTAGAGCGCTGTCTCCTTGTCGTCGGTGAGGATGCCGGCATCGTAGGCGCTGAGGCCGAGCGTGGTGGTGTATTTGGCGAACAGCTCGCGTGGCAGCGGCGGCATGGCCCTGCGGATGGCCTCCTTCTTCGCCTCGCTCACGGTGAGGGGCTGGATGTCGGGCTCGGGGAAGTAGCGGTAGTCGTGGGCCATCTCCTTGCTGCGCAGGCTCATGGTGGTGCCTTTCGCCGCGTCGAAGGTGCGCGTCTCCATGCTGATCGTCCCGCCTGCCTCGAGCACCTCCACCTGCCGCGCCGCCTCGAACTCGATCGCGCGCTGCACGTTCTTGAAGCTGTTGAGGTTCTTCACCTCGGTGCGCGTGCCGAAGGCCTCGGTGCCCTTGCGCCGCACGCTGATGTTGGCGTCGCAGCGCAGGCTGCCCTCCTCCATGTTGCCGTCGCAGATGTCGAGGTAGCGCACCAGGCGGCGCACCTCCACCAGGTAGTCGTACGCCTCCTGGCTCGTGCGGATGTCGGGCTCGCTGACGATCTCCACCAGCGGCACACCGGCGCGGTTCAGGTCCACCAGCGTGTGGAAGGGGTCCACGTCGTGGATGCTCTTGCCGGCGTCCTCTTCCATGTGGATGCGGGTGATGCCGATGCGCTTCTCGCCGCCCGGCACCGGCACCAGGATCTGCCCGCCGCGGCAGATGGGCGTGGTGTCCTGCGTGATCTGGTAGCCCTTGGGCAGGTCGGGGTAGAAGTAGTTCTTGCGGGCGTAGTGCATCCGCGGGGCGATGGTGCTGCCCACGGCGAGCCCCAGGCGGATGGCGTGGTCGATGACCTTGGTGTTGGGAACGGGCAGCGTGCCGGGCAGCCCCAGGGTCACGGCGCTCACGTTGGTGTTCGGGTGATCGCCGTAGGTGTTGGGGTCACTGCTGTACGCCTTGCTGGCCGTCAGCAGCTGCGCGTGGACCTCCAGGCCCACCACCAGTTCCCAGTTGTCGCTCCAATGGCTCATTCCTTCGTCTTGATCGTTCGTGCGGTGTACATGCGCCCATCGACGATGGCGCGCACCAGGTAGGGACCTGCGGGCAGCGACGTGATGTCGAGCGGCGTGTCGTTGCCGATGTGCGCACGCAGCACCGTGCGTCCGTGCAGGTCGAGCAGTTCCACATCGATGCGTTCCGGTCGGCCGCGGTCCACGGCTACGCGCATGTGGTCGGTGGCTGGGGTGGGCCATACGTGCAGGACGGGCTCGTGTCGTGCCGGTGCGTCCTTCACCGCCACGGCCTGGCTGATGTCGAAGAGCATGAGCCCGCGCTGCATGTCGCCGCCGATCACGCGCCCGCTGGGCAGCCAGGGGTACAGCCCCCATAGGCCCTTGTAGCTGAAGCCGTCGGGGATCAGCGAGCCGTCGTAGTAGCCGAGCAGCTGCGCGTTCGCCGGGTCGCTCACATCATAGATCCAGTAGCCATCGTAGTAGTAGGCGATGTGCAGCAGGTCGCCCTGGAAGAAGGGGTTGTGTGGGATGTTGTTGATGCGCGTGGCCGGCCCGATGGTGTCGATGAACTGGATGTCGTTGGGGTCGCTCACATCGAAGAGCTTCACGCGGGTGCCGTGCGTCTCATCGCACATGGCGTACAACCAGCCGTTGTCGTGGAGCCAGCCGCTGTGGTTGTAACCGGGTTGCGGGTAGTTGGTGATCGAGCCCAGCAGCACGGGCGCGTTCACGTCGGTGAAATCCACGATGTGCATGCCGTCCACATCGTTGGTGTAGCAGATGTTGGCGCGTGTGTAGGCATCGTGCACGTAACCGACGGCGGTGGGCCACCAGGGCACGTCGTTCTCCGGCACCAGCAGTTCGGTGGGCAGGTCGGGGTCCGCGAGGGAGTAGATGGCCAGGTCGCTGTTGCCGCCGTGCGTGTACAGTCTGGCGTTCACGGTGTCGATCCACAGCGAGTGCGCGCGGAAGAAGAGGTCGCTGCTGTCGTACACCACGTTCGCGCTGTCGGGCAGGCCGCGCAGGTCGATGATCTGCAAGGTGCCCGGGCCCTCATCGGTCACCGCATACAGCCGGCCGGCGTAGGTCTTGTACTCGCGGTGCACGACGTCCGGCCCCTGCACCGCACCGGGGATGAAGTGCAGTTCCTGTAGGTCCGAGGGGTCGGTCACATCGATGATGTGCGTGCCCATCGTGCTGCCGATGATGCCGTACTCCTGCCCGTTCTGGTGGTAGCCCCAGCAACCGTTGTACGTGTTGTCATAGAGCCACGTGGCGGGCAGGGCGGGGTCGTCCCACACGCCCACCAACCGGATGTTCAGGCTGTCCTGGGCCGCTGCCAGCATGGGCATGGGCAGGAACAGGAGCAGCGTGCGCAGGAGCATGGTTCAGCAGGTAGCGACGAGCTCGCGCATGATCAGGGTGAGGCTCGGCTCGGCCTTCATGGCCACCTGCTGCACGATCTCGTGCGTGGTCTTCTCGATCCGGCCGGGAACGCCCAGGTCGGTGATCACGCTCATGGCGAAGCAGGGCAGGCCCATGTGGCGCGCGGCGATCACCTCGGGCACGGTGCTCATGCCCACCGCATCGCCGCCGATGTTGCGCACGTAGCGGTACTCGGCGGGCGTTTCCAGCGTGGGACCCGTGAGGCCGACGTAGGTGCCGGTGAGCACCTTGATGCCGTGCTGCGCGGCGATGGCCTTCGCCCGGGCGATGAGCGCATGGTCGTACGGCTCGCTCATATCGGGGAAGCGCGTGCCGAGCTCGTCGATGTTGGGGCCGATCAGCGGATTGGGGAAGAGGTTGATGTGGTCGTCGAGGATCATCAGGTCGCCCACTTCCATTTCAGGGTTCACGCCACCGCTGGCGTTGCTCACGAACAGGCGCTTGATGCCGAGGTACTTCATCACGCGCACGGGCAGCACCACCTCGCCCATGGTCCAGCCCTCGTAGAAGTGGAAGCGGCCCTGCATGGCCACCACGGGCTTGCCGCCTAGCGTGCCGAAGAGCAGGCGGCCGGGATGGCCCTGCACCGTGCTCACCGGGAATTCGGGGATGGCGCCGTAGGGCACCGAGTGCTCCACCTTGATCTCGTTGCCCAGGCCGCTCAGGCCCGTACCCAGGATGATGCCGGTCTCCGGCACGAAGCCGTTCGTGATGGTCTTGAGGTGATCAGCGATGCGCTGGATGCGTTCCAACATGATGGTGAAGGAGGGTGGAAAAGCGTTCCGTGTCGGTGAGGATCACCGCCTCCACACCGATCACCGCCACGGGCACCTTTTCAATGGGGCTTCCCGTGATCACGGAGCGCAGGCGCATGGCGTCCTTCTCCGTGGTGATCAGCACGTTCCGGCGGCGCGCGAAGGTACCAAAAAGACCCGCCAGCCGGGCCAGATCGGCAGGGGTGAACCGGTGGTGGTCGGGGAAGGCCGCATGCTCCACCCGGCCCCATCGCCGCCGAACTTCCGCCACCAGCGGAGCAGGGTCAGCGATGCCCGTCACCAGCAGCGCGTCCACGTCCGGTCCTTCGGGAACGGGTTCAAGGCGGCCATCCAGCCAGCGCAGCGGGGCGTAGCGCAGCCCGCTGAAGAAGAGCGCCTGTTCCGAACGCAGCGCGAGCCGCTTCCGCCAGGCGGCCTGCTCCGCCACGGTGGGCGCATGCGGACATTTGGTCACGATCACCGCCTCGGCCTGGCGGGCGCGTGCAGGCAGGTCACGTAGGGTGCCGGCGGGCAGAAGGGCGTCATCGCACCACGGCCTGGTCCAGGTCGTGAGCACCAGGTTCAGGCGCGCCTTTACCGGGCGGTGCTGCAGGGCGTCGTCGAGCACCACGGCCTTCACCTCGGGCGCGGTGGCGGCGATATGGGCCAGGGCCTCCACCCGGTCGGCGCCCACGAACACGCGCACGCCGGGGAAGTGCCGCTTCAATTGCAGGGGCTCGTCGCCCACCGCGTCAGCGGCTTCATCACCGCGCACTTCAAGTACCGCTGTGCCGCTGCGGCCGTATCCCCTGCTCAAGGTCGCCAGCGGACCCAGGTCGCGCAGGTTGCGCAGCACCAGCTCCACGTGCGGGGTCTTGCCGGTCCCGCCCAAGGCCACGTTGCCCACCACCACCGTGGGTCGTGGGGGCTCCACGGCCCGCAGCACGCCCGCATCATAGAGCGCATGGCGCAGGCGGAGCGCCGCGCCGTAGAGCAGGGCGAACGGGGCGCCGAGGATCCGGCGGAGGGAGGTCGCGTATTTTGCCGCCTTTCCCATTACCGCCGCAAGATGCGCATACAAGAGGTGATCACCGCCCTCGAGTCCTGGGCGCCGCCCGTGCTCCAGGAGGATTACGACAACAGTGGCCTGCAGGTGGGCGACCGCCAGCTGGAGGTGAAGGCCGCACTGGTGTGCCTGGACTGCACCGAGGCCGTGCTTGACGAGGCCGTCAGAAAGGGCTGCGGCCTGGTGGTCGCACACCACCCGGTGATCTTCCGCGGGCTCAAGGGCCTCACGGGCAGCAACGAGGTGGAGCGCATCCTCCTGAAGGCCATTCGCCACAACGTGGCCATCTACGCCATCCACACCAACCTGGACAACGTGATCGACGGGGTGAACGGCGAGATCGCGGCGCGCCTGGGGCTCACGGGGCTCCAGGTGCTCGACCCCAAGGCCGGGCAGCTGCGCAAGCTGGCGGTCTTCACGCCCCACAGCCACGCCGAGGCCGTTCGCTCCGCCCTGTTCGTCGCCGGCGCCGGCCGGGTGGGGCTGTACGACGAGTGCAGCTACAACTTGGAGGGCTTCGGCACCTTCCGGGGCGGCGAGGGCACGAATGCCTACGTCGGGGAGAAGGGGCAACGGCACACCGAGCCCGAGACCCGGGTCGAGGTCATCTACCACGCCCCCTTGGAGCGGTCCATCGTGGCGGCCATGAAGGCGGCGCACCCCTACGAGGAGGTGGCCTACGACCTGGTGCCCTTGCTCAACGCCCACTCCGGCGTCGGGTCCGGGGCGGTGGGTGAACTGCCTGAGGCCGAGGCGGAAGAGGCCTTCCTGGCCCGGGTGAAACGTGTCTTCGGGGCGGCGGTGGTGCGCCACACGGCCCTGCGCGGGCGGCCGGTGAAGCGGGTGGCGGTGTGCGGGGGCTCGGGGGCCTTCCTCATCGGCCGGGCCCTGGCCGCCGGGGCCGACGCCTTCGTCACGGGCGACGTGAAGTACCACCAGTTCTTCGAGGCCGACGGACGCATGGTCATCGCCGATATCGGCCACTTCGAGAGCGAGCGGTTCACCATGGACCTGATCCAGCGGCGGTTAACGGAGAATTTCCCTACTTTTGCGGTCCATTTGACGGATACCGTCACCAACCCCATCCACGTTTCCTGACCATGGCGAAGACCGAGACCAAGGCCCCGGCGAAGGAGGAGAAGACCACCGCGAAGGCGAACACCGCCGCTGGCAAGGCCGAGATCACCATTGCCGAGAAGCTGGTGGAGCTCTTCCGCCTGCAGCACATCGACTCGCAGGTGGACCGCATCCGCACCCAGCGCGGCGAACTGCCCCTGGAGGTGCAGGACCTCGAGGACGAGGTGGCCGGCCTGGAGACGCGCCTGAACAAGCTTCAGGACGAGATGGCCGAGCTGGAGCGCAACGTCACCGACAAGCAGAACTTCATCAAGGACGCCAAGGCGACCATCAAGAAGTACGAGGCCCAGCAGGGCAAGGTGCGCAACAACCGCGAGTACGACAGCCTCAGCAAGGAAGTGGAGTTCCAGAACCTGGAGATCCAGCTCGCCGAGAAGCGCATCAAGGAGACCAAGGCCGTGGTGGACGCGAAGAAGACCGTGGTGGACGAGACCGCCGCGAACTTCAAGGAGCGCAAGAAGGACCTGGACCACAAGAAGAAGGAGCTGGACGACATCATCGCCGAGACCGAGAAGGAGGAGAAGGACCTGCAGAAGAAGAGCGATGCGGCCGCCAAGCACATCGAGGAGCGCCTGCTGAGCGCCTACCATCGCATCCGCGGCAACTCGCGCAACGGCCTGGCCGTGGTGCCGGTGAAGCGCGGTTCCTGCGGCGGCTGCTTCAACGCCATCCCGCCCCAGCGCCAGCTGGACATCAGCAGCCACAAGAAGATCATCGTGTGCGAGCACTGCGGCCGCATCCTGGTGGACGACTACGTGGTGGAGCGCGTGCAGGGCGAGCAGTGATCGCCTGCCGAACGGAACATGAAGGCCCGGTCATCGACCGGGCCTTTCCTTTTCAACCGAGCGCCGCGCTCAAGGCCGGTAGGCGAGCGTGAGCAGAGCGCGTGTGTCGGTGAGCCGCTCGGAGGTCGCGTCCACCAGCTGCGGTGCGTAGAGGTAATACTGCCCGTCGCGGGTGCCGTAGTTGAACGCCAGGTCCAGGCTCAGGTGGTCGTTGCGGTAGCCGCCGCCCACGGTGTAGCGCTTGTAGCCGGTGCCCTGCCGCGCATCGCCATCGGCGTACGGGTCCTGCCACCAGCCCCAGCCCCCGCGCATGTACCAGTTGCCCGCGCGCCACTCGGTGCCCACGCGCACGCTATGGGCGCCGCGATAGCTCGTGCGGATCACCTCGTTCTCCGCAGCGAAGTCGTAGCTGTTGGGGATGCTCGGATCGCCGCGCAGGTCCATGCGGCTGTAATCGGTGTATCCGTAGTCCACGCTCACCAGCCCCAGCTTGCCCGCGATGTAGGCCGCGCTGGCCAGCAGGCTGTACGGGCTGTTCACGTTGTAGCTGAAGGTGCTGCTCGGCGATTCGGCGGTGTAGGAGCTTCGTCCCTGCTGGTCGGGCGTGCGGAACCGCGTGGTCATGCGGGTGAAGTACGCGTCGTCCAGGGTCATCCAGCGCGGGCTGTGGTAGGAGAGCCCCATCCGCAGCCGGTCGGTCACGCGCACCACCGCGCCCACCTTCAGGTCCACGCCGCCTCCGCGCGTGGCGAGCTCCTCGCTGAACACGAAGTCGTTCAGGTCGAGCGTGTCGACCAGCGAGCGCTCGGTGTGCGCCAGGCTGCGGTCGTAACGGATGGAGACCAGGCCGAGGCTGGCGCCCAGGTACACCTTGTCCATCCAGTTCGCGGCGAAGAAGATGCTGGTCGTCTGGGAGCGCCCGTCACCATAATTGGTGCGCTGCTGCTCCACATCGCTGCCGAAGGGGATGGCCGGCGCATAGGTGGAGGGTAGCGTGTCGTTGGGATCCGCCGGATCGATCGCGTAGGTGTCCCAGGCCAGCCCGGCACCGTACGGGTAGGTGTCGTAGAGCACATCGGCCGGCGTGCCGTTCGCATCGGAGGCGAACTGCTGCAGCATCGTGCTGTTCACCGGGGAGCCGTACGCGTTGCGGTCCCAGTGGTAGGTGGCCTCGCGGTCGAAGCTCACCCCGAAATGCGTGGCCTTCCACTCGCTCGTGCTCTTGCCCGGGTAGGCGAGCACCAGGGCGAAGTTGCCGATGGCGAAGCGTGTGTTCGAGGCGTCGCGGGTGGTGCCGTAGTGCGTGGTGGACGCGCTGTTCACCTCCAGCAGGGGGGTGATGGAGAACTCCGAGGTGTTGTAGAGCGCGAAGCCGGCGGGGTTCAGCGAGGCGGAGGAAGGGTCGGCGCCCACGGCGCCCATGGCGCTGCCCAGGCCCCAGCTGCGTGCCGTGCCCCCGGGCTGCACCCACGAATACCGCAGGGCGTCCTCATCGTTCTGTGCGAGCGCCGGCGATGCGATACCGACGATCAAGGCGATGCCCAGCGCGCGCCGGGCCATTGCGGGCGTCCTCATGCATCAACGGCGCCCGCCGCCGGTTGAAGGACGCGAGCCACCGCCACCGCCCGTGGAACCGCCACCACCACCGCCCACGGAGCGGGACCCGCCGGAGCGTGAACCGCCCGGGCTGGTCGCGCGCTGCTGGCCACCACCGCTCCTGCTCCCTTCCGTGCGGGTGCCGGTGCTACGCTGCACGTTCCGCTGGTCACGTTGCCCATTCGCGCTGCTGCGTTGCATGGTGGGGTTGGTGCCGGTGGTGGGCCTGCTGCCGAGCAGGGTGTTCGGGCGGTAACGCACGGGCACCTGCGTGGTGGTGCTGCCTCCACTGCCGCTGCCTCCGAATCCGGGCCGATGCGCATAAGTGGTCGGGTAATAGTTACCGCCGCCGCATCCGTAACAGGGGGCGCATCCGTAACCGGGATAGCCCCAGTAGGGGTTGTACCCGTAACCCGGATAGCCCCAACCCATGCCCATCCCCATCCCCATGTTCCACCCATTGTAGGGGTAGCCCCACATGCCGTACCCGCTAATCCAGCTATTGCCCCAGTAGGGGTTGTAGAAGGGGTCGTTGTAATAGCCCGGGTAGCCATAGCTCATCCCCATGCCATAGGAGGGGCCCCAGCTGCTGATCCCAACACCGAACCCGAAGCGGCCCTGGTTGTACCAGGCGGGGTCGTTGTACGTGATGTCGTTGTAGCTGCGCTCGTTCTGGTACGTGTCCAGGTTGTAGTTGCTGGCCGTATCGACGGAATAGTAGTCCTCGTCGGGCACGAACTGCCCCTGTTGCTGGGTTTCCATCGGTGC
>JAEUSV010000103.1 GCA_016788485.1 Flavobacteriales bacterium
CACGGTGGCCAGGCTGTCCTGTGTGGTCTGCTGCCCGCCGTTGATCACCGAATCGCCGAGCACGAGCACACGCCGCCGCTTCTTCGGTCCGATGGGGCCGTTGCGAAGGCCGATGTCGTTGGTGACGTACCGGATGCCGCCGTACCGCACATCCTGACCGGGGGCCATGAGGTACTCGTAGCGCGGGTCGACGACGAAGACCGGATGGTCGCGCAGGCCGAGCGTGCGGAGCACGAGCTCGGCGAGCAACCCTGTGCCGAGGACCACAGCGAGCAGGAGCTTGAGCCACCGCAGCATGCGCCAAAGATGGAGCAGAGGCGTGACGGAACGTTCAGGCTTCATGGGACGAGCATATATAATTAACCAAATGGTTTAATACTATTGCAACGTCAACCGCCGTCATGGACCGCCTCTCGCTCACCTTCTCCGCCCTGGCCGACCCTACCCGACGTGCCATCCTGGCGAGGCTTTCGAGCGGCCCGGCCTCCGTGAGCGAGCTGGCATCGCCCTTCAACATGAGCCTGCCGGCAGTGAGCAAGCACCTGAAGGTGCTGGAGCGCGCCCAGCTCATCGCGAAAGGGCGGGAGGCCCAATGGCGGCCATGCGCGATCAAGGCCGCGCCGTTGAAGGAGGCCACCGATTGGATGGAGCAGTACCGCCGCTTCTGGGAGGACCGCTTCGACCGGCTGGACATGTACCTGAAGGAGCTTCAGGCCAAGGAGGAACGGGCGGCGGCGAAGGCCGCGCCGAAACGCAAGCGACATGGACGCAACAAGTGAACTGGTCGGCGACCGAGGCATCGTGATCACGCGCATCGTGCATGCGCCGCGTGCACGGGTGTGGGAGGTGTGCACCACACCGGAGCACATCGACCGCTGGTGGGGGCCTGACGGCTTCACCAACCGCACGCTGCACATGGAGGTGCGCGTCGGCGGACAATGGAAGTACACGATGACCGCGGCGGACGGCACGGTCTTTCCCAGCCTGATCACCTACACCGAGGTGTCGCCGATCGATCGTCTCGCCTACGACCATGGCGACTGGGACGATCCGAAGCATTTCGAGGCGTCGCTCACCTTCACCGACGTGCCCGAGGGAACGCTCGTCACGCTGCGTACGGTCTTCCCGAGCAAGGAGGCGCGCGACCTGGTGGTGGAGCGCTACGGCGCCATCGAAGGCGGCAAGCAGACCCTCGCGCACCTCGATCGATACGCCAGCGAACTTCATCAAGCCTCAACCATGTCCCATCCGATCATCTTCAACTTCCTCACACGCGCCGATGACCGCACGATCACGGTGGAGCGCTCCTTCAACGCGTCGTTGGACGCCGTGTGGTCCGCGTGGACCGAAGCGAAGGTCCTGTGCAAGTGGTGGGCGCCGAAGCCCTATGCCTGCGTGATCCGTTCGCTCGATTTCCGCGAGGGCGGCCGCTGGGTGTATTGCATGGAAGGCCCACAAGGCGATCGTCACTGGTGCCTCTTCGACTACGAGACCATTCGCCCGAAGACGTACTTCGCCGGTAGCGATGCCTTCTGCGATGAGCATGGCGTGGCGAACGCCATCAAGCCCCGCGTGCGCTGGGAGGCTCACTTCCAGCCGGAGGAGGGGCGGACGGTGGTGCGGGTCATCCTGCACTTCGCAACGCCTGAGGATCTGGAGCAGCTCGTACAGATGGGCTTCAAGGAAGGCTTCACCATGGGCCTTGATCAATTGGATGAACTGCTGTCGGCCTGAACAACGAGAACAAACGATCGCGCATGAGCACCCCTGTTCGCATCACCATCACCACGTTCGTAGCCCGGCCCGCGGCCCACGTCTGGACCTGTTGGACCGATCCCGCACACATCATGCGATGGAACGCCGCCAGTGACGACTGGTATTGCCCGAAGGCCATCAACGACCTGCGCACCGGTGGTTCATTCTCCTCCACCATGGCCGCACGCGATGGCAGCTTCAGCTTCGACTTCGAAGGGGTGTACGACGAGGTTCGACCGAACGAGCGCATCGCTTACACCATGGCCGACGGCCGCACCTGCGAGGTCATGTTCACTTCGGAGAACGGTGGAACCCGCGTCACCGAGTCCTTCGATGCCGAGACGCAGAATCCGGTGGAGATGCAGCGCGCCGGCTGGCAGGCCATCCTGGACCGGTTCAAGGCGCACGCGGAGGCGCAGGTCTGAGCACTGACGACCGACACAACGACCATGGCCACGAAGAAGTCTGCCCCCCGGTCACCTGTCTCCACGGCAAAGCCCGGGCGTGTGAAGGTCGCACCGAAGGGTGCGCGCGAGATCGTCATCAGCCGGCTGTTCGCCGCCCCGCGGGAGCGCGTGTTCGATGCGTTCAGCAAGCCGGCGATGGTGAAGCAATGGCTGCACGGCCCGCCCGGTTGGACGCTCGAGGTGTGCCGGATCGACCTGCGTGTGGGCGGCACGTACCAGTACGTCTGGCGCAACCATGCCCGGCAGGAGATGGGCTTGAGCGGCGTGTACACGGAAGTGGTGCGGCCGGAGCGCATCGTCAACACCGAGGTGTTCGAGCCGGCCTGGTACCCGGGGGAGGCCCTTTCCACGCTCGTGCTCACGGAGAGAAAGGACGGCACATTGATGACGGTGACGGCCCGCTACGATTCAAGGAGGACACGCGACGCCATCCTCGCCTCACCGATGGAGGGCGGCCTGGAGTTCAGCTACCAGCGCCTCGATACGCTGCTCGCCACACCGGGCAAGAGCAGGTCGAAGAAGGTGAACGGGCTCTTCGCCGGCGTCTCCGAACCGGACACGGTGGATGTGCACATGAAGGCACTGAAGCATCCGCTGAAGGGGGTGGCGCAGCGCTTGCGCGAGGTGATCCTGAGCGCGGACAAGCGTGTGGGTGAAGGCATCCATTGGAACGCGCCATGCTTCTACTTCACCGGGGAGATGGAACCCTTCGACCCGAAGACCTACAAGCGCTACATCGTCGGCTTCAACTTCTTCAAGCGGGATACGCTGCGGCTGATCTTCCTGCGCGGTGCGGAGGTGAAGAACACGGGTGGCCTGCTGGAGGGGAACTACGCGGACGGGCGCAGGCTCGCGCTTTTTGGCAGTTTGGATGATGTGAAGCGGCACGAGAAGGAGCTGAAGCGCATCGTGAAGGCGCTCATCACGCACATGAACTGAACCATCATGATCACCACCCCCGAGCTCATCACCACCACCGAGGTCATCACCGCGGTGATCCACCTCACCATTCCGGGCCGCGACATGCCCAAGTACATGGATCCGGCCATCCAGGAGGTGATCCGTGCGATCACATCCCAGGGCGCGCGTATCGCGGGC
>JAEUSV010000111.1 GCA_016788485.1 Flavobacteriales bacterium
GATGGCCATGCGGTCCTTGATCGAGTTGCCGGGGTTGAAGGTCTCGACCTTGGCGAGCACGGTGGCGGCGACGTCCTTGGTGATGCGGTTCAGCTTCACCAGGGGCGTGTTGCCGATGGTGCTGAGGATGTTCTCGTGGATCTTCATGTGCGATGCCGGGCCTGGGGGGCCTGCGGTCCGCTGCGAAGGTAGCCCGCACGGACGGCTCCCACGGCCTAGTCGAAGCGGATGGCCCGGGCGGGGGCGATGCGCGAAACGAGCATGCTGGGCAGCACCAGCGCGGCCACGCAGACCGCCAGCGTACCCGCGTTCAGGGCGAGCACGGCCAACGGGTCGATGTGCACGGGCACCTGGTCCACGTAATAGCTCTCGATGGGCAGCCGCACCAGGCCGAAACGCTGCTGCAACAGGCAGAGGCCGATGCCGAGGAGGTCGCCGAGCACGATGCCGAATCCGAGGATGTACGCGGCATCGATAAGGAAGATGCGGCGGATGGTGCCGTTGGCCGTGCCCAGCGCCTTGAGCACGCCGATCATGGTGGTGCGTTCCAGGATTATGATGAGCAGGGCGCTGGTCATGTTGATGATGGCCACGATCACCATGAGCACGATCACCACCACCACGTTCGTGTCCAGCAGGTTCAGCCAGGCGAAGATCTCGCCGAAGCGCTCGCGCACGTTGCTGGTGCGAAGGCCCTGCGGAAGCGCGCGGTACACCGCATCGTCCACTTCCGCCAGCCGGTCCAGGTCGTCGATGGTGACCTCGTACCCGCCGGCGTAACGGCCATAGGTGCCACCGGTGCCGCCGCGTTCCACGTCGATGCCCGTGAAGTGGATGTACTCGCCCCAGGAATCGATGATGTGACGTGGCTCCCTGGGGATGATCCTTACCCACGCCGTATCGGGCAGCGTACCGCTTTCATCACTGACCACCAGTGTGACCTTGCCCTGGCTCAAGGAAAGGAGGCGCGGGTCGATGAAATGCGGGCCCTTGCCTTTCAAGGTGGACATGGGCCAAGCGTAGTTGTACAGGCGGTCGCCCCCGAAGGCCATGCCTTCCACCCGGAGCATCGAGGCGCGCCCGATCACCGTGTCGGTGACCATGATCTCGGCCCGCAGGCCCCATTGCGCGAACCGCTGCATCACCCGCAGCCCGATGAACACCAGCTGGTGGTCGATCTTCTCCAGGCCTGTCTCGTAGAGCCCTTTCACGGCGAACTTGCGCGGGCGGATCTCCTCGCGGCCCTTCACGAGGTAGATGGTGATGGTGTCGCCCACCCCGATCGCCAGGCGCTTGGCGAGGTAGCGGGAGAGGAGCACACCGGGCGTGGAGGCACTGTCGGCCCCGTCGATCACATCGCCCTCCACCAGGTGCTGCCGCCAGAAGCCCCAGTCGAAATCGGTGCCCACGCCCTTCACCACCACGCCCTCGATCTCCTCGGGTGTTTCGATGATGCCTGGCTTGGTGGCCTGCACCTGCACATGCTTCACCCCCGGAATGGCCATGAGCTGGGCTTCCAGCTCGGGGTCGATGGCCACGCGCGGGGTCTCCTTGGGGTCGTTCTGGCCGATGGACACCACCTGGATGTGGGAGCCGGCGCCCACCACCTTGGACTTGATCTCGCGCTGGAAGCCGCTGGTGATCCCCACCGTCACGATCATCACGGCCATGCCGATGATGATGCCCAGCACGGCGATGAGCACGATGGGCCGCGAAAGGCGGTCCTGACGCTCGGGGTCGGCGAGGATGCGCCGCGCGATGAAATGGGGGAAGCCCATGGGCATCGGCGAAGATAGCCGGGAGGCCTCCGCACGGGACTGGCACTCGGTTTGGTCGGGGTTCCGGCGACTAGCTTCGCCCCGTGATCCGTTCCCCGTTCCTCCGGACCTTGTTGCTTGCCTTCACCGGCATGGCCGTTCAGGTGGCGGCCCAGGAGCCGCGCGTCTTCGACAAGGGGCTGCCCAACAGCATCACGGTGGGGGCCGAGCGCACGGGTGAGTACCTGCCGCTGCTGGCCGGCAAGCGTGTGGCCGTGGTCACGAACCAGACCGGACGCATCGGCGCCACGCACCTGGTCGATTCACTGCTGGCCTTGAAGGTGAACGTGGTGAAGGTGTTCGCCCCGGAGCATGGTTTCCGCGGCGATGCCGATGCGGGTGAGCATGTGAAGGACGGCCGCGACCCGCGCACGAAACTGCCGGTGGTGTCGCTGTACGGCGATAACAAGAAGCCGAAGCCCGCGCAGCTCACCGACGTGGATGTGCTGGTCTTCGACATCCAGGATGTGGGCGTGCGCTTCTACACCTACATCAGCACCCTGCACTACGTGATGGAGGCGGCCGCTGAGAAGGGGCTTCCCCTGGTGGTGCTGGACCGCCCGGACCCGAACGGTTTCTATGTGGACGGTCCGGTGCTGGACACCGCGATGCGTTCGTTCGTGGGCATGCACCCGGTGGCGCTGGTGCACGGCATGACCATCGGTGAGTACGCGGGCATGATCAACGGGGAGGGCTGGCTGAAGGGTGGCGTTAAGTGCCAGCTCCGCGTGGTGACCTGCCTCGGCTATGACCATGCCATGCACTACACGCTTCCGGTGAAGCCCTCGCCGAACCTGCCGAACATGTCCGCAGTGTACCTCTACCCGGCGCTCGGCCTTTTCGAAGGCACCCCGGTGAGCGTGGGCCGCGGTACGGAGACCCCGTTCCAGGTGATCGGTTTCCCCGGTTGCACCGTGGGCTCGTTCGCGTTCACCCCCAGGAGCATGCCCGGTGCGAAGGATCCGCCCTACCTGGGGCAGGCTTGCACCGGTGTCTCACTGGCCTCCTACGGCGATTTCATCACGCGCATGGACCCGAAGCTCCAGCTGCATTGGTTGATCGGAATGTACCAGGCCCATCCGGACAAGGCAACGTTCTTCAAGCCGTTCTTCGACAAGCTCGCGGGCACAACCACCCTGCGGGAACAGGTCGTGGCCGGTTGGGACGAGGAGCGAATCCGTGCTTCGTGGAAGCCCGGGCTCGATGCCTTCAAGCGGGTGCGTGTGAAGTATCTGCTCTACGACGACTTCCACTGAGGCGTTGGACCGGTCCCTAACGGACCAAGAGGCGCTCGTTGACGCTCACCCCTTCCGCCGTGATGCTCACCAGGTACATGCCCGACGGCAGCGTGGGTGTGAGCTGAAGGCGTTCGTTGACCGACGTGCCGATCAACCGCACGGCCCTTTCGAACACCCGGCGACCTTGCAGGTCGGAGATGGTGAGCTGCGCCTGCGCGTCGCTCGTCACCAGTCCTTCCATGGCGATATAGATCTCGTCACCCAGCGCGGGATTGGGCCAGATCCGCAGGACCGGGGTTTCGTCGTCGTACAGCTCGTCCTCGTTCGGCCCATCTTCGAATGAGCGCAGGCCGCCAGGCCCTGCAACGGTGCACGAGGGTGCGGGCCTGTCGTTGGTGATCTCCACCGGACACGCAGGTCCCCAGCCGCACCAGCTCGTGCCGCCGTTGAAGCTCACGTTCACGCGTACCTGGTAGCTGTGGGTGCCGCATTGCAGGGGTGATGTGGCCCATGCGCTCAGCACGAGGAAGTAGTTGTTCGACCAGGCGTACCGGGTGTAGCCGGTCATCGGGTCCTTGATCTCGAAGCCGTACCGGTTGGCCGGCTGGTTCTGGCCGTTGACGGCGCGGACCGCAGGCTGTGCATAGAGCCGCCCGGCATGTCCACCGGCCATCACCTTCTTGCCGGTGGCGCCGCAGCTGGCCGTGGGCCCCGGTGTGCTGATCAGCGCGGTCTGGATGCAGTTGCCGATCCACGTTCCCTGGCACTGGCAGTTGGAGGTGATCACATCGTTCACGGTGGAAGGGTCTCCATCATTGCAGGCGACGCCTTGCTCCGGGTTGCCGCAGCCACATGCGCCGGGCGAGGTCTTCTGCGGGTCGGTGGGGCAGTTGTCGAGGCAGTTCAGGGTGCCATCCCCATCGCTGTCGCCGTTGTCCGGGTCCGTTGGGCACGGGTCCGCACAATCGTCCATGCCGTCACCGTCCTGGTCGGGGGCGGGGATCGTGGCGCTGGTCAGGGCGGAACATCCGTTCGCATCCGAGGCCGAGAAGGTGTGCGTGCCGGCGTAGAGCCCGTTCCTGATGCCGATGCCGGTATAGGGAGCGTTCCCCCCCTGCGCCGCAAGGGAGACGACGGCATCCTGCGTATTGCAGCCGCTCTCCGATGAAACGATGGTCGCGGTTACCTGGAGCGGTGCGGGCTGGTTGAGCTGCAGCGAGGTCGCGGCCGAACAGCCTGCCGCGTCGGTGACCGTGAAGGTGCTGGTGCCCGCAGGGGCCGTGAACGTCCCGGTCCCCATCACCGCGCCGGTGCCTCCCGTGGCCGAGACCATGACGGAAGCTACGCCGCCGTGGCAGGCGATCGCAGAGCTCATCTGGGCCTGTGCGGTGAGTGCGTTCGAGAGGTCGACCGTGCGAGAACCCGATGCCGTGATGCCGGATGCGCAGGCAGCGCTGCTGGTCATCACCACCGACACGATGTCGCCGTGCTGCAGGTTCGTGCTGGTGAAGCTGTTGCCCGATCCGGTCGCCTGCCCGTTGACGCTCCACTGGAACTGGGGTGCGCTTCCGGCATAGGTGGTACTGCAGCTGAACGTGACCGGCGTTCCCTTGCACCGGATGACCGCTGGGCTGCTGTTGATGGTGACGGTGGGGATGCAGGGTGCCGGCGGTGTGAAGGTGTAAGCCTGTCCCCAGGCCGGCGACTTCGCCGGTGCGCTGGAGGTGAAGCGCAGGGTGTTGGCGTTCGCATTCCCCGGCAAAGGCTGCGACCACGATTCGGTCCCGATGCCGATACGCCGGTTGCTCACCTGGACCGGGAAGCTGTTGGTGGTCCCGCGCAGGCCGACCTCCGGTTGACAGGCGCTGGATGCGTTCAATGCGGTGACCCCGCTGTACGCGAACCGGATGACACCGGTGTTGCTGTTGAGGCGCGCCTGGACACTGAAGGATTCGGTGTTGCCCGGAACAGCGCGCTGGGCGGCGGCCCACTGCACGATGATCTCGTTGCCCACTTGCTGCCATCGGATGGCGCTGGTGCCTGAAGCCGACCGCAGGTCGCAGCCGAAGGGTGCGATCGCACCGGCGTAGGTGTCCGTACCGCTTACAGGTGTAACGTTCGCGCTCGCCGCCGGCGTGCCCAGGCTGATGAAGCCGTTCGTGGACACGTGCATCGTGTTGTACCAGTTGCCGGCATACCACAGGTTCGCGGGCAGCGGCACGGTCCAGACCTGGTCGTCCCATGGCCCGCTGGTGAGCACCGTGCCGCCGGTGATCGACGCGTAACCGGTGTTCGAGGCGGTGAAGGCGTAGGTCGTCCCGGGTTGTCCGTGCACCTGTGGGGCCATCAGCAGTGCGGCCGTGACGAGCAGCACGTGCCAGGCTTGGATGAGCGGGGACATGATGAGGACGAGCGGGCGCATGCGGAGAGGTTCACACCTGTGTACGCATCATCGTGGCGCGGGTTCCCCGAGATGAAGGACCCCGCCGTCGGGGAGATCGAGCGGCGGGGTCCGGGGAGAGCGGTGCAGTGATCAGTTCAACACCAGGCGGTGCGTGAACACCTGGTCGCCGATGATCACGTTCACGAGGTACAGGCCTGCCTGGCGATCGCCGGTGAGCTGAACACGGGTGTTGAGCGAGCTGCCGATCAGGTCGGCACGGCTGTGCTGCAGCATGCGTCCGAACAGGTCGAGCACCTCGATGCGGGCTTCCGTGGCCTCGGTGTCGAGTCCTTGGATGGACAGGTAGAGCTCGTCGCCGCTGTTGGGGTTCGGCCAGAGGTTGAGCTCGGGCACGGTGGTCTCCTCGGTGAGCTCAGGCGAGAACACGGAGCGGTTCGAGCTGCTGGGCGCGAAGAGCGAGTTGGGGTCCGTGCAGAACGGGGCCGGACGTTCGTTGGTGATCTCGACCGTGCAGCCGGGACCCCAGCCGCACCAGGTGGCACCGCCGTCGAAGCTGGTGTTCACGCGTACGTTGTAGGTGTGCGTACCGCACAGCAGCGGGTCGGTGCTCCATTGCCCCAGCACCAGGAAGTAGTTGGTGCTCCAGGCATAGCGCACGTAACCGGTGTTGGGCTCGGTGAGCTCGAAACCGTAGTAGTTCGCCGGCTGGTTCATGCCATTGGCCACGCGCACCGCGGGTTGGGCGTAGATGCGGCCGATGTGGCCCGATCCCATCACGCGCTTGCCGGTGGCGCCGCAGCTCATGGTGGGGCCTGCCGCCGTGATCAGCGTGGTGGTGATGCAATTGCCGGGCAGCGTGATGATGCGCATGCGGCACACGGGTCCGTAGCTGCCGTAGGTACCGGCGGTGACCGGTCGCACACGGACGTTCAACAGCACATTGGCAGGCAGCGGGTTGGTGGTGATGCTGTTGAGGCGCAGGTAGGTGGCGCGTTCGGGTCCGTAGGGGAACTGGGCCGAGGCCGTGGCGTGGGACACGAAGACCTTGCGCGTGTAGCCACCCTTGGGGTTGAAGAACCACCATTCGTAACCGCTGTTCGTGTTGCTCACACCGTATTGTGCGCTCACGGCCGGTTGCGGCACGGCGCGGATCACCTCCTGCGGCAGGAAGTCCATTCGGTCGCAGTTGCCGCCCTCCATGTGGGATGCACCGAGGGGCAGGGTGAAGCCTTCCACAACGGCGTTCTGGCCGGCGTTGGCCCCATTGCCGATGTTGTCGATGATGCGGCGGCCATCGGCCATGCGCAGGGCATAGCCGCCCGGTGCGATGATGCCGTTCGCATCGGTGACGCGCAGCACATAGTTGCCGTTCTGCAGGCAGAGGTTCGGTACGGAAAGCACGGCATTGCTCGGGTAGCCGTTGCCCTGGTAGAGCGGGGCTCCACCACCGGCCGGCTCGATGCTCCAGCTGGTCTGGGCGCCGTTCGCGTCCGTGTGAAGGTCGAGCACGAGGTGGTTCACGCAGGTCGGTACCGGCGTTCCAACGCACTGGCAGCTTCCGTTCACCACGTCGTTGAGCGTGTTAGGGTCGTTGTCATCGCAGGCCATGCCGGGCTCGGGGTTGCCGCAACCGCAGCTGCCGGGAGCGAGCTTGGCCGCATCGTTCGGGCACGCATCAAGGCAATCAAGCACGCTGTCGCCATCGCTGTCCACATCGGCATTGCCGCAGCCGCACGCACCGGGGTAGATCTTGTTGGGGTCGTTCGGGCACAGGTCATCGCAATCCAGCGTACCGTCGTTATCGGTATCACCGTTGGCCGTGCTGTTGGGGCAGGGGTCGATGCAATCCGCAAGACCGTCGCCATCGGTGTCGTCATCGGGGGTGTCGCAACCGCAGATGCCGGGTGCCTGCTTGGTCGGGTCGGTGATGCACTGGTCGGTGTTGTTGGCCACGTAGCCCAGCGGGGCTGCGCACGAGGAAGTGCTAACGGCCGGGTCGCCGAAGCCGTCACCGTCCGCATCCTCATACCAGAGCGTCGGGTTGTTCACCGCAACCGTGACCGTGGCGTTCGCGCTTGCACACGGAGCGGTGCTCGTTACCGTGTAGGTATAGGTGCCCGCTGCGCTCGTGCCGGGTGTGAAGGTGTTGCCCACCGGGCCGCCTGCGAAGGTCCAGGACCCACCTGCATCAGGCGTTCCGCCGAGCATGGTGTACAGGTCGAAGGCGGGGTCCGTGGAGCATACGGAAGGTGTGGTGTTGGAGCCGGCGTTGGCAGGTGCGTTGATGGTGATGCTGGCCGTGGTCTGGAACTGGGCGCATCCACCGGCGGCGGCTACGGTGTAGGTCACGCTATAGGTGCCGGGCGTGCTGGCGGCGAGGTCAACGGCACCGCTGCCGCTGTTGATGCTCAGACCTGCCGCGCTCGAATAGGAGCCACCCGCGGTACCGGTAAGGGTAACGGTGGCGGTGCCTCCCGTACTGCAATAGGGCGAACCGTTGTAGCTGATGGAGGCGGCGGGGGCGGCGGTGATGGTGATGCCGGCCGTGGTCTGGAACTGGGCGCAACCGCCGGCCGCGGCCAAGGTGTAGGTCACGGTGTAGGTGCCGGGCGTGCTGGCGGCCAGGTCAACGGCACCGCTGCCGCTGTTGATGCTCAGGCCTGCGGTGCTGGCGTAGGTGCCGCCTGCCGTGCCCGTGAGGGACACGGTGGCCGTGCCGCCATTGCTGCAGAACGGTGAGCCGGCGTAGCTGATGGAGGCACTGGGCGCTGCCGTGATGTTAATGCTGGTCGTGGTCTGGAATTGGGCGCAGCCTCCGGCAGCCGCTACGGTGTAGGTCACCGTGTAGCTGCCCGGCGTGCTTGCGGCAAGGTTCACAGCGCCGCTGCTGGCATCCAGGCTCAGGCCAGGGGTGCTGCTGTACGTTCCACCAGCGGTTCCGGTCCGTGTCACGCTCGCCGTACCACCGTTGCTGCAGAACGGAGTGCCGGTGTAGTTGATGGTGGCGCTGGGAGGCGTCGTCACCACCACGGGAACAACGGCGTTGGTGGAACCGCAGGTGCTGCTGGCCGTCACGGTGTAGTTGCCCGTGGCTGCGCCGGTGACGCTCACGTTGGCATTGTTCGCACCGGGACTGAAGGTGCCGGTACCGCTCCACGTGAATCCGGGAGCGGGGGAGCCGGTGGCTACTGCGCCCAAGTTGAGCGTGCCGCCGGCACAGACAGGACTGTTCGAGGTGGTGCTGGTGATCTGCGGTACGGTGCAGAAGTTCAGGCGGCCGAAGCGGAAGTTGCCGAGGTCGTTCGCAGCGTTGTCGCAGATGCGGAGGGTCCAGGTCCCGTTAGGGTCACCGGTGAACCCGCCCAGTGTCTCTTCCGGGGCGTAGTTGCCCGTTACGTTGCTCGTGTTCGTGTTCGTCAATGCGGCACCACCATCGATCAGGACCAACGCTCCGTTCGGGCAGTTCCCGGGGTTGCCGAGGTTGTCACCATTACCGAAGCGTCCAACGACCAGGTTCCTCGTCTGACCGGTGGGCGAAGTCAGCCTCACCTGGATGTCGCTGTTCCATGTATGGGAAACGATCAGCTCCACGCTGTAGAGCCGGGCGTTCCCTGCCGCCGTACCGAGCACGGTGGGTTGGCCACTGACGGGGAAGCCGACCTTGAACTCGCCCGAGGAGGCACAGCCGTTGTCGGCGATCGCATTCGCACTTCCTGCGGTAAGGCAGGTGCCGGGCGTGTAATCGTAGGTGATCACCACCAGGCCATTGCCACCCTTGCCTCCGCTCTGGTCCACAAAACTGCCGCGGCGGGCTCCGCCACCACCACCGCCTGGAACAGATCCGCCCTGGCCAGCGCCGTTCCCGGTCGCGCCATCGCCCCCGTCACCACCACCCGAAGGAGCGGTAGCACCGGGTTGGCCGGTGGCGTTCGCGCCAGCAGCGCTTGTTCCAGCGGATGAACCGCCACCACCGGTCGCACTGCCGGAGGAGTTGGCGCCGTTGCCGCCGCCAAAGACGACATCGCCGATGCAGGCGCCGCCGCTACCACCGGCTGCACCGTTGGTCGCGTTGTTCGCCGCGGAAGAGCCGCCCTTCGCAAGGATGGTGGTGGTGGTGCTGAACCAACTGTCCCCACCGGCGGCAGCGGTGTTGCTGCCCGCGCCAACGGTCACAGTGTAGGTGTTGTTTGGCACTACCGTGAGCACGCTTCGGGCGTATGCTCCGCCACCGCCACCGGCAGCCCGTCCACTGGAGCCGGTCCTGCCGGCTCCGCGGCCGCCACCGCCCCAGCATTCGACGGTCACCTGGGTTACGCCGGGTGGCGCTTGGAAGGTGCCGTTACTGGTGTAGGTCACGCTTATCTGGGCATACAGGCGTTCGGCGCCTTGAAGGCCCAGGAGCAGGAGCAGCAGCAAGGTCCTCGTGAAGGTCCTGGCGAAGGTTGCCGTCCCGCGGGCTTTGTTCCTCGTTTTCATGGGAGATGATGAAGGTCCTGAGGTTGTCTTTCGGCCATCGGTCTGACCTCGGGGTGCAGGTGATGCCGGACCTTCATACGGGCGATGGTGCCCAGGGGTTGCGGCGGGAGGAGCGGGAAGAAGAAAGCCCCCGGCCGTTCGGCCGGGGGCTTCCCCTTTAGTGATGTGCGGACGTGGCTTACAGCACGCTCAGGTGCTTCACGTACGTGCGTCCGTTGACGTTCACATGTACCATGTACAGACCACCTGCGATGTCGTTGCCAAGGTCGAGGGTGGTGTTGAACAGGTCACCGCTGTTGGCGAACTGCTTGGCCACCACGCGCTTGCCATAGGCATCGTACACATCCACCGTGATACGCTGGTCGGTATCGGTGATGCCTTCCATGCGGAGGGTCACGCGGCCATCACGCACAGGGTTCGGCCACAGTTCGAGCGACTCGGTGGCTGCGGTGGCGTCCTCGATACGGCTGCCCGAAGTAAGGGCGTTGCCCGACGACACGATGGTCACGTTGCAGGTGTTGCCGCAGAAGGCACGCCATACGCCACCGACCTGCACACGCACCTGCACCTGGTAGGTACCCGGCACGTTCATCGGCAGGGTGGTCCAGTTCAAGGGCAGGATGTAGCTGGTCGTCCACGCGTCCTTCACGTAACCGCCAGCGCGCGTGATGCGGAAGTGGTAGGCGTACTGCTGGTCACCGGGGTCGGTGAAGACACCGTTGCCATTGGCATCGTAGGGCACGGCACCGACGACGGGCTGGGCCCACAGCTTGCTCGTACCGCCCCATGTACGGGTGGCACCGCAGCTGAAGGTGGTACCCGGGGTGCTGATCAGGCTGGTGCACCAGCTCGAGCTGGTCGCTGCCCAGGCCATTTCGCAACCCTCGCCCCAGTTGTCATCCGCGAAACCGGCCGCGCCTTGGTCGGCACGGTTGCGTACGAAGTAGCGCACGCCCAGTTGCGGGGCCTGGCTGCCCATGCTCGTCCAGTACACGAAGTTGG
Organism: Flavobacteriales bacterium; assembly: GCA_016788485.1. GTDB lineage: Bacteria > Bacteroidota > Bacteroidia > Flavobacteriales_F > PHOS-HE28 > PHOS-HE28. Next base: position 10,938 of record JAEUSV010000111.1, read on the forward strand.
TGTTCGCGGTCACCAAGCGGCGGTAGCCGGCATTGGGGTTGGTGAACTCCCACTGGTACTGGCTCACACCCGGAGTGGTGATGCAACGGATCTTGCTCTGGATGCCCAGGTTGAAGTTCCGGCACACCTCATAGGGGGTCTGGGTCCACGGGGTGATCGGTCCCAGGGGCAGACGGATCTCGTGGTTGTTGTAGCCAGCGGTAGCTGCAGGGAAGTTCGGGCTGATCGAATTGAACGTGCCGTCATCCTGCAGGATCATCCGGTTGAACCGGTCACGAAGCTCCCAGGAGCCCGCGTTACCCGTGTTGATGCCTTCGCCGCCCTGGTCGCTGATGGAGAAGAAGTACCTGCCACCGTTCGGCAGGCAGTGCGTCGACACCTCCAGGTTGCCAGGGATCAGGTAAGGTCCGCCTTGTACGTAGATCGGGAACACCGGAGCCGGACCGAAGATGGTCCAGGTGATCTGGCCGGGGTTCGCATCCGTGCGCAGGCGCAGGGTGATCTGCTGACCATCGGCGCTGTAGTTGCCCGTCAACTGGTCGTTCGACGTGCGCTGGTCGCCAGGCACCGACACGCTCACTGTAAGGGTGTGCGCACCCGTGGGGGTGGTCACCGTCGGCAGCGTCAGGGTCGATTCGCCCAGGAAGGCCAGCGAGCCCGTCCAGTTGTAGGTGTACACCGGTGCACCGCCATCGATGCTCACGCTGATGGTGGCGGCGGTGAGGGTGGTCTCACCCAGGTTCGACAGGTTCACCTGAGGCTGGAACTGGTTGCCGCAGATGGAACCGGTCGGGGCCAGGATGGCACTGATCGAAGCATCCACAATGGGCGGAGCCTCCAGGCTCAGGGTGTAGGTACCCTCCACGCCGTTACCACCGCCGTTGTACACGAGCAGCTGGTACTGGGTGTTGGGGGTCACGGCCAGGTTGGTGTAACCACCAGCAAAGCCGTTCGATACCTCGTTCCCGGCGCCGAGACCGGCACATCCGCCATCGAAGAGCGCATAGCGCAGGCCGGTGGCCGTGCCAGGCGCGCCCAGGTACATGCGGATCAGGCTGTTCGCACCGCTGTTGAAGGTGTACCAGAGACCCTGTACGGGGCTGGTGCCGCTCATCAGCGTGGGACCGTCCACATAGGCGCAGGTGTTGTCATCCGTGATGGTGGTGGGCACGTAGCCGGCGAGCGGCATGTTCGTGGCACCAGCGCACAGGTCGTTGGTGGCAGGCACCGCACAGGGGGCCGTGCAGTCGGTCTCCACCGTGATCACGCCAGAGATGCCGGTAACACCGTGCACCGCCAGGTAGATCACGTCGCCCGTGTTGCACTTCACCTTCAGTTCACCACCACCGCCGTAGCCGAAGGTGTTGTCCACACCGCCGACGCACACGAGGTTGCTGCAGTCGGGGCTTGCCGTGGCCTTGAAGGCGCTCAAGCGCACGTCGAAGGAGGGGTCGGTGGACACCTTGAACCGCACGTCATCGTTGCTCGAGGCCGTGTAGGTCCACCAGGTGGTACCACCAACGCTCGGGGCACCGTTGAACGCGCAGGCCGTGGCAGGCAGCGAGCTCGGACCGGTGAGGTAGGCCAGCTGGATGTCGAAGCAGCTCAGCGGCGCGGCCGTGGCACAGGTGTAGTTGTTGTTGCCCGCCACGATGTTCACCAGGTAGTCGTGCGTCTCGCCGTAGCCGTATTGCAGGCAGGAGGTGAGCGAAGCACCGGAGTACGACTCCGCCACCGTGATGCGCATGCCGGTGATCCCGGGCAGCGAGGTGAAGGGGATGTCGAGGGTGCCGCTGACCACACGGGGACCGGTGGCCGTGGTGTTCTCCACGAAGACCTTCTCCGTCACGTCATCGAACACGCCATCGTGGTTCAGGTCGATCCAAATGGCCGTACCGAACGCATAGTACGTCGGGCCGTCGCATTCGTTCTCGTTCACCGTGAACGAGGCGGGGATGCCTTGGGTGAAGTTCCAGAGCGAGCCGAGCGGGTGGTAGTTGGCGTACCGGCCGGCGATGGAGCCGGGGCCAGGGGCCGTTACACCGCAATCCGCTGCATCGCCGCCATGCGGTACACCGTTGAAGGAGACACTGTAGATCTCCTCATCGGCCGTGAACGCGGCCTGGCTGTTGCAGTAGCAGGCGGTGTGCGATACGGTGAATCCGTTGGTCACGCAACCTGTGGCATCACCGGTGCTGTTGCCCGGTACAACGCTCCAGGTGTGCGCACCAGCGCTCAGTACACCGGCGTTGTAGCTCGTGCCGGTCACCGTGGCCACGCTCACGCCGTCCACGAACACCTCGTAGTTGTCAGCGAAGGGCACTGCGCCCCAGCTAAGCACCGCACCGGTGGAGCAGGCGGTCCCGCCGTTCGCGGGTACCATGTTGCTCGCACAGGCAGGGGCCGGACAAACGGCACCAGCGGTGAAGGTGATCTGGTAGGGGCCCTGTTCGATCTGACCAGGGGCGTAAACGATCGGGAAGTAGTACGTGCCGGGGGGCAGCGCTCCATAAGCGATCGTCAGGTTACCATCGGTACAGGCCGTGGTGTTGGTGGTGCCGTTGGCGTAAACCTGCGTCGTGCCGCAATCGCTGTACAGCGGACCCCAGTACAGGCTGTGCACGGGGTTCGTACCGCACATGGCCACCGTGAGCGACTGGATGCAAGTGGTCACCGTCACAGCCTCCCACACAGCAGCGAAACCGGCAAGGCCGTCGTTGTTCTGGGCACCGTAGGTGTGGCCTTGGTTCGTCACGGATGCACCGCCGGACAGGGCCAGCGGCACCACGTTCGCGCACACGTCGTTGAGCGGGGTCGGGCCGAACACTTTCGGACCCACCCAGGTGCTCTCGCCGTTCGTGCCGCCGCAGTTGGCACGCACGTAGTACTCATAGAGCAGACCTTGCGTGAGGCCCGTGGCGTTGAACGTGTTGCTCGTCAGGCCGGGGTTGTTGCCGCTGCCGCTGGGCACACCGCCACCGATGGGCTGGATGTGCAGGTCCCACACGGTCTCCACGCAACCGGGGGTCCAGCCCAGCGTGGCACCGCTGGTCGTTACGCCGGTCACAGTGAGGTTGAAGGGCGCGGGGCAGGGAACGGCCTGGGTGACGGTCACCTCATAGTCCTCCGTCTCACCCCAGGTGTAGCTCTGGCAAGGCAGGATGTTCACACCGTTCACGTTGTATACGCAACGAACGCGCATGCGGTGCGTACCGAGCGGCGGGTTGCATGCCAGGATGATGGGGAAGGTGGCGGAGCCGTTGATCTGGCCGGGGGTGAAGCCTGATCCGACCTGGCCGGTGGTGGCACCGATACGCTCCGAAGGAGTGGCGAAGAAGCCATCATCGTTGTAGTCGATCCAAACGGCGAAGCCTTGGTTGCCCCACTCGCCGGTCGACACGTTGACGTTGTAGCTGCTGCCTGCCTGCAGGTTCGCGGTAAGGGTGTTGCTCGGCGGGTTGGGTGCATAGAAGGTGTACGAAGGCGTACCGGCCACGAACCCGGTGTTGTTGCTCAGGGTGGTGCCCGTGATCGCAACGTTCGAGATCAGGTCGCCGGCGGCCGTGCCCGTGGTGTAAAGCCCGCTGGTGCAATAGCAGTTGATGCCAGGCGATTGGAGCACCTGCACCGGGTTGCTGGCCACGGTCACAGGACCGGTGGCGCAGGTCACGTTGCAGCGGTACCAGGCCGTGGTGGCCATGGTGGCGGTGTAGCTGCTGCTCGTCGCACCGAGGATGTCCGTGTATGGTGCGATGTTGTCGGGCGAGATCTGCCACTGGTACGTTACTCCGGTTCCCGGCGTCTGGTTCTGCAGGGTCAGCTGGAAGTTCTGGCCGGCGCAGATCGTGCTCACGCTCGCGAGCGTGTTGCCCGGTGTCGGCGCGGTGCAGGGCACAGGGGCCTGACCCACGATCTGGATCTGGGCCAGCGTGCTGGTGGGGCCGTAGTTGGCTCCGGGGGGCGCGTTCGGGTCGGGGTTGAAGCTGTCGCTGTAGTACAGGATGCCACGAGGACCGGACGCGGTGTAGGAGCGCCAGGCCGCGGTGCAGCTGTAGTTCGGCGTGTTCTCGTCAACGGCCACGAGGATGTTGCTGGTGCCGTCCCAGATGAAGGGGCTTGCCAGCGTGATCTCCATCCAGTTGCCTGCCACCGGGGTCACCGTACCGGTGTACACCTGCGTCAGCGAGGCCGCCGGCACCCAGTCGGTGCTGCTGGTGAAGTCCGTCTTGGTGGTGTTGGCCATGTACACGGTCCAATCCAGCCAGTTGCTCACCGGGGTGCCACCATTGTCGTAGTAGAACCGGATCTTGGTGATCATGCTGTTGGCCGGCGTGTTGTACTCGCTGGCCAGGTAGATCTGCTGCGAGTAGTTATAGCCGTAGCAGCTGTAGATCGGCATGAACGTATTGGTCGTGTTGCCGATGCCGATCTGACCGGGGGTGAGCGTGGTGAAGCTGTAAGGTCCGGCCCAGGCGCTCAGGTCACCGGCGCCGCAATCCGAACGCACGTACAGCTGATGCACGGTGCTCGAGGCAAGCCCCACGAGGTTCGCGCTGAGACCGGCGATGCTGCCGCTGGCCACCAGGCCAGCAGGACCACTGGCGGGAAGACCGCTCGTGCGCACTTCGTAGTCGTAACCGACACCAGGCGCCGGAACGGCTGCGGCCCAGCTCACATCGGCCGAGGTCGTGGTCACGTTCGTGGCCGCGAGTCCGGTCGGGGGGAAGCAGGTCGGAGGAGTGATCACCTGCAGCGTGTAGTCCTCGGCCTCGCCATAGCTGATGTTGCCGCAGGATGCCGGGTTCGAGGTGAACCAGTCGGCACGCACACGCATGCGGTAGCTGCCAATGGCCTGGGTCACCGGGATGGTGAAGGTGCCGTTGGTGATGGTGTTGTAACCGAATGACTGGTAGACGGCCTCACCCGCATCGTCGAAGCTGAGGTTGTTGTTCCAGTCCACCCATACGTTCACACCCACGCTGTTGCCGTTGGCCGTTACCGTGATGTTCACGTTGCCACCGGCCACCTGGGCCATGGATTGCGCCGTGAAGTCGCCGTAGCCGCTCGGGGAGAACGCGTTGGATGCGTTCGAGAGGTTCGTGATGCCACCCGTGGTGCTCACGTTGCTGATGTACACGAAGTTGTTCGTGGTGGTCGGCGTGCAGTAGCCGGTGAAGAACTGGCCGGCGAACGACCAGGGGCTGTAGCTGCCCGCCCCGCAATCGGCGCGCACATAGGCGAAGTAGGTCGTGTTCGCGGTGAGGGTGCTGCCCGTGGAGGCCGTGGTGGCCGCGGTGGCACCCGAGGCGGCGAGGCCTGCGGGGCCGCTGCCAGGGAGACCGCCGCTGCGCACCTCCCACTCATACCCGACCGAAGGAGCGGGAGAGGGGGCGGTCCAGGAGATGTCGGCGGAGGTGTAGGTGAGGTTGCTCGCGATCACGGCCGTGGGGCTCGGGCACGTGGGCGTCTCGATCACGCTCCAGTCGTCGGTGTTCGTGTACCAAGGGGCACCCGTGCTTTCCGTGTGACGGAGACCGAAGTAGTACACACCGGTGGTGGGTGCGACGTAGGTACGGGTGGCGACCTGGTAGCTGTTGTTGCTCACCACGATCTGGGCACCAAGGTTGGTCATGGCCGCACCGTTGTTCGCGGTGCCGACGGCAGGTTGCAGGAAGTCGCTCGTGTAGCCGGGGTCCGTGTGAACGTACCAGAAGGAATAGTCGTAGGACTGGCCGGCGGTCAGGTTGATGGGCGGCGAGAAGAGCCAGCCGTCAACGGACCAGGTCGCGGTCATGTAATCGGTACCCGTACGGGCGCCGATGCCGTTGCGGATCGGGGTGACACGCTGGCGCCAGTTCTGGGCGGGGCCACCGATCAGGTTCTCCACCGAGAAGCAGGGTACGACCTGAAGGCCGGTACCGGCGTAGTCGATCGTGTTGTTCTCGAAGCTGTCGCTCCAGGGAACGTTCACGGCGTTGCACGGCGTGGTGAACGCCACTGCGTTCGACCAGCTGCTCGTCGTGGGGCCGGGGCATACGGCGCGTACATAGGCGCTGTAGCTGGTGGCGGCGGTGAGCACCGCGCTGTTCACAGGACCGGTAAGCGCGTTGCCCGAGGCCACAAGGCCGGTGGCTCCCGATCCGGCAGCGCCGCTCGTGCGGATCTCCCAATCGTAGCTGTCAGAGCCGTTGGTGTTCCAGTTCAGCGTGGCGCTGGTGGGCGTAAGGCCGCTCACAGCAAGGCCGGTGGGAATGGGGCACGCACCAGGGATGCCGAGGTAGGTGACCGTGGTCGTGCGGCAGCTGTTCTGGGTGCCGCAGTTCTGGTCGGTGTTCCAATGCGGATACACGGTGGTCACACCGGCGGGCACCACAACCGTCAACGGCGTCTGGCCGAAGCCGATCACCGGGCCGTTCGAGGTGTTGATGTGCACCGTGATCCAATCCGTGGCCACACTGCTGGTGAACGTGTACTGACCGAGCGGTGTGATGCCCGAGACGGTCGAGTATTCGCCAGCATAGCTGCAGCCATCGATCGTCACCGTCACGTTCACCGCACCTGCGGTCGCTGCACCGTAAGGCGAGGCGTTGTTGCACGGTGTGCCCAGGTTGGTGTAGGTGATGTCCCGGCAGCTCGTAGCGATACCGCAGGCGGCGTTGGTGTTGATGTGGCCATAAATGGTCGCATCGGTCGCCTGGAAGATCACCGGCGTTACGCCATGGATCAGCACCGGTCCGCTCGGGGTGGTCGCACGGATGGTGATGTAGTCCGTGGGGTTCGTGGAACTGACCCGGTACATGTTACCGATGGTCGCACCGGTCATGGTGCCATACTCACCGGCGTAGTTGCAGCCGATGATATTGCTCGCGTTCACCGCAGGCGCTGTGATGTTGCCATACGCACCATAGTTGGTGGTATTGTCACACTGCGCCCTGGCTCCTGGCCCATTGATCGCAAGGGCTGCCAGAAGCAGGCCCACGCGGCCAAGGGCGCGTATCGTTCGATTCATCAGGATTGGGTTTAGGTTGTTGGGTAAGGTCAGGTGGATGTCCCGGTCCACCCCCGGTTGGTGCGACCCCAGGGATCGGGTCGGTCGGCATACTTGATGCGGAAAGGCGCTAGGCCTGGCGTGGGTTGGTGATGGGGTCTTGTTCGATGGTTCGGAGCGTGATGATCGGTTGAGGGCCCTCAATGTAGAGGATCCACTACACGGCGCAAGGCCACTCCTTGATTTTTCACATCAATGGTTAGGGGGAGGCAGTGTTGTTCGAGTATTTCGATTCAAGGATCGAACAGACATTGATGCGATGACGGAACCATGGAAGTCGCCCGATGATCGCGTGGTGCACCAGGCCTGCCTCAACGCAGAAGCCCCCGGCCGATGGGCCGGGGGCTTCGCTCAGTAGGGTCTACGGACGCTTAGAGCACGCTGAGGTGCTTGACATAGGTGCGGCCGTTGATGTTGACGTGGACCATGTAGAGGCCTGCGGCGGTCTCACGGCCCAGGTCGAGGGTGGTGTTGAACAGGTCGCCGGTGTTGGCGAACTGCTCGGCGATCACGCGCTTGCCGAAGGCGTCATAGACGTCGACGGTGATGCGCTGGTCGGTGTCGGTGATGCCTTCCATGCGGAGGGTCACGCGGCCGTCACGCACGGGGTTGGGCCACAGCTGGAGCTCCTCGCCGGCGGCGGTCTCC
>JAEUSV010000141.1 GCA_016788485.1 Flavobacteriales bacterium
CCCGCACCGGGCATGGTGTTCGACTACGACATCGCCACGCTGCTGAACCTCCAGGGCACCGGCCCGGGCCAGGCGTGGAACGCGTCCACCGCACAGGTCAACGCGAGCGCACAGGTCCTCTTCATCGCGCCGGCCTCGGCCTCCGCCAGCATTCCGAACGCCGATGTGGTGCAGGCCGAAGGCGGCAGTGAGACGTACTACGAAGTGGGGGCGGATGGACTCTATGTGGTCGGTTCCTACCTGCAGAGCCTGCCCATCACCTCCGTGTACACCGACCCGGAGCGCGTGATGGCCTATCCCTGCACTTTGGGCACCGCATGGACCGATGCCTATGCGGGCTCCTACACCTACCAGGGCAACACCTATCAGCAGGCAGGCACGGACCAGTTCGAGGCCACGGGCTACGGTACGCTCCAGCTTCCCTGGGGCACGGTGGACAATGTGCTTCGGATCGACGGCACCGGCACATACACCGAGGACGGGAACGGGAACACCTATGCCTACGAGGCTGACTTCACCGTGTTCCACAAGCCGGGCGTGGGCAATTTCGTTGCGCGCGCGGTCGATGGCTCGGCCACCCTCAACGGAGCTCCCGCCGGTGTGCAGCAGAGCTTCGTGTTCCTGCAGGCCTCCAGCATCGGCATGGACGAGGCAGCCATGCGCGGCTTCGGTGTGGAGGTGTTCCCCAACCCCGCCAACGATGCCGCGAGCGTGGTGTTCGGTGCCGAGGGTGACCTGCGCCTCGCGTTGTTCGATGGGGCCGGCCGCCAGGTGCTGGTACAGGACCTGGGCCATCGTGCGCCCGGTGTCCACCGCGCCGAGATCGCGCTCGGCGAGCTCCCCGCAGGCCTGTACACGCTGCGTGTGGCCCGGGCCGATGGCACCTGCGGCACCGCGCGTGTGCTGGTGACACGCTGAGGACATGCCGGGCGGAGGGTTCTTCGCTCGCGAACTGCCGCGCTGGCTTTATGCCGTGCTGGCCGTCGGCTGCATCACTTACGTGGTGGACCGCTGGACGAAGGACCGGTCGGACATGGCCGTGGTGGAGCGCGTGCGGAATGTGCCCGTCCGCCATGGTGCCGGCCGTGGTGCCTACAGGATGAACTGGGTGTTGGTGGACCTGAAGGACGGTGCGCGCTTCGAGACCCCGGCCTCGGCCGGTTCGTTGCATGCGGGGGATAGCTTGCTGGTCGAACGCACACGGATCTTCGGCACCGTGCGGCGTTACCGGCGTCCGGCCATGACCATCTGGTCCTATGCGGAAGCGCAGGACGATGCGCTCGAGATGCAGGTGTTGGTGTTCATCACGGGGATCGTCGCCCTTGTGCTGCTGGTGCCGGTGTGGTCGGAGGACCAGCGCACCGGTGGTCGGGTGGTCCTGCTCCTCTTGCTGGTCATCCTTTCCTTCTACTTGCTGGCCATGCACGGCCCCAGGTTCTTGTCGTCCAAACCATCGACGAATGGTGGATTATCATCGACGAACGAACAAAATGTGTTGACAAGCCGTTGACGACCGGTTAATTTCGTGCCTCATTCCTCTCCAATGAGGTTCCATGCGCAACTCTCCCCGCGTCGTGTGACCAAGGTCCTCTTGGTCGCCTTCGGTGTCTTGCTGATGGCCCATGGCCTGGTGCAGTTCGGCCACATGGTGATGCACAAGGCTTGGGGCGCCCTCACCCTGTTGTTCGACATGGACCGGGAGGACAACATGCCCACTTTCTTCAATTGCGGTCTCTTCTTCCTGGGGGCTGTGCTGTTCTACCTGGCCGGCCGCAGTGAGCGGAACCTGCCCCAACGCCCATGGATGGTGATGACGGCGGCTTTCCTGTTCCTAGCGATCGACGAGGGCGCGCAGGTGCATGAGCAGTTCATGCTGGTCACCCTGCGCCTGATCGGTTGGGACCAATGGCACATGGGATGGCTCTACTATGCCTGGGTGATCCCCTATGGCATCGCGGCGGGCGCGTTGGGCATCTACATGCTGCGGTTCGTGGTGAAGCTCCCTGCGGCCACACGCAACGGGCTTTTCCTCAGCGGCGTGCTCTATGTGCTCGGCGCGGTGGTGATGGAGGCCTGGAGCGGCAAGGTGGCCGAGGCCGCGCACGACACCGACCTGCCCAGCAACCTGGCCTACTGCATGATCATCACGGTGGAGGAGACGCTGGAGATGGTGGGCCTGATCGTGTGCATCCACGTGATGATGCGCCTGCTCGCCGACCGTGCGGTGGCCTTGAGCGTGGACGTGGTGCCCGATGCCGAGCCGAAGGAGGTGTCCGGCGGCGCACCGCCCCTGCACCGCGCCCAACAAGCCTGATCGATCAGGCCCGCAGGCCGAGGCGTTCGCGCACGCGCCGCAGCGTTACCGAGGCCACACCCCGCGCTTTCTCCGCACCCATCAACAACTGCCGCTCCACCTCGGCGGGGTCGGCCATGAGCTGCGTGTAACGTTCGCGTTCGGTGCGGAAGCCATCGAGGATGGCGGCGAGCAGCTCCTTCTTGGCGTGGCCGTAGCCGTAGCCGCCGGCCCGGAACTTCGACGCCATGTCGGCCACGGCATCGGCCGGGGCCACCAGCTTGAAGAGCTTGTAGATGGTGTTGGCCTCGGGGTCCTTCGGCTCCTCCATCGGTGTGCTGTCCGTCACGATGCCCATCACCTCCTTCTTCACCACCGCCTCGGGCGCGAACAGGCTGATGAGGTTGCCGCGGCTCTTGCTCATCTTCTCGCCGTCGGTGCCGGGCACCACCATCACCTGCTCGTCGATGCGCTCCTCGGGCACCACGAAGGTGTCGCCCATCTGGTGGTTGAAGCGCTCGGCCACATCGCGCGTGAACTCGATGTGCTGCTTCTGGTCCTTGCCCACGGGCACCACGTGCGCGTCGTACAGCAGGATGTCGGCCGCCATGAGCATGGGGTAGGTGAACAGCCCGCCGTTCACGTCCTCCAGCCGGTCGGCCTTGTCCTTGAAGCTGTGCGCCAGCGCCAGCCGCGAGTAGGGGAAGAAGCAGCTGAGGTACCAGGCGAGCTCGGTGGCCTCGGGCACGTCGCTCTGGCGGTAGAACACGGTGCGCTGCGTGTCGAGCCCGCAGGCCAGCCACGAGGCCGCCACGCGCTGCGTGTTGTCGCGCATCACCGCGGCGTCCTTCACCTGGGTGAGGGCGTGCAGGTCGGCGATGAACAGGTAGGACTCGTTGCCGGGCGCCGTGCTCATGGCGATGGCGGGGCGGATGGCGCCCAGCACGTTGCCGAGGTGGATCGTGCCGGTGCTCTGGATGCCTGTAAGGACGCGGGCCATGCGTGTTCGGGAAGGCCGGCGAAGATAGCGGGTTAATTTCGCGGCTTCCCCGCTCCGGCATGTCACCGCATACGCACACCGACCGCCCCGCCATCGCCGACGGGGAGAGCACCCGTGTGCAGCTGTTCCGCTGGCTCTTCGCCGTGCCGCGCTTCCTCTACAAGCTGTGGTACGGCATCGCCTTCTACCTGGTGCTGCTGGTGACCTACCCGCTGTTCCGCCGCCTGCTGCGCGACCCCAGCGGCTACCCGTCGGCCTTCCGTTGGATGCGGCGCTTCGCCAAGGTGCTGCAGTGGCTCACCCTCACCCCCCTGCGCGCCAGGTGGGTGGGCGAGCTGCCCCGGCCGCCCTATGTGATCTGCTGCAACCACGGCAGCTACCTCGACATCCCGCACCTGTACGTGCTGCTGCCGGAGTACTTCGTGCTCATGGGCAAGTACGAGCTGCTCAAGTGGCCGCTCTTCAACATCTTCCTCCGCGACATGAACATCGCGGTGAACCGCGGCAGCCACACCGAGGCCGCCCGCGCCCTGCAGAAGGCCGGTCGCGCCCTGGCCCGCGGCACCAGCGTGGCCCTCTTCCCGGAGGGCACCATCCCGCGCACCGCCCCGCGCATGAAGCACTTCAAGGACGGCGCCTTCAAGATGGCCATCCAGCACCAGGTGCCCATCGTGCCCGTGACCTTCGTGGACAACTGGCGCATCTTCGGTGACCCCGAGGACCTGCTGAGCCGCGGGCATCCCGGCTTCACCCACGCCGTGGTGCACCCGCCCATCCCCACCGCCGGCCTCACCGAGGCCGATCTGGTAGCTTTGCGCATGCGGGTGTTCAACGTGGTCGAAGGCCCGCTGCTCGAGGCCGAACAACGCCGCCACCGCCGATGAAGATCGACAACGCCACCCTGGACCGCATCGCCGAACTGGCCCGCCTGGACTTCAGCGACCCCGCCGCCCGTGCCTCGATCCTGCAGGACATGCAGCGCGTGATCGACTTCGTGGAGAAGCTCAACGAGGTGGACACCAAGGGCGTGGAGCCCCTGATCTTCATGACCGACGAGCAGGACGTGCTGCGCGACGACGAGGCGCGCACCGAGGTCACCAAGCAGGAGGCCCTGCGCAACGCACCCGTCAAGGACAGCGACTACTTCAAGGTGCCGCGTGTGGTGGACAAGAGCTAGGCAAGGCGCAAGCTTCAAGGCTAAAGCAGCAAGGGACAAGTAACAAGGGTCAAGGTCGGGCTGCGGAAGCGGCTCGGTATACTTGCAGCCCATTCCCATTCCCCATGTACGGCGCCATCCAGCAGCACCTCGCCAAGGAACTGAAGTCCATCGACGAGGCCGGCCTCTTCAAGCGTGAACGCATCATCACCAGCGAGCAGGGCGCCGAGATCACCGTCAATGGGAAGCAGGTCCTCAACTTCTGCGCGAACAACTACCTCGGCCTGAGCTCGCACCCCGAGGTGGTGAAGGCCGCGCACGCCACGCTCGACACGCATGGCTACGGCATGAGCAGCGTGCGCTTCATCTGCGGCACACAGGACATCCACAAGGAGCTCGAGGCCAAGCTCGCCGCCTTCCACGGCACGGAGGACACCATCCTCTACGCCGCCTGCTTCGATGCCAACGGCGGCGTGTTCGAGCCGCTCTTCGGTGAGGAGGACGCCATCATCAGCGATTCGCTCAACCACGCCAGCATCATCGACGGTGTGCGCCTGTGCAAGGCCGCGCGCTACCGGTACGCCAACAACGACATGGCCGACCTCGAGGCGCAGCTGAAGATCGCCAGCGAGAAGAAGCACCGCTTCAAGATCATCGTTACGGACGGCGTGTTCAGCATGGACGGCATCGTGGCGGACCTGAAAGGCGTGTGCGACCTGGCCGACAAGTACGATGCGCTGGTGATGGTGGACGAGTGCCACGCCGCCGGCTTCATCGGAAAGACCGGTCGGGGCAGCGTGGAGCATTGCGGGGTGATGGGCCGCGTGGACATAATCACCGGGACCCTCGGCAAAGCGCTGGGCGGGGCCATGGGCGGCTACACCACCGGTCGCAAGGAGATCATCGAGATGCTGCGCCAGCGCAGCCGACCCTACCTCTTCAGCAACTCGCTGGCCCCGGCCATCGTGGGTGCCAGCATCAAGGTCATCGACCTGCTGAGCTCGAGCACTGAGCTGCGCGACCGCCTGGAGCGCAACGTGGACCGCTTCCGCACGGGCATCGAGGCCCTGGGCTTCAAGACCCGCGGCGCCGGTGCGGCCATCGTGCCCGTGATGCTGGGCGATGCCAAGCTGAGCCAGGTGATGGCCGAC
>JAEUSV010000151.1 GCA_016788485.1 Flavobacteriales bacterium
GCGGCCGCTGCACTTCCGCGCCCGCGTTGCCGCTGAGGGCCATGGGCAGGAAACCGAGCGAGGCCACGGCGGCGGTCATCAGCACGGGGCGCAAACGGATGCGGGTTCCTTGGAGCACGCGTTCCTTCAGGTCGCTGACGCCTTCCTTTTCCAGTTGATCGAAGGTGCTGATGAGCACGATGCCGTTGAGCACCGCCACGCCGAACAGGGCGATGAAGCCCACGCCCGCGCTGATGCTGAAGGGCAAGTCTCTCGCCATCAAAGCGAGCACGCCGCCGATCGCGCTCATGGGGATCGCGGTGTAGATCAGCAGCGCGCGCTTCACGCTGTTGAAGGTGAAGAAGAGCAGAAGGAAGATGAGGGCCAGCGCGATGGGCACGGCCACCATCAGTCGCTTGCTCGCTGCCTGCAGGTTCTCGAACGTACCGCCGAAAGTGTAGTAGTACGCGGAAGGCATGCGCACTTCGCCATCGATGCGACCTTTGAGTTCCTCCACGAAGCTCTCCACGTCGCGCCCGCGGATGTTCACGCCCACGGCGATGCGGCGCTTGGCATCCTCGCGGCTGATCTGCGCGGGGCCGGGCACCAGCGCCACGTTGGCCACTTGCTGCAATTGGATCTGGCCGCCGCCGGGCAATGCCACGAACAGCGATCGCACGTCTTCGATGCTCTGCCGTTGCTGCTGGGCAAGTCGCACCACCAGGTCGAAGCGACGCTCGTTCTCGTAGATGGCCCCTGTGCTTTCACCCGCGAAGGCCGTGCGCACCGTGCGGTTCAGTTCGCGGATGTTGAGGCCGTACTGCGCCACGCGCGCACGATCGTAGGTGACGGTGATCTGTGGAAGTCCCACCACCTTTTCCACCTGCGGTTCGCCCGCGCCTTGCACTTCGCCCACGATGCCCGCGATCTTCTCCGCGATCACCGCTAGCGTGTCCATGTTCTCGCCATAGATCTTCACGGCCACGTCCTGCCGTATGCCGGTCATCAGTTCGTTGAATCGCATCTGGATGGGTTGTGTGGCTTCGTAGAACACGCCGGGAACCTGCTTCAAGGCTTGCAGCATGGTGTCCTGCAAGGCCTCGCGATCATGCGCGGTGGTCCACTCGTCCTTGTCCTTCAGGATGATCATGAGGTCGGTGGCTTCGGGTGGCATGGGGTCGGTGGGGATCTCGGCGCTGCCCGTGCGACCCACCACCTGCTCCACCTCGGGGAACTGGAGCAGGATCTTCTCCACCTTGGCGTTGTTGGCGATGCTCTGGCTGAGCGATGCCCCCTGCGGCAGGATGCTGTGGAAAGCGAAGTCGCCTTCTTCCAGCGTGGGAATGAACTCGCCGCCCATGCGCGCGAAGAGGAAGATGGAACCGATGAAGAGTGCAACGGCCACGCCAATGGTCTTCAATCGGTTGCGCAGCGCGAAGCCGATGATGGGGTCGTACCATTTCTGGAAGCGGTCCATCATGCGATCGCTGAGGTTGCGTTTGTGCGCCGTGTTGCGCGGCAGGAAGAGCGCGCTCATCATGGGCACGTAGGTGAGCGAGAGCAGCAAGGCGCCTAGGATGGCGAAGCTCACGGTGATGGCCATGGGCCGGAACATCTTGCCTTCGATGCCCACCAGCGTAAGGATCGGGATGTAAACGATGAGGATGATGATCTCGCCGAAGGCCGCGCTGCTGCGGATCTTGCTGGCGCTCACGAACACCTCGCGGTCCATCTCCTCGCGTGAGAGCACACGCCCTTTGAAGCGCGAATGCAGGTGGTGCAATGTGGCTTCCACAATGATCACCGCGCCGTCCACGATCAGGCCGAAGTCGATGGCACCGAGCGACATCAAATTGCCGCTGACGCCGAAGGCGTTCATGAGGATGATGGCGAAGAGCATGCACAGCGGGATCACCGAGGCCACGATGAGGCCCGCCCGCCAGTTGCCCAGGAAGAGCACCAGCACGAAGATCACGATCAGCGCGCCCTCGATCAGGTTGGTCTTCACCGTACCAATGGCCCTCTTCACCAGATCGCTGCGCACGAGATAGGGTTCGATCATCAGGCCTTCCGGCAGGGCCTTCTGCACGTTCGGTATGCGCGCTTCGATGTCTTCGACGACTTGCGCGCTATTGGCTCCCTTCAGCATCATCACCGCGCCGCCCACCACTTCGCCTTCGCCGTTGCGCGTGAGCGCACCATAGCGCGGCGATGAGCCGAAGCCCACTTCGGCCACATCGCCCACGAGCAGTGGCACGCCGCCTTCGGGTGTCTTGATCACCACCTTGCGGATGTCATCCACTGTGCGCAACAGGCCCTCGCCGCGTATGCTGTAGCTGTTCGGCCGCCGCTCGATGTAAGCGCCGCCGGTGTTCTCATTGTTGCTTTCCAAGGCTGCGAACAATTCGCCGATGGTGACGCCCATGCTCTGCAAGCGCTTCGGGTCCACGCTCACCTCATACTGCTTCACCTCCCCGCCGTAGCTGTTCACCTCGGCCACGCCGGGCGTGCCCAGCAGTTGCCGCACCACGATCCATTCCTGGATGGTGCGCAGTTCGCTTGGCGTGAACTTGCCTTCGTAGCCCTCCTTCGGGTGCAGCACGTATTGGTACACCTCGCCTAGGCCCGTGCTTACCGGGGCCAAGGTGGGCGTACCCACGCCGGGAGGTATCAACTCGGCGGCCTCGCCCAGGCGCTGGTCCACCAGTGTTCGCGCGAAGTAGGTGTCCACGTCATCCTCGAACACGATGGTGACGAGGCTGAGCCCGAAGCGGCTGATGGAGCGGATCTCCACCAGATCGGGCAAGCTGGCCATGGCGCGCTCGATGGGCGCGGTAACGAATTGCTCCACCTCCTGCGCCGCAAGGGTGGGTGTGGTGGTGATCACCTGCACCTGGTTGTTGGTGATGTCGGGTACGGCATCTATCGGCAGTTGCGATAGCGAGTACGCGCCGTAGAGCACCAGCACGAGCGTGAAGAGCCCGATGATGGCTTTGTTGCGGATGGAGAACTGGATGACCTTGTCGATCATGACGAACGGGACTTGAGAACGTGAAGAGGAAGACGACTACCGAACGCAGGTGCGCGCATTGGCGGCAACTCGTCCGCCATACGGCGGACGGTGCGTTCACGGGTCCACCTGGCGGTGGACGACTAAGCCTTGGGAGGGTTCCACTTGGAACCGGAGAAAGCGGCGAGCGCGCCCTCATCAAAGAGAACCGCCACGGGGCGGTCCAGCACGGGAACGTGGAACGCCGCCATTTGCGGCTCCATCGTCAACCCCAAGGCTCCGAAAGCAGTGCAAGTTCCATGCTCTTCGCACCCGAAGGGGTCATGGTCGCCGTGCTCGTCGTGATGTTCGCCGGTCTCTTCATCGTGGTGGCCCAGGTCCGTGTGGTGTTCCGCCCAATGCACCACGGTGGCCGGGACATGCGCCCACTCATGCAGGTCCATGGCGCTATAGCCATAGAGGGCAAGGGTGAGGAGGAAGAGCAGGCGGCGCATGGAACGCGAATGTATACAGCTATGCCGCAAGGTCCGTTATTCGTTCAATTTCTTTGGGAGGGCGACCCCGCCGAATGACAATTCCAACCCCGGCATTCAAACCCTAGCCGCTCACCACCAACCCGCATTGCGCGGCGTTGGCGTCCTGGGTTTGATCGGCAAAGGCACCCTGACGCAGGACTTCTACGACATCCTGAACCACGTGCTGGATCACGGGGTGTACCGCCACCTCCTGCTGAAGCTCCCACCGGGCAAGCTGCCGAAGCCTACCCCCAAGGAGACCGAACTGGCCCAGCAGCTCTGCCACCACGCCACGCCCGTGCGCCAGGCCGTAGCTGCCTCCTTGGCCAATAAGCCCCGCACAGGGGATCGCTATACGGACAACCTGTTCCGCAAACTGAAGGTGCACGGCCGCGTAAGCCTGCTGTACGGCCTGGTGCGCCTGGGCCTGGTGAAGTGCCCCTGCGGGGGGCGTCAAGGGGTATGTGGCACCAGAGGATAAATAGCCGTTCAGACCATGCGTTCACTGAAGGATCAAAGCACAGGCTGCTGGCCACAGGAGCTTGTATGGACCCTGCGCCCTAGAAACGCAGACGTTCACTATGCAGGATCTCGTTTTCGAAGCCTGTGCTCGGTCCTGAGCTTAACAGTGCTCATCGCTGCCATTCATTCAACTGCATCAGTGCGCATTGAATTGCGCTGCCGCCCTCATGTCTGGCACAATATCCACAGGAGGAGGTCAAATCCGTGCGTTCCAGTTGGGTGGATAGGCACACATCGCTTCTATCCCAAAGTGATCTCTCAACCCCACAGAAATAGAATGCCGGCAAATTGATCCACCATCAAACTACATCTCCATCCCGGCCATCGGGTCGCTGCCCTGCCTGAATTTGAATTCGCTGTTGAGCAGGTAGGCACCGGAGATCACCACTTGATCACCGGCCTTGATGCCGCTCGTGATCGCTGTGAAGCCACCGGCCTCGGCGCCGGTGGTGACCATGACCACCTTGAAGCGGCCGGGACCCGTGGCGATCCAGACCGAGCTGCCTTCACCATCGCGGAGTACCGCATCCGTGGGAAGGGCAAGGGTGGTGACCTCACCGATGGGCACATGAACGTACACCTGCATGCCGGGCTGAAGGATGCCGCCGGTATTGGGGATGTCCAACCGAACGAGACCGATGGTCGATGAGGGATCCAATTCCGGGTTGGCGAAGGTGAGCGGCGCGGTGATCACGGTGTCTGGAAGGCCGGGCAGCGTGACGCGGCCTTCCGCTCCCAGCGCGATCCGCGCCCGGTCCATGGGATAGACCTGTGCTTCGGCCCAGAGCGATGAGAGCGCGGCGATCTTCATCACAACGGCACCCTGCATGAGGGTCTCTCCTTCACGGATGGGCAAGTCCGTGATCACGCCGGTAGCAGGGCTGGTGAATTCGATGGTATAGGGCGGGCGCTCCAGGGTGGCCAATGCGTTCACCTGCGCTTCCGTGAGGCCATAGGCCAGCAGTTTGTTCCGGGCGATCCGCTCCAGGCGGTCGGGATCGGCAGCGCCAGACGCGGTCTTCGCCGCCAGGTCGCGCGCAAAGAGCAACTCGCTCACCGCGATGTTCAGCTCCTCACTGTATAGGGCATAGAGCGGATCCCCCTGCTGCACACGGTCGCCTATGTTCTTGAAATGGAGTTTCTCGATGCGGCCCATCACACGCGTGCTCACCGTGGTCAGCGCCTGTTGGTTCACCACTAGCCTGCCGGGAAGGAGCAACTCCTGCGTGAGCGACCGCACCCGCGCGCTATCCACACGGATGTTGCCCAGTTGGACCTGCCGCTCGTTCAGTTGGAGTTCACCGGCTTGCTGGGTGGTGTTCTCGCGCACCGCGATCAGGGGCATCTTGCAGATGGGACAATCGCCCGGCTGCTGTTCCATCACCTGTGGATGCATGGAGCAGGTGTAGTACACGCCATCGTCCGCGACCTCGGTCTTTTTGCTCCCGCAGGAAAAGCCAAGCAGGACGATCAACACCGGCACGATGATCCTGGCCGCCTTCATGGTGTGGTTATCTTGAGGAAGCTTTCGCTGTCGATCAACAGATGTGCATTGCGCGCTATTGCATCCTGTTCGCTCAAGCCGGATCGCAGTTCGATCCACTCACCCGAGCGCACGCCCGCGATCACGGGCCGGGAACGGAACCCGCCATTCGCCTTCACGAAGACATAGTGGTGCAGGCCTGTGCTGACGACAGCGGACGCTGGCACTGCCAATACCCTGCGTTGCGTAAGATGTATGGTGGCCGTGATACGGGAACCAATGCGAAGGGAGTCGCTTGGGTTGGCCAGGTACACGCGCACCGAGACCACCGAAGTGCCTTCGCGATAGATCGGTTCCACCAGATCCACCGTGCCTTCCATCGGCATGCCGATGGAGCCATCAATGCTCACCGACACCCGCTGGCCCACGGCGATCCGATCCTGTCCGTCCGTCGGATGGACATTGAGCAAGGCGAGCACGGTATGGGTGCCATAGATGGTGAACAGCGTCTGGCCCTTCTCCACGTAAGCGCCTTCGCGCAAGGACAGGCCTTGATCACTGGAACTGGACGAGGTCATCGCTGCGTCTGGAGCTTTGGTTCCTGCGCCATCGTTCTCGTGCAGGTGCCCGGCAGCAGGGCTGTAGTAGGTCACCGCTCGTTGCACCTTTCCGGAAGCACGCAGGTCTGCGATCTGCTGTTCGGTAAAGCCGAGCAGCGAGAGTCGCCTTTCCGCCGACGCGAGCATCCCCGGATCAGCTGAGCCTTGTCGCGATAGAAAGAGGAAGTTCTCCTGCTCGGTGACCAGTTCCCTGCTGTACAGTTCCATGAGCGGCTGCCCCTGCCGCACGGGTTGGTAGCGGTACTTCACATGCAGCTTCTCGATCCATCCGGCGGCCCTGGCTGAGACGCTTCGGATGCTGCGCGGATCGTAGGTCAGCAGGCCGGTGCTGCTCAGGTCCATGGAGAGTTCGCGGTGCTCGATCTTCACTGTTTCGAGGTCGGCCACAACGAACGTGTTCGGTGCGCGCAGGGTGGCGTCGAGGTTCGTGTCCAATTCAACAGGTGCGGTCATCGCAGGCATTTCCATCCCTGCGTGTCCGCCTTGATGCGCCGAGTGGTCCGCCTCCGCCGCGTCCTTGCTGCCACACCGCGTGAGCGCCGCTGATGCGATCAGCAGTGCGGCTGCGTGCGGCAGCAGCGAGCGGTCAGCGGATCTCCAATTGTTCATCATGGGAGGCATAGAGCAGGTAGAGGTCCTTCAGCAGGTCCAGGCGAGCGAGTTCGGTGAGGCGCAGGTTCTGCCAGGCATCGAGCACCATGAACAGTTCTTCGGTGTTCTGCTCGTAGGCCAGCAGCGCCGTCTGGTAGTTGTTGCGCATGGAAGGCACGATGGTGTTGTCGTAGAGGTCCAGTTGCTGCTGCTTGGTGGCGATCTCCGCGCGCAGCAGGTTCAGTTCACCAAGGGTCTGGTTCACCAGCGCGTTCTTCGTTTCGCGCAAGGCGAGCATCTCGGGATCGAGACCCGCGATGGTCGCCTTGTACATTTTGCTGGACCAGGGCGCGATGGGAACGGTGAGCATGCCCATGAGGCTGAACTGCTGGGGCTGCGTGCCGAAGCCCACCATGTGATCGTACTTGATGCCGAAGTCGGGCCGCAACGATGCGCGCTGCACATCCTGCTTGAAGCGCAGCAGGTCGATGTTGCGGTCGATGGCGCGCAGGTCGCTGCGCCGTGAGAGTACCAGCGTGGTGTCCAGGGTCCTGGCTTCGGGCGTGGTGGGCGCGAACGCGGTGTCGATGGCGAAGGCCGTTGACTTGTCGCGCGCCATGGCGGTGTTGAGCATGATGCGCATGCGATCGATCTCCAGGTCCGTCATCAGCCGCATGCCTTGCACATCGCCGAGCATGGCCTTGGCCTTGTAGTAGGCGTTCAGCTTGTCCATGCCGTAGGTGTAGCGGATCTCGGCGGCCCGCACGAGGTAGTTGATCAGCGCCTCGCTTTGGGCCAGCACACGTTTCTTCTGTTCCAGCACAAGCCATTCATAGTACGATCGCTTCGCCATGCTGAACAGCTCGTTGCGCGTGGCATTGCGCATTTCCGCCTCCACCTTCGACATGCCCAGCATGTACGATGCGTTGGCGTTGCGCTTGCCCGCGTTGGTGATCATCTGCTCGGCGCTGAGCATGAAGGAGCCCATGCCCGGATCGCCCATTCCATCCGACTTCCACAGCCCGGTGTTGTACGGCGTCATGAACAGGCCGCCTCCCACCTGCGGCGGATCCAGTGCGCGCGCACCTTCGGCGTACGTGTCATAGGCCTGGATCCGCGCGTCGTACATGCGCAGTTCCGGATGCGCAGCGTCGATCGTGTGCAGGATGCTGTCCAATGAAAGTACCTGCGGCATGCCACGCAGCGCGCATGCGATCAGGAGGGAAAAGAGGAGCGATCGCTTCATGGTCAATCCTCGAATTCACGTACCACCAGGTTCCCTGTCTTCTTCAATTCCCGCTCGCGCACCATCGCGTACATCACGGGCAGCACGATGAGCACGAAGAGCGTGGAGGTGATCAGGCCGAACACGAACGGGATCGTGATCGGCTTCATCACATCACTGCCCGTGCCGGTGGCCAGGAGCACGGGCATCAGGCCGATGATGTCCACCAGCACGGTCATCAGTTTCGGGCGCAGGCGCAGAGCGGCCCCGTCGTAGATCGCCTCCTCGATGTCCTTGTCCGTCATGGGCGTTCCGGCCTTGCCCTGCTTCTTCACCCGCAGGTGCAGGGAGTTGTTCATGTAGACCAGCATGAGCACACCGGTCTCCACGGCCACGCCGAAGAGCGCGATGAAGCCCACCGCGACGGCCACGGAGAAGTTCACGTCGAAGAAGTACAGGGAGTATGCGCCGCCCACCAGCGCCACGGGAATGCTCGACAGCACGATGAGCACCTCGCGCAGCGAATGGAAGGTGAAATAGAGGATGACCATGATGATGAGGAGCACGATGGGCATGATGATCTTCAGCCGCTGCTCCGCCCGCACCTGGTTCTCGTACTGTCCGCTCCATTGCAGGTAGTAGCCCTTGGGCAGTTTCTCCACGGCACCCTCCAGCCGCTTCTTCGCGTCGTTCACGGTGCTGCCCATGTCGCGCCCGCGCACGTTGAAGAGCAGGGTGCCACGCAACAAGGCGTTCTCGGAAGTGATCATCGGCGGCCCGTCGTTGAAGGCGATGTCGGCCACGGCGCTCAAGGGGATGGGGCCGTAGTCCATGGTCTGCAATTGCAGACGTTGGATCTTGTCGAACTGGTCGCGGTAGTCCTGGGCGAAACGCACGTTCACGCTGAAGCGCTGGCGGCCCTCGATGGTGGTGGTCACGTTCATGCCACCCAGGGCGGTTTCGATGAACGTGTTCACCTCGTCAACGGAAAGTCCGTAGCGCCCGATCTCCTCCTTCTTGATGCGGATGTCGAGGTATTTCCCACCGATGATCGGTTCCACGTACAGGTCCTGCACGCCTTCCAGCCCGGCCAGCTCTTTCTTGAACTCCTGGGCCAGCCGGTCGAGGGTGTCCAGGTGCTGGCCATAGATCTTCAAGCCCACATCCGTGCGGATGCCCGTGGAGAGCATGTTGATGCGGTTGATGATCGGCTGCGTCCAGCCGTTGATCACGCCGGGGATCTGGAGCTTGGTGTTCAGCTCGTTGATGATGCTGTCCTTGTCAACACCCTCGCGCCACTCCTCGCGGGGCTTGAGGAGGATGATCGTCTCGATCATGCTGATGGGCGCGTTGTCGGTGGCGGTGCTGGCGCGGCCTGCCTTGCCCAGGACGTTCAATACCTCCGGCACGGTGAGCATCAACTTGTCCTGCACCTGCATGATGCGCTTCACCTCGGTGTTGGATACGTCGGGCATGGTCACCGGCATGAAGAGCAAGGAGCCCTCGTCCAGGGGTGGCATGAACTCGGTGCCGAGGTTCATCACCAGCGGCACGCTGCCCAGCACGAGCACCATCCCGAATGCAAGCGTGGTCCGCTTCCAACGCAGGCACCAGCGGAGCAGCGGCGAATACAAGCGGAGGAAGAAGCGCGAGACCGGGTGCTTGCTTTCCGGCCGCACCTTCCCTTTCAGGAAGATGGCCATCAGTACCGGCACCAGCAGGATCGCCACGAAGGCCGAGCCGATCATGGCGAAGGTCTTCGTCCACACCAGCGGCGAGAAGAGCTTGTGCTCCTGGCCGGTGAGGAAGAGGATGGGGCTGAAGGACACGAGCGTGATCAAAATGGAATTGAACACGGCTTTGCCGATGAGCTTCGCCGAAGCCTCGATCCGCTGTTCCCGTTCCGCGTTGGTCATCATGGCTCCAAGGCGGGTTCGTCCTCTCCACTGATCGAGCGCATCGCGTTCTCCACCATCACGATGCCGGCATCCACGAGGTCGCCCACGGCGAGCGCCACACCGGAAAGCGACATGATGTTCGACGTGATGCCGAACCACTGCATCAGGATGAAGGCGATCAGCACCGACATGGGGATCGTGACCACTACCACCAGCGCACTGCGCGCGTGCAGCAGGAAGATGAAGAGGACGACCACCACCACGATGATCTCCTCCACCACCGCGTCCTTCAACGTGGCGATGGTCTCATCGATGAGGGTGGATCGATCGTAGGCCACCTTGAAGGTGATGCCCTCGGGCAGGCCCTTCTCCACGTCGGTGATCTTCTCCTTCACGCGCTCGATCACGTCCTTCGCGTTCTCACCGTAGCGCATCACCACGATCCCGCCGACCTTCTCGCCTTCGCCGTTCTCCTCCACGATCCCCAAGCGCAGGTCACCGCCCATCTGCACGGTGGCCACGTCCTTCACCCGCACCGGTACGGAGTTCACCGTCTTCAAGGGGATGTCCTCGATCTCGTGGATGTCCTTGATGTATCCCAGCCCGCGCACGATGTAGCCCATGTCGCTCTGCTCGAACTTGCGGCCGCCCACGTCGTTGTTGTTGGCCTTGACGCGATCGGCCACGTCCATCAGGGGGATGCCGTAGTAGTTCAGCTTCAGCGGATCCACGATCACCTGGTACTGCCGCTGGAAGCCGCCGAAGGAGGCCACCTCGCTCACACCCTCCACCGTTTGAAGCGCGAAGCGGATGTACCAGTCCTGCAAGGCCCGCAGTTCACCCAGATCGTGCCCAGGAGCATCCAGGGTGTACCAGAAGACATGGCCCAGGCCGGTACCATCAGGTCCCAACGTGGGTGTGGCACCCTCCGGCAATAGGCGTTGCGCGTAGTTCAGGCGTTCCAGCACCCGCGTGCGCGCCCAGTAGATGTCCACCTCATCATCGAAGATCACGAACACGAAGCTCATCCCGAACATGCTGTTCGCCCGGATGTTCTTCACTTTCGGGATACCCTGCAGGTTGCTCACCAGCGGGTAGGTGATCTGGTCCTCGATGATCTGCGGGCTGCGGCCCATCCACTCCGTGAAGATGATCACCTGGTTCTCCGACAGGTCGGGGATCGCGTCCACCGCCGTGTTCTTCACCGCGAAGAAGCCATACACCGCGATCGCAGCCGCGAAGAGCAGCACGATGATGCGGTTGCGGAGGGACCAGGTGATGAGGTTGTTGATCATCGCGGGTGCCTAGGTCGGGTATTTCAGGTGTAGTGACTGCAAGTGGTCCCGAACCACTTCAGCGACCTTGTAGTTCCGATACCATGGTTTGCCCGAAGGAACGATGTTCCAGCTAACGGCCGAACAATTCGCGATCACTTCCTCGAACGCCTTTTGGTACCGGTCCCACTGCCTGGCCGCGCTATCATCGGACGCATCGTACTTCCACTTCTTGGCTGGATCCTTCTTCCGCGCCTTGATGTTCGCCCTTTGCTCCTCCTTGTTGATGTGGAGATAGAACTTCAGAACATGGATATCACTGCGCTCCCAATGCTTTTCGAGCGAGTTGATCAGCTCGTAGCGATGCTTCTTCTCAGCCTTCTTGATGCTCTTCGATACTGCGGGCACCAACACATCCTCGTAGTAAGAGCGGTTGAAGACCTCGATCATTCCCTTGGCGGGCAAATGCGGATATATCCTCCAAAGGAAGTCGTGCCTGGCCTCCTCCAAGCTCGGTTCCTGGAACGACCTCGCGTGCACCCCCAGGGGGTTCATGCACATCAGGGCATGGCGGATCGTTCCATCCTTGCCCGAGGTATCCATGCCTTGGATGATGATCAAGAGCGCATGTTTTCCATCCGCATGGAACTTGTTCTGAAGCTCGAAGAGTTCCTTGTGAAGTTGCCCCAAGCCTTGATCGGCCCTTGCCTTGGTCCACCTCTTCGGTGGCGTAGTGGGAATGTGATCGAGCTTGATCATCCGGGTTGGTTCGCGCAGGGTCTAATCGTTCTGGCGCTTCAGCAAGGTCTGAATTACATGGAAAGTCAGGTTGCCAGAGAGACCCGGGAACGACTCGTCGAGGTGGAACCGCGTTACTGGAACGATGAAGGTGATCTCCAGCAGGCAGGCATACTGCCCAGCGAAAATGTGCTCCAAGTGCCCCCTGCCGATGATCGGCTCATCGACATCCATGTGCGCCAAGCGCCCTTCCACATCGAAGTCGAGCGGTGGGTGCTTTTTCGTTTCGATGTGGTTCATGCCGAGCAGTTTGCCGGTGAACACGATCGGGGCCCCTTGGTGTGCGATGAAAATGGAATCCAGTGCCGGCACTCCGCATCTCAGGCTGGATGGATCGAACATGATCTCGAATGTAGCCTTCTCGTAATCCAGGATGACACGCGTATCGTTCGTGATGGCCAGCACGGGCAGGTCGTTCCAAACGGCCTTGATGTGCAGGGGCGAGCTGAAGGACCGATAGACGTCTTGTGCGGGGCATGTTCCCGCCCAGATCAGGGTGGAGAACACCATCGCGGTTGACAGATGCCGTGCCATGATGCTAGCTGATATTCACTTGTTCGTTCAACACCGGAAGTTCCGCCTCCCAACCACGCTGTTCGAGCAATGATTTCCGGAACGCCAGGGCTGCGTCCTTTTCACCATGCACGATGAAGACCTTTCGTGGCGGGTCCTTCACCAATTCCAACCACCACAGGAGATCCCGCTGATCGCCATGCGCGGACAAGCCATCGATGCACCGCACCTGCATTTTGAACGGGACCACCTTGCCGTACACCCGCAACGTGGTCGCCCCTTCGAGCAGGGCCCTTCCCTTGGTGCCTTCGGCCTGATACCCTACGAACAACAGCGTATCCTTCGTATTGCCCGCGCGATACTCCAGGTAGTTCAGGATGCGTCCGCCAGTGACCATGCCACTACCGGCGATCACGATCTTGGGTTCATTGTCCTTACGAAGCTGCAGGGTCTCCTGGAACCGCATGGTCCTGCGGAAATGAGCGCACATGCGCGTGCATTCTTCCGGAGCCAGCTTGTGCCAGGTACGGCTGTGATGGAAGAGGTCGAGTACGCTCACGCCCATGGGGCTGTCAATGACCATGGGAATGCGCGGGATGCTCCCTTCCTCCAATAGCCGCCAAAGGGCGAGCATCAGCAGTTGGGTCCGCTCCACGGCGAAACTGGGAATGAACATGCTTCCACCGCGGGCAATGGTCTCGTTGACCACATCCGCGAGTTGACGTATCGCGTCCTCTTCACCGATATGCACACGATCGCCATAGGTGGATTCGATCAGCAGCACATCGGCCCGTTCAGGCCTCTTGGGTGGGTGGAGCAGGATGTCCTCCTTGCGCCCAACATCGCCGGAGAGGACGATCCGTTCGCCCGCGATATCCAGTTCGATGAACGTTGCGCCGATGATGTGCCCCACGTATTGGAACCGGGCCTTGATGGTGGCGGCAAGCGTGATCCATTCGCCTTCAGTGATCTCCTCGAACAGCGCTGCTGTGCGCTCGACATCCTTCAGGTCGTACAGCGGCTTCGCCGGTAGGTGCTTGGAGTAGCCCTCGCGGTTGGCCCGCTCAGCCTCTTCCTCCTGGATCTTCGCGGTATCCTTCAGGATGATCTCCGCGATCTTCAGTGTCGGTCCCGTTGCGAGGATCCTCCCTTTGAACCCCAAATTCACGAGGCGGGGCAGGAAGCCGGTGTGGTCCAAATGTCCATGGGTGAGCAGGACCAGATCGATCCCAGCGACATCCACTGGAGGAGCCTCCCAGTTGAGCGCACGTGACCGCTTATCGCCCTGGAACAGGCCGCAATCCACAAGGATGTTGATGCCCGGTGTACGCACCAGATACTTCGACCCCGTTACAATGCCTGATGAGGCACCGAGGAATTGGATGGACACGCCGATGGCGGTCGGTGGTCGGGGATCCCCTTGCTGGTTCGTCATGGTCCGTTCCATTCGCGTTCGGGGTTATCGCTTGGGCCGTTTGTGATCACGGGTCAACGCGATCGGAAAGTCGCGCAGGATATCGAACACAGCAGGGTGAAGATTGCTCTCAATGAATACTGGATCGTAGAGGTCACCCTCGGCCCGCCCCGTCCAAACGAGCTTGTTCGTTCGCCGGTCGATCACGTTCAACGTGATCGTGCTCTCGTTGTAACCGGCTTTGCCGATCGCGCACCCCGAAGTGTAGTGGGACCCCTGGCCAGTATGTCCCCGATAGTAATAGGCGTTGGGGAAGGGGTAGTAGTACGGGTTATACGATGGGTACTGCGCAGGAGAAAGAACGGCCACCTCTTTCCTTGCACTGGTCACCACGAGTTCAAGCAGCACATCAGGTGAATCCACTTCCGCCCGTAGTCCGCGTTCGCCCATGCAGTGGGAGAAATAGTTCATCGTGTTGTTGCGGATGACCTGGTTGTTGAAAGGTGTGGAAGTGGTGTCCTTGTCAGCCAGCCAGGCGAAGGTGTGATAGCTGGTAAAGTCAGCAGTGCGGTCGTAGTCCGAGGAGACCTCGGTGTACAGTCTGCAACCCTCGAGAAGAACGACCGCAACGAGCACGGCTACAAGACACGTTGAGGCTTTCATGGCTGGGTCGGGTCGGTGATGGGCAGGTGTTTCTCTTTCAGCAGATGCTCCAATGCGGGCACGATCAACGAGGAAACATCGATCGCGTTGGAAGAATGCGGTATGGTATTGCAGGTGATCACGCGGGCAGCCCCTGCGGCAAGTAGATCCTCATATGCCCTGCCAGCGAATACGCCATGCGTCCCGATGCACCAAGGGGCTTTCAAGCCCATGGCCTTCAAGTGGCCCACGGTCTCGATCATGGTGCGCGCGGTGGAGATGATGTCGTCCACGAGCACGGGGGTGCGATCGGCGTAGCGCTCCACGTGCGGCACGGTCACGCGCACATCGGCATCGCCCAGGCGGGTCTTTTCCAGCACGGTGAAGGGCGCGTCGGCATCGTGCGCCACTACCGATACCCACTGTTCGCTCTCGCTGTCCGGGCCGATGAGCACGGGCTCCTTCACGTGCTTCTTGATCCATGCCGAGATCAACGATGACGCATGCAGCACTTCGCAGGGAACCGTGTAGATCTCCTGCAAGGTGCTTCGCCTGTGCAGGTGCGGATCGATCGTCACGAGGCCGTCCGTGAAGGAGGAAAGCAGCGCCGCGAAATAGGCCGAGGTGACCGCCTCGCCAGGCTGGAAGGCCTTGTCCTGCCGCATATAGGAGAGGTATGGCGCTACAAGTGTGATCGTGGTCGCACCGAGATCCTTCAGCGCGCGGCACAGGTACATCAGGGGCAACAGCTTCTCATCGGGCCGGTGGAGCGTGCAGACCACGATGGCCTGCTTCCCCTTCACATCGGAGAGGATCCTGACGTAGGATTCGCCATCGGGAAAGTGACGCAGGGAGAGGGCCCCCTGTTCAGCGTCCATCGCGGTGGCGATCGCGGTCGCAAGGCCTTCATTGCCGGGTAGGGTGAAGAGGATCCTGCGCATGTCAGTCGTATTGGATCGTTCCGTTCTCCTGCCGCATGTATGCGAGCGCATACTCCAGTTCACCGAGCCCTTCAGCGTGGACGGTGAACAGCAGATCGCCCTTGCGCACCATTCGGCCAACGGGCGCATGGAAGCTGATGCCCGCCGCCGCTGAACGTGGCGCACCAGCCAGCTTGGCGATGCGGGCCAGCCTTCGATTGTCCACTGAGCGCACGATCCCGTCATGTTCGGCCAGCACATCGTGTTGATGTTGTGCCGCCTTGGGCTCGTTGAATCCACCCTGTGCCTCACAAATGGCATGGAACTTCCGCCAAGCCTGTCCGCTTTCCAGGATCTCGCGGGCCTTCATGGCACCTGTGGACGGAGGAAACTTCCCCGACAGGTCGAGCAAGGAACCGGCGAGCACAAGGGCCCGCTCCCTCAGGTCCTGCGGTGCGCCGGCGCCATGACGGAGTACGGCCAGCACGTCCATGGCCTCCAATGCGGGACCGATGCCCCGGCCCACCGGCTGACCTCCATCGGTGATGAGCACCTCGGCGTTCAGACCAACGGCAGCCGCAGTACGCGTCATTCGTTCCTTGAGCGCAAGTGCGGCCGCGCGTGAACGCACTTTCGCGGTAGGCCCCAGGGGAATGTCAAAGATCGCGTGGGTGGAGCCTGCGGCCACCTTCTTCGATAGGACCGAAGCGATCATCTGGCCTTCACTATCGATGTCCAGCGCCTTCTCCACGGAGATCAGGATATCATCAGCAGGGCTCAATTGCACGGCACCACCCCAGACCATGCAGCCACCTTCCGTTTCGACCACGCGGCGCATGCGGTCCAGGCCGAGGTCCACCGGCGTCATGGTCTCCATGACATCCGCAGTGCCTGCCGGTGAGGTGATGGCACGCGAGGAGGTCTTGGGGATGGTAAGTCCTGCGGCCGCGACGATGCTCACCACGATGGGCGTGGTGCGGTTGCCAGGGAGCCCGCCCACGCAATGCTTGTCCATGATGGGGCCAGGGCCCCAGCTGAGCCGCTGTCCGCTGGCGATCATGGCCCTGGTCAGCCCGATGGTCTCGCGTTCGTTGAGGTGGTCACCTGCGGAACCAACGATGAAGGCCGCCAGCTCGACGTTGGAGTAGCGTCCTGCGGTGACATCGGTGATGATGGCCCGGAGATCCTCATCGCTCAATTCACGGCCGTAGATCTTTGCACGCACCAGGCTCAGGGAACTGATGGGATCGAGGTGGGATATGGTGATCGATCCGCCCTCGACCCCACCAAGGCGCTTCATGGCCTCCGTGGAAAGAGCGGCCTCACTATGGCGCAGCAGATCGGAATGGACCACGTTCAGGGTGGCGATGATGCTCTTCGCTCCATTGGCCACCACCAGCCGCGTGAGCGCGGTGAAACCCTCCGAGCGGCAGACAGGGCAATCGCCGCGCATGTAGATGATGTTCTCCCGATAGGTATCGATGCCGATCGAGCGCAGGGTGAGGGTATTTCCGTGGACGTGCTCCATGTTCTCAGTTGTTCCCATCCTGCTTGGTGGATCGGGGCTTTCCACCCAGCCAGAGCGTGGCTGCCGTCCAAGCGCCGCCGGCCGCATCCACGATCCCGAAGACCAGTACCATGTGATCCACCTTGCCCATCATCATCAGCGCGAGCATCACCAGCGGTGCGGCGAAGCGGGTATGCACGGTGAGCCGGGCGAACGCTTTGTTACCGGACCACCCGGCCCATAGGTAGTAATAGGCCGAGCAACAGAGCACGAAGCCGAGCACATGCACCCATGTACCGCTGCTCTCGGCAAAGCCGAAGGATGGCAACAGTTGTTCGGGTGCTAGAAGCAGGACCAAGCCCATGATGAGCGCGTAGCCTCCGAAGACCAGCAAGCTGATGCTCGTTGCGTCGCGATGTGGGCGTTTCATTGGGTGACCAGTTTGAAGGTTCGGGCCAATTGGATGAGGAGGAGCGATGCGATCGCCGCGCCGCTCATGATGATGAGGTCGGCCACCGTGAGAGGGTAGATGCTGAGTACGGACCGTATCACGGGCACTTCGTAAAGCCCGATCAGAATGAGCACGCTGGTTACCAATGCGGCCCAAACCACGCGGCTCCGGAACACTTCGGATCGGAAGAACCCAGTACCCGATGCGGCCATGTTGAACACATGCAGGAGCTGGCTCATGATGAGCGTGAAGAACAGGATGTTGTTGCACAGATGGGGATTCCATGTCTCCGTGCGATGCACCGTGAGATGACTGATGAACACAGCACCGATACTGGCGGCCGCGATCACCATGGAGTAGAGGATGACGGCCCTCCAGCGGGTGCGGTCGATGATGGGCACCGAAGCGGGGCGGGGCGGCTGTTGCATGATGGCGGGGCCATCGCCGATCACCCCCAACGCAAGGGCGGGCAGCACATCGGTCACCAGGTTGATGAAGAGGATCTGCAGGGGGAACAACTGGAAATGCAGGCCCAGGACCGAAGCCACGGCGATCACCACCAGCTCGCTCAGGTTGCAGGAAAGCAGGTAGATGACCACCCGCCGGATGTTCTCGAAAATGACGCGCCCCTGCCTGATCGCCCGCACAACGGAGGTGAAGGAGTCGTCCTTCAACACCATGTCGGCCACATCCTGGGCCACCTGGGTTCCGCGCAAACCCATGGCGATACCGATGTCGGCCTTCTTCAAGGCCGGGGCATCGTTCAAGCCATCGCCGGTCATGCCCACTACATGACCACGCTCCTGCAGGAGTGTCACCAGATCCAGCTTCTGGCGAGGGCTCACGCGGGCGAACACGTTTGCGGCGGCGATCTCCTCTTTCATGGCGCGGCTCATCTGTTCGATGCCGGGCACATCCCGACCGTTCACCACGCGCGCTGTTCCCTCCTTACTGATGCCCAATTGTCCGGCGATGCTTTGCGCCGTCGCGGGATGGTCGCCCGTGATCATGATCACCCGTATCCCGGCCTTGTGGCATTCCGCGATCGCGGGTGCCACTTCGGGCCGTGCCGGATCCATCATGCCGATCAGACCAGCGAAGACCAGCTCGTGCGTGAGATCGATCAGCTCTTGGTCGCTCGCGCGATACGCAGCGGCGATCATCCGCAGTCCGGAAGTGGCCAGCGCTTCCGCCTGTGTTATCCACTCCAACCTGGTCAGGTCATCCAGGTCGTGCTCACCCTCCGTCGTCACGATCCTTGTGCACCGCCCGAGCAATTCCTCGGCCGCGCCCTTGGCGTAAACGACAAAGCCGCCTTCGGCGCGGTGCAAGGTGGCCATGATCCGCGTCTCGGCGGAGAAGGGTTCCTCCTTCAACTTGGGCAGGCTCCTGCGGATGGTCTCCACATCCTCCCCAGCCCGGAGGGCGAAACGCAAAAGCCCCGTTTCCAGCGGATCGCCGGCCACCAAGGTGGCCGTATTGCAATGGATCGCACACGCCCTTACGATCGCCAAGGCCTGATCATCCTCCTTCCCCAGAGGAGCGGTCGTATCGGCGGTTCCCAACGGCGTAACGATGCGGACCACACTGATCCTGTTCTCCGTGAGCGTGCCGGTCTTGTCGGTGCAGATCACATCAGTGCTACCGAGCGTTTCCACGGCGGACAACCGCTTGACGATGACCTGCTGGCGTGCCATGCGCAGCATGCCCTGTGCGAGCGCCATGGTGGCCACGATCGGCAAGCCTTCCGGAACCGCAGCTACGGCCAGCGCAATGGAGGTCTCCAGCATCTCCAGCCACGGCTGCCCGTCCACCAGGCCTGCGATGAAGATGAGCACCACCAAGGCCACCGTGAGCTTGATCAGCTTGCGGCTGAATTCCTCCAGCTTTTTCTCCAGCGGTGTGGCCGCCTGA
The DNA here is from genome assembly GCA_016788485.1 of Flavobacteriales bacterium. Classification (GTDB taxonomy): domain Bacteria; phylum Bacteroidota; class Bacteroidia; order Flavobacteriales_F; family PHOS-HE28; genus PHOS-HE28. The sequence continues at coordinate 19,277 of JAEUSV010000151.1, forward strand.
TCGGCGCTTTGCACCAGGTGGGCGATACGGCCCAGCTCGGTGTTCATGCCCGTGGCCACCACTACCGCGCGCGCATTGCCGTTGGTGAGGAAGGTGGCCTTGTACAACATGCTAGCGCGCTCCGCCAGGATCGCCTCGGCAGCCACCGCCGCCGTCCCTTTCTCCACGGGCATGGACTCCCCGGTAAGCGCCGATTCATCCGCCTGCACTTTGGAGGCCTGCACGATCCGCGCGTCAGCGGGCACCCTGTCACCAGCTTCGAGCACCAGCACATCGCCCGGCACAATGTCGGCTTGGTCGATCTCCACTTCCCGGCCATCGCGCAGCACACGCGCCTGCATGCTCACCAGTTTCTTCAGGCTGCTCATCGCGCGGTCCGCCTGGTATTCCATGAAGAAGCCGATGAGGCCGTTGATCAGCAGCACTACGAGTATCGCAATGCCGTCCAGCCATTCCTTGAAGAGGAAGGACAGCGCTGCGGCCACCACCAGGAGCAGTACGATGGGGCTCTTGAACTGGCCCAGGAGGATCAGTGGCCAGCTGCGGCTCTTCTCCTCCTCGAGTTTGTTCGGTCCGTATTGTCCGCGACGCTTGTTCGCCTCAGTAGCCTCCAGGCCGTTTGCGGGATCCACGCTGAGTTCGGCCGCGATGGTCCCAACGGACGCAGCATGGGCCAATGTTGTGATCCGCTCAGTGTTGCCCATGATGGATCAGCGTTGCGCACAGCTCGGCGCCTTCCTTGAGGACCGCATCGAACCTTGCGGGTCGCACGCCAGCCTTGGAAAGCCAGGCAGGCTCCTTGCAGATCTCGTGGCACAGCACCACGCCCAGGTCCAATAGCTGTTGCTTCTCGGCGCGCGTGAGGCTGCTCAGGCACGTAAGCGGGTACAGGCCCGAACGATCAATGCGGTCTTTCAGGCTCTCCTTCCGCGGGTGGTCCCAACTCATCAGGTACAGCCCAGCGCAGTGGCCGTATTGCAGGGCATCGCTGGTGAAACGCGTATTGGTCACCAGCCAACCTTGGTGGAACTTGGTCCCATGGCCAGGGATCAGCCGCCACTGCTCTTCCACATCCTTGAACCGCGCCTGGATGTAGAGCGGGATCTTCACGTCGCAGAACCTTCCCGGATGGTGGTATTTGCATTCCACCATGAAGTGCTGCTCACCTTTCAGCGCGATCACATCCACCTCGTGCTTCACGCATTTTCCTTCCACGATGCTCCCCACTTCGGTGCGATAGCCATCATGCTCAAGGATACGCGCGATGAAGCGTTCGAAAGGGAAGCCCGAAGGGCCGAGGTCCATGATCGCCTGCTTGAGGCGGTACCGCGCGGCCAGGTTCTTTGAGCGCTGGTGCAGCAGGTTGAAGGCTATGCGATAGAGCTTCTTGGTCGAGATCCCCGCGGCAAGTCGGGGGAGGATCTCTTCAAGGATGGTCGCGCTCAACTCCACGGTTGCTCCCGATCGCGCCAGCGAGGTGCGCAGCTTCTCCGGGTCGAACGGCACGCGTTCACCGGAGGCCTTGGTCACTTGTATGTGCTGCTCCTCTTGCATCCGTTACGAAAGTGACCGATGTCATGGTACGCGTTCCTGATGGTCGTCAGGTTCAGCACGCACCGCTGACCTTGCTTGCCTGCTTATTGCACTTTCTCCAGGTCCATCCCGCACTTCGGGCAGCTATCTCCCTCCTTGCCGGTCACTTCGGGGTGCATGGGGCAGGCGTAGGCCGCGTCCTGGTCAGCATCATGTTCATGCTCCGCGACCGCGGTGTCCTTCGGTGTTCCACCTGCGGTACTTTCCTGCGTTGTCGCGGGGTCCTTGTTCTCCCCTGTGGCGCAGCCTGCCCAAAGAAGGAAGGAAGCACTGAGCGCGATCAGTTGAATGGTTCTCATGCTTTCAGGTGTTTGGTGGTTGTTCATAGGTGAATGGATGCACCCCTGCCCGCACCGGGGATCAGTGGTGCGCAGGCATGCCGCACCCGCTTTTCTGGCAGCAGCCCGGCAGCTTGGAAAAGGCCACCGGGTCGGCCGGTTGTTCGTCGGCGGCGTAGCCGAGCTTGGTGAGCGCAGTGCGCAAGGTGGCAGCGTCCGTCTTGCGCGGGCTATAGGTGACCACCACGGTCGATGTCGCGAGGTCCACGTCCACGTTCTGCACGCCCTTCTCGTAGATCAGGTTGCTTTCGATGGTGGTCTCACACATGCCGCATACCGTGCTGCTCTTGATCGTGACGGTCTCCGTCCTCTTCGCCTTTCCGCCGTCGTTGGCCGTGGTGGTAAGGTTGGCTCCAATGAGCAGCATGGCCAGTAGATGATTCGCGTTCATTTTGGTTCGGTGTGTTATGATGTTCGTTTCTGTCGATGCTTTTCGCTTTGCTGGTTTCGCTGTGCGCATGAGGGATCCAGCATGGTCAGCGCTGGGCCTTCACGAGCCGGAAGCGCTTCTCCCGTGCGGCCGTTGTGAGCAACCCGCTGTACGCACCCGGGGCCAAGTGCATGGGCTCGATCCTCAGGCGACCTGCTTCGGCAGTGGGAGTGTCCTGCCACACCACGCTTCCTTCCGCATCAAAGAGCGTGACGGTGGCGACACTTTCGACACCGTAGAGGTAGACGACCCCTGAGAATGGAACTGGACCCAGGGCGAATCCGTTATTGCTGGAAGTGCCGCCCATGATCAGCACGGTCTCGCAGTGCATCCCAGCACAGGTGTCCGTCCCATTGACGCCGGAGACGCTCAGGCAGACCTGGTAGGTGCCGGTGTCCGCGTAGGTGTGCGTCCCGGTCCCCAAGTGGTCCACGATCCCGTCGCCATAGATCCAGTAATAGTGGACGTCCGTGAGCTGGTGGATCGACTGGTCGGTCAGGAGGATCGAATGTCCGTCCACGGTATAACCGAAGGCCACCTGAAGCGCGGAATCACACCCGTTCTGTGCCCACACAGAGCAGGGTAAGGCCAGTAAGGCACCTGTGAGCGCTGCCAGCCCGGCCATCACGCGTTGCGAACGTTAAGTGTTTCCTCGATCCCTACCTGGTCCAGCGGCGTACGACCGCTTCCCATCCCCTTGAAGGCCGAGGGTGTCATTCCCGTGAGCTTCTTGAACTGCGTGCTGAGGTGCGCCGCGCTGCTGAATCCCGCGCGGTCCGCGATCTCGCTCAGGGTAAGCTCGCCGTACTTGATCAGCTCCTTCACGTGCTCCAGGCGTTGCAGCAGGAAGAATTGTTCGATGGTGATGCCTTCCCCTTGGGTGAAGAGCGTGGTGAGGCTGGAGTACTCCTTGTTCAAGGCCGTTGCGATGTGCTCGCCCAGTTTCACACGCCCCTTCAGCTCGCCATCGTGGTGCACCAGCTTCACGATCGCCGCCTTGATGCGGGCGATGGTCACCGCGTCCCGGTCATCCACCAGTTCGAAGCCTTCCATCATCAGGGCGCCGCGCAATGCCTCGATCGCTTCGGTCCGCGCCTCGTGGAGCAGCTCCACTTCCCCGAGATCGATGCGCTTGACGGCCAGCCCTTGCGCGTCCAGCACACGCCGCACCGCCGCCTTACAGCGATCGCAGACCATGTTGCGGATGATGATGTTCCGGCAGGGCTCCATGGATGGGGCGGGTTGCGCTGGGGAACAGACCCGACGCCTGTTCCCCCGCGCGGCACCGTTCGGGTCAGCGCAGCACAACCAGCGGTCGTGATCGTGTACCGCCACCTGCACGGACCACCACCGTGTAGGTACCATTGGCAAGGGCGGAAATGTCCAACCACTGGGTGGAAGCCTGCGCATTGCGCTGCACCAACAAGCGGCCGGCCGCGTCGATGATGGTCACCTCGGCCCGGCCGTTGAGCGCGCCCAGATCAAGGCGCACCAGGTCGGTGGCCGGGTTCGGATACAGCGCAAAGGTCACCGCAGGTTCCTCTTCGATCCCCACGGCCGTACCGACCTGGACATCGTCGATGAAAACGTTGTTCCCCCAGTTGCTCTCCGTTTCGAACATCAGGAGCACTTCAGCCTGGCCGATCACAGAGGACAGGTCCACCTGTTCAAGCCGCCATTCGGCCGCGCTGGGGGTATAAGCACTCGTGGTCGCCGGACCAGTGGCAAGGGTACCACCCTGCTTGTCGTACAGGGTGCTCCAGCTGCTGCCACAATTGGTGCTCACCTTCACCCGAAGGGCATCGGTACTGCTGCTGTTGTACGGCCGATAGGCCACGTGGAAACCGATCTCGGTGCCGGTAGGCGCCCCGCTCAGGTCCAGCGGAGGGAGCATCATGTAGTCCTTCTGGCCCGTGATATCCATGTCACCTGAGAAGTTATCCATTTTCAGGCAGGCGGTGCTCCAACCCATGCCGCTCGCCCCGGTAACGCGGTCCATGTATAGGTTCTTGTTGAAGTGGACATAGCTCCAGTCCGCAGGTGGGAAGGCCGCCCCCTCAAAACCTTCATTGAAAGGCAGGCCGGTGGCGGAGGCCATGGCGCGGAAAGAGCCGTCCAGTTGGTCGTTCATCATGTTCATGTCAGCAGCGCCGTTGAGCAGGGTGATCATGGCGCTCAACTTGTGCGTGCCGGGGGTAAGGGCGACAGCCGGCAGGGTCACATCCACGGAGGTGTTCGGGGTCAACGTGCCGCTCCAGGAGAACATGGAGGAGGTGCCATCTTCCAGCGAGACCTCGATATCCGCGGAGGTGATGTCGTTCAACCCTGCGTTGGTGAGCGTAACGACGGGGGCCACGCTGGAGGCGCAGAGATCAAAGGCCGTGGAGTAGTAGTCGGGCTCGGTGGCGATCACGGAAGGGGCCACGATGGCCGTGATCGCTCCATCATCGGCCATGGGCAGAGGATCGATGCGGACCACCTTGTTGCCCGTATAGTTCACGAACCAGATGCGACCATCGGGTCCGACTTTGACGCCCATGATGCCGGCTTGACCCGTAGGGATGACTCCGAGCTGCGTGGGCGCGGCGGTCACATCGTAGAGGTGGATATCGCCGTTCGTGTTGTCGGTCACCACCAGTCGGCCATCCACATGGTCGATGCCACAGGGTTGACCCGTGGCCCAGGTGTCCACGATCTCCACTGTGGCCCCTTCCACTTTCTTGTAGGCGGCCAGTGGTTCGTTGGCGGTGGAAGGAACGGTGAGGTTGCCGGTGACCGAACCGCTCAGGGTGTTCAGCCGCTTGATCTGCTTCGAAGCACCGTCAATGAAATAGAGCCAATGGTTCTCACGATCCAGCACCATGTGGCTGGGAACGTTGGCCACCCGCGAAACAGGAACGTCGATGTACCGCCAGATCTTGCCCGCACCATGATTGTCGTATCCGGGACCGTGGTCCTCGACGAAATCGTACCGGCAGATGTTCCCGTTGTGTCCATCCATCACCCAGTACACCTTGGCCGAGTCAGCGGCGATGCCCATGGCGAACGGGCTTTGATGGAGCATGTCCCGGTGGCTGCCCAAGGGCAGGCCGTTCACCCAGTTGTTCTGGAACACGGTGGCGAAGATGCCGGGGTCCGCGCTCCACAGGCCGGGGCCCATGAAGGTTGAACTGGCGCTGGCCGTGTTCTGGACCTCGCTCACTGCGGCCCATTCCCCATTGGGCGAAAAGGCCATGGCGCTGGCCTGGATCATGAAATGGCTGCTGTGCGAGTCTTTCTTGTAAACATCCGTCTGGCCGGGCAGGCCAGCGTTCTTCACGATCACCATACTGCCGCCGCTGCTGGCCGTGCCGCGGTTCATCACCCAAAGCTCATTGCTGTTGGGCTTGAAATCCAGGTCGCGCGGCAGGCTCACCTGGTCGGCGCTGGTCACGATGTTGGTGTAGGTGAGCGGGTCAATGAGGTACCGGTCAATACACCCCATCTGCCCGTAGGCCATGGGAATTGCGCTTGCGGCAACTATCGCTGAGTAGAGCCTTTTCATCGTGGTTGTGAGTTAAAGTTGGTGTGGGTTGAAGAGATCAGTGTGTCTGTGTGGTGGCCATGACCAGCTGGTCCATGAGCTGCGCGTTGATGAGCACGTTGCCATCCGAAGAGGGTGTGGCCAGCAGGTCGATGCCCGCCAGTAATTCCTCGATATCCACGGAGAGCACGGCCGTGAGCGTGCTCCCCGTTAACAGGTCCGAATGCACAGGCACCGTTTGCGTGCGCACCATGGCCGGTCCGGTGCACATGAAACTGAACCGGGGGTCACCGACCGCAAGTAGACCATCGCCATTGCCATCCACCTGGCCGGTGAGCTTCAGGAAGTGGTGGCCCTGAACGTCCGTGCCACAGTACATGGCTGCCAGCTCGCTACCCAGTGATGGGATCACTTGATCGGGTCCGGGGTCAAGGCCGAACAGGAAGCGCAGCTGGTGCAGGTGCTCTGCTGTCAGGTCTCCTAGAAGGAAGGTGTTGGTCGCGTTCGCGGCGTTCGCCACGAATTCACCGGCGAACGGAACGAGCACCACCCCACCATCATCCTCTGCCCGAATGCCGGACAGGATGAAGGCCAGGGTATCCAACTTGAACACATGCCCCATCGTGTCCATATAGGTACTGGCCAATTCGTACCCATGCCCACCGTAGTTGAAGGTGACCGCCAGTTGCTGGTGCACCGTGGGCTCCGCCAATTCCATCATTCCCGCATCGTCATACGTGCACCCGGAAAGCACGAGCAGGCTTGCACCCGCCACACCCAAGGTGCGGCACCGAAGGCCACGGCAGCAGCCCATGGCCTCCGGGGTGCTGGGAGTGGAATATGGATGGCGAACAGGCATCGGTCCCCTTCACTGTTTCACGAACCGGGCCCGAAGCGTGGTTCCATCCATGGTGGTCAACAACAACACATAGGGTCCGGCCACCAGCGTGGCGAGGTCCACCACCCCGGCGGTCGCGGAAGCGTTCAACACCCGGCGGCCTTGGCCATCCACCACCGCAGCGTACGTGAAGCCAGGGCTGAAATGGAGCCGATCCGTGGCCGGGTTCGGCCAAGCGTTCACGGCCCTGCTCTGTTCCTGCTCCACCACGGCCACATCACCGGTCAGTGCCGCCTTCCGATACCGCACCCGGGACCCGGTGACCTCCCCCCACACAATGTGGAAGGCACCGTTCGCGTAGGCAATGTCCGGCGTGCGCTGCACTCCGCTCAGGTCCACGTTCACGGTATCGGGAACGCTCAGTCCATCAATGCCGGAAACGCTCCAACTGAAGAGGATCTCGGTCTGGCCACCCTGGGTCTGCTGCCACACCACCGCAAGCGTATCGCCCTGCCCCGCGATGCGCGGGAGGTTCTGCTGCTGGTTCTGCAGCTGGCCCAGGTGCACGAAGCGTTGGGCGCCCAAGGAAAGGTCCGCGGCCAGGGCCTGACCGATGTACACCTTGGTGCCGTTGTTGGCGCCGGACATCCAGACGTAGCGGATCGAATCGCCTACCAGGTAACCATCAGGCCCACTGCTCGGACACGCGCCCAGGACCCATCCGGTGGTGTCCAGCACAGCACCGAGCGGAAAGGTCATCCCACCATCGAAGGATGTCGCGCCCCACATCACACGGATATTGGGTCCGGCATTGCGGTACAGTGCCACCGTATGGTCCGCAACGGCCACCACCTGGTTGGGGCAGCAGTCGCACACATCGCCAGGAGCGTAGGGTGCGCTCACCTGCACCGGTGGCATGAAGGCTCCGCCCATCATGTGGCTCACCACCTGCCGGGCGCCGAAGTAGCCACTGTCGAACTGCATGTACTGCACGATCGGGGCGTCCGGGTCCACCACCTCGATCGAAGGGAAACGGGACACGAGGCCATCGGCCGGTTCCACGCGGAGGGTATCGCCCCAGCTAAGCCCACCGTCGTCCGAACGGCGCACGTATACGGGTCGCGATTCCTCGGGCGTGGCCTTCATCACCACCCATAGTGTGTTGCCCACGGCGGCAATGCTGCTGCCCATCCAGTCGGCCACGGCGGGGATGCAACCGGGAGTGCTCACTTCCTGCGCCGGAGCGAAACCGCCACCGTTGCCCACGGCCACCCAGTTGGAAGCGGGCGCATTGGCTCCCCAGAGCACCACGGGCTCACCCGTGGCGTTCACCACCACACGGGGCCGCAATGAACCTTCCCCCTGGGCATTGCAATCCAGCACAGGCCCCCAGGCCAGGGCGGCTTGTTGGGCCTGCAAGGTGCCGGGCACCCATGGAAGGCTGGACAGCAACAGGAGCCGGGCGATGGTTCGGAAAAGGCGGTCCATGGCGATGGGGTGTTCTTCGAAGTTAGGCGCGTTCACCGGGGAGGCCGCGAGGGGGGGGCGGCACTCCCCGGCGCGCGCAGGGTCAACGTTTCTCGAAACGGGCCATGCCTTCCTTGCCGGTGGCATCGGTAAGGCGCACCACGTACAGGCCTGCGGGCAGGGTGGACACATCGAGCTTGCCGGCATTGAGCTGAACGCTCAGCATGCTGCGGCCCTGCAGGTCGAGCACCTTGGCGTTGGTCCAGCGGGCACCGCTCACCACCAGCACATCGGTGGCGGGGTTGGGGAACACCTGAACGTTGGTCACCAGCTGGCCCGCCTCCTGGATCCCCGTCACCGTGCCGGAGAAGGCCAGGTTGTCCACCCACAGATAGCTGTTGTTCACCGGGGTATCACCGCTGGCGGCCAGCACGATCAGGGCACTGTCCGGTGCTTCGGTGCTGGTATAGGTCAAGCTGATCGTGAACGGGGCCCAGCTCATGGCCATCCCCACCAGGTCATGCATGGCGGAGGCGACGGTCTCGCGCTGGTTGGTACCCGTGTTCCACTTCGTCAGGTACACGGCGATATGCCCTTGGTCATTGCCAAAGGCCATGTACTGCCAGTTCCCCGTGAGCGACTGGGGGCGTTGGTCGAAGGCGAAACCGGAGGTGGGCAGGAAGGTGCTCTGGTCCAGCGCACCGCTCACCGCAATGCCGGGCGCCACCCCCACCCCCGCAACGGTCTTGGAGGTGAGCTTCATGTAGGCTGTGCCGGGGTTGCCGGGGGTGGCCTTGGTGCAGGTGTACACATTGGCCACCGCGGTAGTGGCGTTCAGGTTGCCCCAGCCATCGGGCGTATTGTAGGTGCCCATGTTCGTCCAGGCCTCAAAGCCGGCGTTGGGGATCTGGGCGAAGGAGGCCACTGCCGTGGCGATCAAGGCGAAAAGTGCAGTGCTGCGTTTCATGGGTGCGTTGTTTGTCGAAGGTCTGTTCAGCGTGAAAGAGGGGTCGCGCGCAGGATCAACGTTTCTCGAAACGGGCAACACCCTCCTTGCCATCCGCATCCGACAGGCGCAGCACGTACATGCCAACGGGCAGTGTGGACACATCCAACTTCCCGGCGTTCAGCTGAACGGCGAGCATGGTGCGGCCTTGAAGGTCCATCACCTTGGCCTTGGTCCAGTTGGTCCCGTTCACCGTGAGCAGATCGCTCGTGGGGTTGGGGCTCACGCCCACGGTCTTCACTTGCGCTTCCTGCAGGCCGGATGCCGCCAGGCCCGACTCAATGGCCGCAATGATCGCAGGGTTATCGCTATCGCTATGGCCCTGCTCGCTGTAGAAGACGGTGTGGTCGCTGCCACCGACCACGGCGATGGTGGGCATGCCCATGCCCCCAAAGTGCGTGGTCTGCGCGCTCATGCCTGCAAAGACGGTATGGGTGAAGCCATTGGTCGTCTTCCAATTGTTCATTTGCGCACAGGTGATGCTGTTCGTGTAACCGATGCTGTACAGCTTCACGCGGCCGGGGTCGCTCACATTGGGCAGCACGTTGTTCTTCAGGCTGTTGCCTGCCGTAATGCAAGGCTGGCAACCCATCATCACCAGTTCAAGGATCACCACGTCGCCAGCATCCAGCTCGCTGAACAGGGTGTGCGGCATGCCATCGCAATCGTTGGCGGTGAAATCCAGCGCGGTGGTCTGCGCTTGAAGACCGGTGGCAAAGGCCAATGCGGTCACCAGGGAGAAGAACTGCTTCATGTTGTTTTGGTTTTTGAGGTTGTTCGACCTGAGTTCAGTGTTGGAGAACGATGTGCGCGGCATAGGGTGTGCCGCGCTGGTCCGCAATGCGGAGTTGGTAGGCACCATCGGCCAATGGGGGCAGATCCACACGCGCCTTTCCAGCGGTGAACGCGGTACGCCCCGCATACGCGACGCGCCCCAGCGCATCGTACAACCGCAGTTCGGCAGGGCCATCGCCAATAGGCAACGACACCACCAGGTGCTCCGTGCTGGAAGGGTTCGGCCACACCACCGGGCGCACAGGGTTGAGCGCTTCACCCATGCTGGTGGGGTCCACCACCAGGAACTGGCCCATCATCCCCTCATCCTCGTGCATCAGCAGGTGGCAGTGGTACATGTACGGCATGTCCGGGTCGGCGAAATCCTCGAAGCGGGTGATCACCCGCGCGCTGCCTTGCGCCGGCACGAAGACCACGTCCTTCCAACCCGTTTCCCATGGCTCCGGCGCAGCCCCATTGCGGTCCAGTATGTTGAACTGGATGTCGTGGATGTGGATCGGGTGGCCTACCATGGTGTTGTTGGTGAAGGACCAGATCTCGGTGCTGCCCAGGGGCACCACCACGTTGATGGAGTCCATGTCCATGAGCGCCCCGTTGATGGTGAAGGGCCCTTCGATCATTTCCATGGGGCTCATGAACTGCGGCTCCACCAGGAACGTGCGGGTCACATCGGCGTCCAGTTCAGGTATGGCGTTCACGGGCACCAATGCGGTCGGCAATTGGAAGGTGCCGTTGGCGAGCGGGGCACCCACGGTGAAGCTCACGAGCGCAAAGTCGGCTCCGTTCAGCGCATTGTCATCGTAGCCATCCAATGTGGCCATGCCGTTGCCCACTTCCGCCGCACCGATGATATCGTCCGGCAGTTCGCTGTTGTAGGCCATCAACTGCATGGCCTGGCCTTGCATGCCCCCAAGGTCCAACAGCAGTTCCACGCGCTCACCGGGCATCAGCTGCAAACGCGTCAAGGGCACGGGTGCGGCTAACAACCCGCCATCGGTACCGATCACATGGAAGGGCATGTTGTTGGAGAAGCCCAGGCGCATGGCCCGCTCACTGCTGCCGTTCAAGCAGCGCAGGCGTACCACTTGGGCCGGCAATTCCTTCCAGGCGTTGCGCACCCCGTTCACCACCACCACACTGTCCAACCCGGTGTGCAGCATGATCTGGCCACCCACGATGGCCTTGGTCTGCAACACCAGGGGAATATCGTCCACGCCATAGGCCCGTGGCAGGTCCAAGGCGGCCTCCTGTGCATCGCGCACAATGATCATTCCGGCCAGGCCCATGCTCACTTGAAAATCGGTGAGGCCGTGGCCGTGCGGGTGGTACCAGAACGTGCTGGCGCGATCCAGCACGGTGAAGCTGGGGCTCCATGTGGTGTTGGGGTAGATCAGCGAATGCGGGCCCCCATCGTTGGCCGCGCTCACGTGCAAGCCATGCCAATGGGTGGTGGTAAGGTCCGGCATGGTGTTCGTCACGTTCAAGGTCACGGCCTGGCCTTGGTTCAGGATCAGCGTAGGCCCCAGTAGGCTGCCGTTGTAGCCATAAGAGTTCACCACCTCACCGGGGTGGAATTCCCAAGTGGCTTCCTGCATCGTCAGGTCGATCACGCTGCCGCTCAGGGTATCCGGTATGGGCAGCGGGGTCTGTGCCTGCGCCACACCACAGACAAGGAATGCTAACAGGATGAGCTTGAAGGGAGGGGTCCGTTCCATGTTCAGGTTACCGTAGGGGTTCATTGTTTACGTACGAATCCGTGTGAGCAGGGCCCCCCGTACAGGGTAATGACCCGTTCGCGTTTGTTCAAGAAGAAGGCGTCGCAGGCCTTGCGCACACCCGGGTTGGAGTCGTTCCCGTCCACCGTGAGGCCGGGGACATGGTAATCCATAAGGACCAGAACACCTTGCGCGGATAGGCGCGGGTAGATGGCCTCCAACGCATGCGTCACCAGCCGGTAGTGCAGCTCGTGGTCGCCACCAACGCCAAGGTCCACGTGCGCGAACGCGATCTGGTCGGGCAGCTCCGCGGGTACCGTTCTGAACACATCGCCCTTGTGGATATGGGGCAGCGCCAAGCCGATGGCCGCGTGGTTCGCCAGGAACCGGTCCAACACACTTTCCTCAGTGGACCAATCCCCGTCGAACAGGTCGTAGACGTGCATGTCCGGTCGTTCCTCATGGCTCTGCAGGATCTGGCCAAGCACGGTGGTGGTGCTTCCGGTATGGCACCCAAGCTCCACGATGGCACCGGGTATTCTGCCCACCAGCACGCTGGTGAGCAGCAGGTAGAGGTTGTTCACCTGTTCCAAACTCACCATGTCCAACCGATGGTCGAACGAGCGCTGCACGGCAAGGGGCAGCCGCGCCTTGCGCAGCAGGTTGGTCGCCTTCAACTCCCACCAGCGCTTGCGCTGCCGATCGGAGCCAGGCCAGCTCAACTGTCCGAAATCAAGTGATCCGTCGTCCATCATCTGTCAATTGCATTGGGGAACAGCACGGCGCACCCCATACAAGGAGCGCCATTCCACAAGCAATGACCTATAGGCGCAGCGCGCGCAGGCGCACCACCGCCAACCGGGTGTCCGGTGGGGGGTGATCGCAGATGGCCGTGCGCGCTGGACCGGACGGCACATGGACCGGTGCTGCCACCGGTGCAGGCACGGCGTCGACCACAGCGACCTCCACGGCCGGTCCGCTCTTCACCTGTATTTCACGGGCGCCCAGCACATAGCTGAACAGGCAACACTGCACATCCAGCGTGCTTTCATCACCAGCCTCTTGCACGGGCATGCAGGTACGGGCACTTCCCCAGGACAGCATCGACCGATCGCTCATCAGGCAATCCATCCGCCATTGCACGGGCAACGCGGCCACCGCCTGCACCATGACGTACAGGAGGAGGGCGACCAGCGAGGCGGTTCTGCGCTTCATCTCACCACAAATCTACAACGGGCGCCCATGGCTCCCTGCATTGAAATTCCCACTGGGTTGGAGGCCTAGTCCTGCATCGCCACCCGTGCCGCACCTCAACATCATTTGGCCGGAACACCGCTACGGCAGCGCATCAGGCGTTCGTATCGCTCCACCGCGCGCGCAGGCCTTTGCTGTTCAACTCCTTGGGGCCGGCGTACCACAGAATGCACAGCGATGCCAGGAAGAAGACGCACACGAAGCCCACCACGTAGGCCGGGTCCAGGTTGTGCCAGCCGGGCAATACGGGGACCATGATGAAGGCACAGTTGCTCAGGATCTGCATGATCAACAGCACCAGCCCGCTATGCGTTTCGTTGTAGGCCCAGCTCAGCATCACGGTAAGGCTGAACATGCTCACCAGGAACACCGGCCAGGGGATCCCGTCCGGTACCCCTTCACCCAGGATCAGCATGGGCAGGTACCAAAAGCCCCAGCACAGACCGATGATGATGCTTGAGCGCAGCGCGGTGTACCGCTCATTCAACCGCAACACGCTGAACTTCATCCAAGCCGTTTCCTCCACCACCGCAATGCCCACAATGAACGGCATGTTCTTCAACAACTGCGGAAGGAAGTCCTCCGTTATCGCCCCCGGCCAGGCGCGCATGCCGCTGATCGCGAGGAACGCAAGACCGATGTAGGTCACAATGAACTTCCAGCTGAAGGCCAGCGCATACCATGGGGCAGGTACGCGCCATTTGGCGAACGCGCTGAACAGCTTCACAAGGCCGTGGCGCCCCTCCAGAAAGTAGGTCAACACCATGGCGAATGCCAAAGGACCGAAGACCCGCAGGCGGAACACCATGTGCGCTTGCGGATATTCGTGCAGGGTACTGCCCATAGGCATCAACCCATAGGCCAGCAGCACAATGGTGAGCTGAAAACCCAGCGTTAGTGCGATGAAGATGGTGACCGGGTGGCGTGAAACGAACTGATGTAGGGTACTGCGTTGCTCCATGAGGCAATACTAGTTCAGGGTGTTCAAGTCCAAAAACCAAAGGTTGGTGTGGCTCACTGGCCGAAGTACCGGCACGTACGCCGGAAAGAAGTGGCGATCGATCACCAGCCCGAAGCCCGGAGGGTGGTACCTCTTGAACACTTCTTAGCGATGCACCACCAACCCGCATCGCGTGGCATTCGCCTCCGGGGCGCATGTGGTCGTACACCCCTTCACCGCATTGCGCAGCGTTTCGCGCAAGCGCACCAGATCGGCGATCTTCTGCTCGATGGCCACCACCTTGGCGTTGGCTTTTCCGGCCATGGTGGCGCAGGTGGCCTGGTCCACCTCCACCAGGTCCAGGATCTCCTGCGTCTCGTTCAGCGTGAAGCCCATCGCCTTGATACGCTTGATGGTGAGCAGCCGCTCCAGCACCTCGTCAGGGTATTCCTTGTAGTTGTTCAGGCGCCGGGCCTTGCGCGGCACCGCGATCAGCCCGTGCTTTTCGTAGAACCGGATGGTGTCCCGGGTGAAGCCGGTGCGTTGGGCGAGCTGACCGATGAGCATGACAGAGCCTTGGATGCGCAAAGTTCACTATTGCAGCCAGCCCAGCTTGCGCAGGCCCGCACCGATCTCCGCCTTCGCGTCGGCACCGGTCACGCGAAGTTCCTGCGTGCCGTCGCCGGCAACCACCGCCCAGTCGAAGGTGGCGCAGCACTTCCGCTCGAAGGCCGCCACTTCTTCCAGCTCACTGGCGAAGGCGGCCGGTTCGCGGAACACGAAGGCATAGCCGTCCGGCAGTTCGTTCGTGGCCACGGCCTTGCTGAAGATGCGCTTCTTCACATCGGCGGCGCGTTCGGTCTGGGCTTCCGCGCTCAGGGTGCAGGAGTGGACGGGCTTGTCGCCTGCAGAGGCTTCGCGGTGCCCACCGCCGCACGTTGCGGTACACGAGGTACCACCACATTTGCCACAGATGGCGCTGGTGTCCTCCTTGTCGCCGAAACATTCCTGAATGGCATTGTACGAACAGCTTGTGGCCATGATGGTGAGCGCCGCCCCAATGAGCAGCGCCAGAGTAAGTGGTTTGTTCTTCATGGCGGCGATCTTATACAGTGGAGCATGGTCCACTGTCAAGCGGAAAGTGCCGGCATCGTACTGGACACCTGATCGCAGATCGCACCAAATCGTATTATTGCGATCTCCTAACGCATCTGCATGGGTACGGCCAAGCTCGAAGAATTCACCGTCCGGGACAACCGGGTGGCACGCTACGCGAAGGCCTTGGCGCATCCCGCACGCGTGGCCATCCTGCGGTTCCTGATCGCCAAGCCCGGCTGTGTCTGCGGCGATATCGTGAACGAGCTGCCGCTCAGCCAGAGCACGGTCAGCCAGCACTTGAAGGAATTGAAGGAAGCCGGCCTCATCAAAGGTGACATCGAAGGGTCGCATGTGTGCTACTGCATCGATGCCAAGGAGTGGGCGGTGGCGAAACGATACCTCGCGGAGCTGATGAATGGCTTCAAGGAAGTGGATGCGGGGTGTTGCGGACCTCCGACGAAACGCATCGGTAAGAAACGATGAGCAGCGCGGGGGCGACGAGGAAGTACCTCTGCGAGGTCATCGGCACGTACGGGCTGGTCTTCTGCGGCACGGGTGCCATCGTCATCAATGAACAGACCGGCGGTGCCATTGGGCACATCGGCGTGGCCATCACCTTCGGTGCCATCGTGCTGGCCATGATCTACGCCTTTGGCGAAGTGTCCGGGGCGCACCTGAACCCGGTGGTCACCTTGGGCTTCCTGGCGGCGGGCCGCTTCCCGGCGCGACAGGTGGTACCCTATATCGGCGCACAGCTCATCGGTGCTTTCCTTGCCAGCGGCACCGTGAAGCTGCTTTTCCCGGACAACCTGGGGCTGGGCGCCACCATCCCTGCGGGCCCGGCGATGCAGTCCTTCGTCCTCGAGGTCATCCTCACGTTCTTCCTGATGATCGTGATCCTGCAGGTAGCCCATGGCTCCAAGGAGGTCGGGGTGCTGGCAGGCATCGCCATCGGGTCCACGGTCCTGCTGGAGGCCATGTTCGCCGGCCCCATCTGCGGCGCCTCCATGAACCCCGCCCGCAGCCTCGCACCGGCGGTTGTGTCCGGCAACATGGGCGTGGTGTGGATCTACCTCCTTGCCCCGGCCCTGGGTGCCGTGGGTGCCGCTTTCATCTGGCCCCTGCTGCGCCCTGTTCCCAGATCCTGACCATCCACCCCATGCGCATCGCCCTCTTCAGTGACATACACGCCAACCTGCCCGCGCTGCAGGCCGTGCTGGCCGATATCGACCAGCGCAAGCCCGACGCGATCTTCTGCCTCGGTGACCTCGTGGGCTACAACCGGTGGCCGAATGCGGTGATCGACCTGGTCCGCCAACGCGGGATCCCCACCATCGCGGGCAACTATGACTTCGGTATCGGCCGTAGCAGCGACGACTGCGGATGTGCGTACAAGACCGATGAGGAGAAAGCCATGGGCGCCATCTCCATCGCGCGCACCAACCAGCTCGTGGGCGATGAGCAGCGCCGGTACCTGCGTACCCTGCCCGCCCACCTCCGCGTGGAATATGCGTTGAACAACGACAAGCTCGATCTGCTCCTGGTGCACGGCAGCCCGCGCAAGATCAACGAATACCTCTTCGAGGACCGTGACGAGAAGAGCATGATGCGCATCCTTGAAGGTGCCCAAGCCGACATCCTCTGCTTCGGACATACCCACAAGCCCTACCACCGCGTGTTCCCGTACGCGCGCGATGGGCGGACCGCCTACCGCCACGCCATCAATATCGGTTCCGTCGGCAAACCGAAGGACGGTGATCCGCGTGCCTGCTACGCGGAATTGGACATTCCCATGAACATGTCCGCATACGAGCGCGATGCCCTGGGGGTCTCTTTCATCCGGGTTGAGTACGACGTGGAAGCCGCCGCACAGGGAGTACTGGATGTGGACCTGCCCGCCTACTACGCCGAGGCGCTTCGCACAGCCCATTGATCATGCGCACAGCTAATGTCGTGCTCGCACTGGGCCTTGCTTTGTCCACTTCGGCGCAGGATGTCACCAGCTTCGGTCTGTTCCCCACCATCGACCACAGCGGCGACCTGTCAAAGCGCTGGAGCTACAATGTGTATCTCTTCGACGCGATCAAGACCGGCGACGATGGTTCCGCCAACGCGACCGTTCCGAACGGCTCGTTCTATGCCTACGCTGAGCTCGGAGCCACCTACAAGCTGGCCGAACGGTGGAGCGCAACAGTGGCTTACGTGCATGAACGCCAGTTCCCCTTTGAGCCCACGCAGCGCATGGAGAACAGGGCGTTCCAGCAGATCACATGGAAGAGACCCTTCGGGCGTACCGCTGTGAAGTTCCGCGCCCGGTTCGATGAACGTTGGATCCGGACCTATGACGCGGAGCAGGCCACCTTCAGTTCCAGGTTGCGCCTGCTCGCCGGGCTGAAGTACCCGAACGATACACGCACCTACCTCACCGGGTACTTCGAGGGTTTCCTCACCACCAGCGACGACTTCAGCTACGATGAGACCTGGGCCACTGCGCAGGTCGGCTTCAAGCTGAACGAGAACCATGCGCTCGAAACCGGGGTGCTGTTCATCGATTGGCGGATGCCCTATGGGTGGATGCACCAAGCCTACATGCAGCTCACCTGGGTGTCCACGCTCGGCCCCAGGGATCGGCCCCAAGGCCACTAGCCACGAGCCCCGTGGGCACCGGACCCGACCCCGATCACAGCTGCAGGATCCGCCACGCCCCACGCAACACCAGGCCGAACACCACAGTGCCCACCAGGAGGTCCGGCCAAGGCGTGCCGGTGAGCGCCACCAGCCCTGCGGCCACCATCACGCCCACGTTCACCTTCGCATCGGTGCTGGTGAAGATCCACGAGGCCTGCATGTGCGCCTCGCGATCCTTCGCCTTGCGCAGCAGGTACAGGCAGGCCAGGTTGCCCGCCAGCGCGAAGAGCGATACCACCACCATGGTCCATGGCGCGGGGACCGCTACCGCACCGAACGTGCGGCGCAGCACCTCGGCGAAGCCCAGCACCGCCAAGCCGAGCTGGATGTAGCCACTGGTGTGCGCCACGCGGCGCTTGTGTTCCACCGCCTTGCCGATGGCGGCCAGCGCCAGGCCGTACACGAAGGCATCCGCCAGCATGTCCAGCCCATCGGCCACCAGGCCCATGCTGCGCGCCAGCCAGCCCGCCACGCTCTCGACCACGAAGAAGCCCGCGTTGATGGCGAAGACCCAGAGCAGCGTGCGGCGGTCGGCGTGCATGGTGGGGCGGATGGTCAAAGGTGGTGTTGATCCACGATGAACGGGAAACAACAAGGCCCCCCTTTCGGGAGGCCTCGCTGTCGGATCATCATGGTGCGCTCAATGGCACACGCAACCCGGCTTGTTGGGGCAGGGTGCGGCGCCTTCCGTGCTCGCGGGCTTCACCCCACCGGGGCAAATGCAACCCGGGCGGTTCGGGCAGGGTGCGCCGGCAGCGGCAACGCCCGCTTCGGCACCCACCGTGGCCACGGCCGGAGGGGTTTCCTCCGCGCGCGCCACAACCACGGGTGCGGTGGCGTTCTGCGCCTGCTCGCCCGCCACCGGGGCAACGGCCATGGTGGCCTCGGCCTTGGGTGCGCAGGAGCCTTGCGCTTTGTGCGCGCAGCAGCCCGTGCCGCTTTGGGCGGTTGCTGCTGCTGAAATGAAGATGGCCACCAGGACCATCAGGAACTTGTTCATGTGTTCGGTTCTTTGTTGGTGTGAAAAGAGGCACGTTGGGCGATCATCAGGCCTGGAACGCCGCTGCGTTCGGCGGGTGCCAGATGGCCTCCACCACCGGCGTGGGCAGCGTAACGGCCACTGGGGGGTACGCGCGCTCATCCTGATGCAATACGATCACCAGGCGCAGCGGGTCCACGGGGGGCGGAACGGAACAGGCGCAGCAGCGCATGAAGGGAATGCAGGGCTGCGGTGCCTCTGGCCGGTCTCCCTTGGGCGTGGGCTTTTCGGTAGGCGCTGAACAACTCCCTCCGCAAGCGCTTCCGCAGGGGGCCTCCGCGGCGCTCGCCTCGGCACACCCACCCGCCGCGCAGGCCAAGGGCGAACTGGCCACCAGCACGGAGGCGATGAGCAACAGGGCGACGAGGGACCGCATTCAAGTTGCAAGGTACGACGAAGGGCGGGCAATCAGGTGGAACGGCGGCGCGTGTACCGAAGCAGGTAGGCGATCACCACAAGGGCGGCAGCGCCCGTAACGGCAAAGGTGACGGTGGGCCCGAACGCGAACCACAACAGCCCCGCGACCGAACTGGCCACCAGCGCACAGATGCTCTGGAAACCGGCGAAGGTCCCGATCGCCGTGGCCGTGTCCTTGCTGTCAGTGACCTCCGTGATCCACGCCTTGGCGATGCCCTCCGTGGCGGCGGCATACAGACCATAGAGCAGGAAGAGCAAGCCGATGAAGACCAGGCCACCGCCCACGGCCATGCCCGCATACACCAGCGCGAAGAGCCCGAGGCCGATGAGGAAGGTGCGCTTCAGGCCGATGCGGTCCGCGAGCATGCCAAGGGGGAATGCCGCCAGCGCATAGATGAGGTTGTAGAAGATGTACGCGCCGATGGTCTGCGCATCCGTGAGGCCCGCGTTCTTGGCCTGCAGCAGCAGGAACACATCGCTGCTGTTGAAGAGCGCGAAGAGCAGCAGGCCCCTGCTCAAGCGGCGGTAGGCCTGTGGGCTGCGCTTCCAGTAGTGCGCGAAGGCGAGGAAGGAGACCGGTGCCTGCGGTGCCGGGCGCGCCTGTTGCGCATCCTTCAGCATGAACGATGCGGCCATGGCCAGCAGGCCGGGCGCGAAGGCGATGAAGAAGAGCGGTACGTATTGCCCCGGATGGGAATGCAGGTAGAGCAGCGCGAGCGCCGGGCCGAGCACCGCGCCCAGCGTATCCATGCTGCGGTGGAAACCGAAGACCCTGCCCTTGGTGCCGGGCGCGGCCGCATCGCTCAACATGGCATCGCGCGCTCCCGTGCGAACACCCTTGCCCAGCCGGTCCACGGTGCGGGCGAAGAAGATCCAGAGCGGTGCCACGAACAAGCCCATGAGCGGCTTGCTGATGGCGCTGAGCGCGTAGCCCAGTTGCACGAAGGGTGCACGACGCTGGCTGCGATCGCTCCACTGCCCGAAGTAGCCCTTGCTCAACCCGGCGGTGGCTTCCGCCAGGCCCTCCAGCACACCGATCAGCACAATGGAGAAACCGATGCTCTTCAGGTAGATCGGCATCACCGGGTACAGCATCTCGCTGGCCGTATCGGTGAAGAGGCTTACTAGCGAAAGGATCCAGACCGTGCGGGTGATCAGGCGGGGCATGGCGCGGTCACTTCCCCTCCACTACCGCTATCTCCTCCTCAGTAAGCCCATAAAGCTGGTACACCAGCGCATCTATCTCCTTGTCCGTCTTGGCGATCTCTGCGCCGAGCGCTTGGGCCTTGGCTTTCTCGGTGGTGAAGTAGCTCAGCCATTCCGCCTCTTCGGCCAAGCTAAGCTGCACCTTGGCCTTCTTCAGCTCGGCCAGGAAGCCCTTGAACTCCAAGTCCGGCCAGTACTCCAGCGCACGGCTCAGGGCGGGGAGGTTGTACTTGGATTTGAGGAGGCCGAGATAGTTGAGTCTCACTTCTGTGAAGCGAGTTGAGAGATTCATCATATCCCTCGCACATTCAGCCAAACGTGGACCTGCAAAGCCTTGGCGTGGAAGCGGAATCTCCTTGATATCCTTGGGGTTCAACTTTGGGAATTTGTCCTTTGAGTAATTCGCCGATGTCAGACTCATGTACCAGTTCACGAGCGCGCTGTTGACAATAGCCAAAGTTGACAGGAGCAGGTTTTCGTCGGCCCTATCAAGTAGCACGAATGGCGTGACCGAATGACCATGATAGTATGTGTCAAAGGCAGCACAAGCCTGAATTCTCTTGTTAGAACCTGGGACTTCCCTGAAGAGTATTCGTGGACCGGAGAAGAACCGCGGTTCCCTTGGAGCTGCAAGCCAGGGGCCGTACCTCAGCCATTCCGTGCCTTCTGTCATGTAGTACCTGCTCACGTTCATACCATCCAACCACTTTCCACAACTTTCATCCACCTTGCTTGGGAAGTGAAAGCCTCTCTTCTCAATGAGTTCCTTCGAATGCCCACGATAGCTATCGTAGGCTGTGAGACCTTGCACGAGTTCACCTGTAGTGCCGAGTCGAATGGAAGCATTACGCACCTTCTCGACGATTCTTTGACGTGTTGGTGAGAGTTCGAAGTCGAGCTTCAATTGGTCTGTATCATGCCAGGTAGATAGCTTCACCGACCAGCCTTCTTGGCCGTTGTGCTTGACCAGGAGTTCACCGTCGTACTTATGTTGCGATGAAGGAATACTCCTGAAAAGGGTAACGACGCTGTTGACCCGTACATCCTGAAAGACGTCCTCACCTTCGAAGCTCAATTCCAATGGTTGACTGTTCTCGAGAATGAAGCGGCGGATGTTCTCGGACTTTTCCAGCCTCAAGAACAGTTCAGGGGTTATGAAGCTTAGCAAGCCCCCCCTGTTCAGAACGCGAATGCCTCTTTCAAAGAAGTACAGGTAGCTCTCGAACTTGTATTGGTAGCTAGAATAGCGCTCCGCAATGAAACGTTTTGACGCTTCATCGAACTCAGCCCCATACGGCGGATTCCCGATCACCACATCAAACCCGCCCTTCGCGAACACCGCCGGGAACTCTTTCTTCCAATCGAAGGCTTTGGTCCCCGCCACGGCGGGGTCGTCGATGAGGCTATTGCCGCACTTGATGTTGCCGCTAAGGTCGTTGAGCTTGCGGCCCTTGGTGGCGGTGCGCAGCCACAGGCTCAGCCGGGCGATCTCCACGCTCTCCTCATTGATGTCCACCCCGTAGATGTTGCGCTCCAGGATGTGGTCGCCGATGTCCTTGAACACGATGCTCTGGCCCAGCAACTTGCTCTCCAGCTCGTCCACGTAGCGGTGCTCGGCAATGAGGAAATCGAGCGCCTGGTTCAGGAAGGCGCCGCTGCCGCAGGCCGGGTCGCAGATGGTGAGGCTTAGCAGCCAGTCGCGGTACACGTCCAGCTTGGTGTCCAGCTCCTGGATGGTCTTCTTCTGCCGGCCCTTGCGGCCCTTGGCGTACTCCTCGTCAATGATCGCCAGTTCGTCCTTCTTTTCCGCGCACAAGCGGCCCACGGTGTTCTCCACGATGTACTTGGTGATGTACTTCGGGGTGTAGAACACGCCGTCCTTCTTGCGCTTGGTCTTCTTGGTGTCCAGCGCGCGGCCTTCCAGCTCGGCGGTGATGGCCTCGATCTCGTTGAGGCTGTGCTCGAAGATGTGGCCCAGGATGTTCACGTCCACCTCGCTGCCGAAGTCGTACTTGGACAGCTTGCCCAGGTGCTCCTCCAGCACGGCATCGCCGATGCGCACGCCGTCCAGCACCTCATCGGGCTTGAAGAGGCCGCCGTTGTATGCGAAGATCTCCTGCGTGGGGCTCTTGTGCCCGGTGTTCAGGTAGCCGAAGTACTTCTGGCAGCGCTCGTACAGCGGGCGGTACTCGTCGAGCTCGGTAAGCTTGTGCCACTGGTCCAGGATGCCGCGCAGGGTGTTGGGCGGCAGCAGGCCCTTGTCCTCCCCGAAGAGCACGAAG
Organism: Flavobacteriales bacterium; assembly: GCA_016788485.1. Taxonomy (GTDB): domain Bacteria; phylum Bacteroidota; class Bacteroidia; order Flavobacteriales_F; family PHOS-HE28; genus PHOS-HE28. The sequence goes on from JAEUSV010000151.1 coordinate 41,906, forward strand.
AGGAAGCGGTCCAGCAGCTTCTGGGTCTTCTTGTAGAGCAACAGCTTGTCGTGCTCGGGGCCTCCACCGGGCCCCGACCCGGCGTGGTTCGTGCACAGGTCCTGCCACAGGGCGGTCTTGAAGGCGCTGTAGTCCTTGTAGAGGCGCTTGGTCACCTGTTCCTCCTCCTGCAGGCTCTCGGCCTTCACCTTATTCGGGATGCCGCCCAGCAGGTTGTCGCGCTGCAGGCACAGCCACAGCAGGCGGAACTGGTCCTCGGTGAGGGTGAAGAGGTCGAACTCGAGATGCTCCACCGCATTGTCGATGAAGAAGCGGAGCCGCTCGAAGTTGCTGGTGACCACGTACACGCAGTCGGTATGGTTAGCCTTGTAGTGGAAGGCCTGTGCGTTGATGCTCGCGAGGTCGGTGGTATCGGTGCCCTTCAGCTCGATCACGGCCAGCGCCTTACCGTTCTGCAGGATGGCGCCATCGGCCTTCCTGCTGCCCTTCTCGTTCTTGAACTCGGTGGTGAGCTGGAAGCCGGGTTGGGGGTTGAGGGTGTAGCCCAGGATGTCCACAAAGAGGTCGCGCAGAAACCCCTCCTGGTACTGCTCCTCCTTGCTGTTGCGGATGTTGGCCTGGATCTCGGGCGCGTGGAAATGCTGGCGGAAGCGCGCATAGGCCGCTTGGATGGCAGCATCGTCCTGCTGCTTCAGGTACTTGTTGAGGACGGCGGTTTGGAACAAGGGCATGGGGTGAAAGTTGGCAGATCGTTGAGAGTTCACTTCCATGTAAAGCTCCTACGCCAGCGCTCCAGCTTATACAGATCAAGCTTCCAGATCTGCCTTGTCAGCCATGGAACGCCCAGGACTTTGGCTCGTTCCTCCATTTGCTTCATCATATCTCGCATTGAGATTTCACCATTCGTAAAAGCTCCATTCACATAACAATGTGTGCAATAGGGCGTTCTTTTCTTGTACTCAATATCCTGCGCCATATACGCTAGGCCATATCGAGCCTCATTCCACAGCTCTGACAATAGTATTCTCTATTTACTTTCTCGAACTCATTCCTGAGTATTTGATCATTGTATCGTTGTATCTTTTTATACCATAACAGAAAACCCAATATTGACAGAGCAAAGCCAAACACAAGACCAAACCAAAGCACATCAATAATCCATCTGGCGCTCTCTTTCTCAGCTTCGTATCTCGAACGCTCGAGGTCGAACAGGTTACGCTTCTGTTGTACCAAGCGCTCATGTCCTAAGAACTTCCTCAGTGAGTCGCCCAGCGCATTGCTCTCGCTCACCAATTCTTTTGGGCCGCTCGTCACACGGTGCCAGACCAATGCCCCACTACCAGTTGTATCAATCTCCTTCTCAGAGTCTATGCCCGCCTTGTTGTAGAACGACCTGAGAGCATACATAAGTCTTTGGTGAGATGCATCAAGTTGCGCTTCACTCTCAGCTTGTCCAAGTTGCTGTTCATATACATGAAATGATGCCGAGGTGAGCTCTGCTTGCATTCGTTGCTGCAAGTACAGCACCGTAACAACGAGGACCAGGCCACCTACCGCAAGAAACTTGTAGAGGCTGTCTGTTGGGGGTGTGAGCTGGGGAAACATCGAACCAAAATATGCTACAGCACCCTGTGTCCGCTTCCGTCTATCACATCATGCGATAGCATGATATCAAGCCTTGTCATGCTGCACATCGATCTGGTGCCCAAGCCGCCCCCTGCCGCACGCTGAGTAGACCCCACCGAACAATCCTCCCTTCCTTCGCGTCTCTACCGGCGAACCCGCGTCGCGCCCGTTGCGCCGTTGCGGTCAATTCACCACCCCATGCTCAAGATCTACCACCTCGCCACCTGCACCACCTGCCAGCGCATCCTGAAGGAAGTGCCCAAGCTCAAGCGCTTTGAGCTGCAGGACATCAAGACGCAGCCCATCACCCCTGCACAGGTCGACGAGCTGAAGAAGATGGCCGGCAGCTACGAGGCCCTCTTCAGCCGCGTGGCCCTGAAGTACCGCGCCCTAGGGCTGAACACCATGACGCTCACCGAGAAGGACTACCGCAAGTACATCCTGGAGGAGTACACCTTTTTGAAGCGGCCCGTGGTGGTGGTGGGCGACCAGCTCTTCATCGGCAACGCGCCCAAGACCGTGAAGGCCATGGTGGCCGCGGCGGCGAAGGGCTGATCCTCAGGACCTTCCCCGTTCGGCACGGGCCTTGAACAGGGGTGGTGCGCGCCGCGCGCCCGCCTGCGCGGTGCACGGTATTTTTGGACCGCGATGTTGAAACAAGGCCTATACCAGAAGCTCCAACAGAAGCTGAGCCCCCAGCAGATCCAGCTGATGAAGCTGCTGCAGGTGCCCACCGTGGAGCTGGAGCAGCGGATCAAGCAGGAGATCGAGGAGAACCCGGCCCTGGAGGAGGGGAACGAGCACGACGAGGACGAGCCCGTGGAGGAGCAGGCCGTGGACAGCGGCGACGAGGGCGAGGGCGACGACCGCGACGACTTCGACCTGAGCGACTACTACCAGGACGACGACACCCCCGACTACAAGCTGGCCGTGAAGAACAGCGGCCCCGACGAGGAGGACCGCGAGATGCCGCTGGCCGGGGGCACCACCTTCCAGGACAGCCTGCGCGCCCAGCTGGCCCTCCGCGACATCGACGACCGCGAGGAACTGCTGGCCGAGCACCTGATCGGCAACCTCGACGAGGACGGCTACCTGCGCCGCGAGCTCGACGCCATCGTCAACGACCTGGCCTTCACGCAGAACGTGATGACCGACAAGGCCGAGCTGGAGAAGGCCCTGAAGGAGGTGCAGGCCCTGGACCCCGCCGGCGTGGGCGCGCGCGACCTGCGCGAATGCCTGCTGCTGCAGCTGGAGCGCCTGCCCCATGCGGTGGACGTGCGCACCGCGCAGGAGATCATCGGAAAGCACTTCGATGCCTTCACCAAGAAGCACTACGACCGCATCCTGGAGCGCCTGGAGATCGACGAGGAGGCCCTGAAGGAGGCCATCGACGTGATCACGCACCTGAACCCCAAGCCGGGCAACACCGCGCGCGACACCAGCAAGCCCGTGCAGGAGATCATCCCCGATTTCCAAGTGAACACCATCGACGGCCAGCTCGAGCTGCAGATCAACGGGCGCAACGCCCCGGAGCTGCGCATCAGCCGCCAGTACCGCGAGATGATCCAGGAGTACCAGCGCAACAAGAAGGACAAGGACGCCAAGGACGCGCTGGTCTTCATCAAGCAGAAGCTCGACGCCGCCAAGTGGTTCATCGATGCCATCAAGCAGCGCCAGAACACCCTGCTGGTGACCATGGAGGCCATCATGGAGCACCAGCGCGGCTTCTTCCTCACCGGCGATGAGACGAAATTGAAGCCGATGATCCTGAAGGACATCGCCGAGAAGGTGGGGCTCGACATCAGCACGATCAGCCGCGTGGCCAACAGCAAGTACGTGCAGACCAACTACGGCACCTTCGCGCTCAAGTACTTCTTCAGCGAGAGCCTCACCACCGACAGCGGCGAGGAGGTGAGCACGCGCGAGGTGAAGAAGATCCTGCAGGACGCCATCGACGCCGAGGAGAAACGCAAGCCCCTCACCGACGACGAGCTCACCGCGCTGCTCAAGGGCAAGGGCTACAACATCGCGCGCCGCACCGTGGCCAAGTACCGCGAGCAGCTGAACATCCCGGTCGCCCGGTTGAGAAAGGAACTCTGATAAGTGATAAGTGACAAGTAACAACACGTGCGTACCACTGACGACAGGAAGGCCTTGTCCCCTTGATACTTGACACTTGTGACTTGACACTTGTCACTTGTCCCTTGTGACTTGAAGCTTGAAGCTTGTCCGATGCGCCCCCTCGCCCTCGCCCTCTCGATCATGCTGCACCCGCTGCTGATGCCGGTGTACGCGCTGGCGCTGGCGTTCTCCCTCGATGTCCACACCTCGTTCTTCCTCGATGAGCGCGGCCGTTGGATCATCCTGGGCATGGTGGCGGTCATGACGGTGGTGTTCCCCGTGATGAGCATCGCGCTGCTGTGGCGCAGCGGCCTCGTGACCGACCCCGCGATGCCGAACCGGCAGGAACGCACGGCGCCGTACGTGATGACGCTCTTCTACCAGGCGATGGCCTACTACCTGCTGCGCCGCAACGACCAGGACCCCGCGCTGCTGGCGCTGCTCACCGGCGGCATGGCGGCCCTGCTGCTCACCCTGCTCATCAACCTCCGCTGGAAGATCAGCGCGCACCTGGTGGGCATGGGCGGCCTGCTCGGCGGGCTCACGGGCCTGCTGCTCCTGCACCGCAGCTTCGAACCGGTGGAACTGGCGCCGGCCATCCTCGCCGCCGGCGCGCTCGGCACCGCACGCCTCCTCATCAGCGACCACACACCGGCCCAGGTCCACGCCGGCGCCGCGCTCGGCTTCCTCACCACCTTCGGCTGCGTGATCACCGAGCGCTTCGTGTAGGCCCGTGTAACTTGGCAGGGCCTTGATCACTCGCTGCGCCCTCCTTGCGATCCTGCTGTGGAGCACGGCCCTCCGCGCACAGGACAGCCTGCACGTCTTCTGGAGCGGCGCGCTCACCCCGCACACCCTCGAGGTCCGTTGCCTGGCCAGCGCCACGGTCGATTCGGTGCGCCTGCTGGTGGACACCGACCCCGCCTTCCCGAGCCCGCTGCCCACCAACGCGGTGCCGCGCGACACCACCGGCGCGTTCACCTCATTGCGCCTCAAGGGCCTGCAGCCCGGTACCACCTACCACTACCGCTTCGCGCTCGACGGCACCGCGGATACGAACGCCTTTCACCGCGGCCGCTTCACCACGCCGCAGGAAGGTCCGTTCTCCTTCCGCTTCGTGGCCGGCTCGTGCAACAGCTGGAGCGACCATCCCGTGTGGTGGGCCATGCTCGCGCGCGACCCGCTCTTCCTGCTGGAGATCGGCGACCTGCACTACGCCAACCCCAACAGCCTCGACACCAACGTGCACCAGCAGGCCTACGTGGACCAGGTGCTCACGCGCCGCCCAGCCGCCGACCTGCTGCGCCATGCGCCCATCGCCTACGTGTGGGACGACCACGACTTCTGCGGCAACGGCAGCGACGCCACCTTCATCGGTCGCACCAGCGCCGCACAGGCCTACCGCCGCTCCGTGCCGCACTACGCGCTGCACCACCCCGTCTCCATCCACCAGGCCTTCACCATCGGCCGCGTGCGCTTCATCCTCTCCGACCTGCGCAGCGCGAAGGACGCCACCCACATGATGGACGGCTTCCAGCGCACCTGGCTGCAGAGCGAGCTCCTCTACGCCCGCGACCACGGCCTCGTGGCCTGCTGGGTGAGCCCCCTCACGTGGAACAGCATCGGCTACCCCGAGAACTGGGGCTGCCAGCCGGCGGAACGCGAGGCCCTCGCCAACTTCCTGCGCGATGCGCCCATCCCCGACCTCTTCATCCTCAGCGGCGATGCGCACATGCTCGCCATCGACAGCGGCAGCAACACCGACTTCAGCACCGGGGCCAACAACCCGCACGACTACCCCGTGTTCCAGGCGGCCGCCATCGCCCAGGGCGGCTCTTACAAGGGCGGTACATTCGACCAGGGCGGCCATTTCCCCAACCCCGACCTCTACCATGGCCAGTTCGGCGAGGTGCAGGTGGACGATGACGGCACGCAGGTGTGCATCACCTTCAAGGGCTGGCGTACCGACAGCATGAGCACCGCGATCACGGCGGTGGACTCCTTCACCTTCTGCCGCACCCCGGTGGACCTCTCCAGCATCTCCGAGACCCGCATCAACGACCCTTCACCCTGCACCTGGTGGACGGCGCCCGAGGTGGCGGTGTACCTAAAGGAAGCCTCGGGCGAAGGCCAGGCCGACCTGGTGGACGCCTCCGGGCGCCTGCTTCAACGGACCGCGGTGAGCTGGCGCGATGGGGTGGCCGTGCTGCGCCTGGGCGATGCGCCCAGCGCGGGCTGCTACTTCCTGCACCTGCGCGCCGAAGGCCTCAGCGCCACCCAACGGCTCTGCGCGCCCTAGCGCTACCAGCTCCGCAGGCGGTGCCCCTTCACGGCGTACCAGCCGATGAAGAGGTAGAACGGCAGCAACAAAAGATATGCGTTCTGCGAGGACGCGATCGACCCGTCGTGCGCCATGGCCGCCCACACAGGCATCGCCAACGCTCCGCCCAAGATCGCCATGATCAACAACGCGCTGCCAGTCTTCAATGCCGACCCGATCCCGTCCACAGCAAGCGGCCAGATCGTCGGCCACATCATAGCGTTCGCAAGACCCAATAAGGCCACCAGAATGACGGATACAGGCAGTTGCACCGAGCGGAAATCCAGGTGGTCATCGAACACGAAAGCAGTGGCTGTGGTCGTCGGGTCCACCAAGGCAATGCCCGCAGTGATGAGCGATCCCGCAATCGCCGAGAGCATCAATGCCTTCGCTTGATCGATGTACTTCGGAATGAACGCGATGCCGAGCAGATACCCGACCAACATGGCCACGAGCGTGAGGCTCGTGAGCTGCTTTGCCACATCGAGCGGTGTTCCCAGGCGCTCCGCGTACACCGGCATGCTGTCACCCGATAAAACCTCGGCCCACACGTACACGAACAGGGCCAGCACACCAAGCATCAATTGCGGATACTTGAACACCGAGCCCTCCCCCTTCGGAGCCGAAGCGCTCTCTTCCTGCAAAGGCGGCAGAGGCGCGAAGCGGATGAATAGGGCGGCGACGAGCAAGGAGAGCCCAAGGACGATGTAGGGCATCACCACGAGGGCCGCACGCTCCTGAAGCAAGGCCTCACGTGCGGGTCCTACTAAACTGGCCAGATCGAGTTTCAGTTGATCGGCGTTCACCAGGATCAAGGAGCCAAGCACCAGCGGCGCCAGGATGCCACCCACTTTGTTGCAAATTCCCATGATGCTGATGCGCTTCGCCGCGCTCTCGATCGGACCCACCACCGTGATGTACGGATTGCTCGCTGTTTGCAGCAGCGCGAGGCCCGTACCGATCACGAACAGGTTGAAGAGGAAGAGACCCGCAGAACGCGTCTCCGCCGCCGGGATGAATCCGAACGCACCGGCTGCCATCAACAACAGGCCGAGCACCATGCCGTTCTTCATTCCCGTGCGGCGCAGAACCACTGAGGAGGGTAACGCCATTACGAAGTAGGAGACGTAGAACGCGAAAGGCACGAACGATGCTTGGAAGTCGTTGAGCTCACATGCAATGCGCAGGAACGGGATGAGCGGCCCGTTCAGCCACGTGACGAAGCCGAAGATGAAGAAGAGGATGCCCAGGATGATGATCGGCATGATGCCGCCACGCGCGTTGCTCATGTGCAATGGACCTTGTTGCACGAAGATGGAAGCGCACCGCATGGGCGAGGTATGCCGACCGGCCCTAGTTCTTCACGGCCCCGGCGGATAACTTGCAGGCATGCGTTCCAGCCTCATCCTCGCATCCATCGCGGTCCTCGCACTCCCAGGCTTCCTGTCGGCCCAGGCCCCCTACGTCGCACCCACCGACACGGCCGTGGCCGCCAAGCTCGAGCAATGGAAGGACCTGAAGTTCGGACTGCTGATGCACTGGGGGCCTTACAGCCAGTGGGGCGTGGTGGAGAGCTGGAGCATCTGCCCCGAGGATGAGGACTGGTGCCGCAGGAGGCCCGAGCACGGCACCACCTACAATGAGTACGTGAAGAACTACGAGGCGCTGCAGACCACCTTCGACCCGGTGAAGTTCGACCCGGACAAGTGGGCCCGGGCCGCGAAAGGCGCCGGCATGAAGTACGTGGTCTTCACCACCAAGCACCATGACGGCTTCTGCATGTTCGACACCAAGCTCACGGACTACCGCATCACCGACCCGAAGTGCCCCTTCCACGACCACCCGCGCGCCAACATCGCGAAGGAGGTGTTCGATGCGTTCCGCACCGAGGGCCTGTGGACCGGCGCCTACTTCAGCAAGCCCGACTGGCACAGCCCCTACTACTGGTGGCCCTACTTCCCGCCGAAGGACCGCAACGTGAACTACCTGCCCACGCGCTATCCTGAGCGCTGGCAACAGTTCAAGGACTTCACCTCCGGCCAGATCGAGGAGCTGATGACCGGCTACGGGCCCATGGACATCCTCTGGCTCGATGGCGGCCAGGTGCGGCCCCTGAACACCATCGACACGAACGTGAGCTGGCAGAAGGCGATCCTCATCGACCAGGACATCGACATGGCGCGGATCGCCGCGATGGCGCGGAAGCACCAGCCCGGGCTGCTCGTGGTGGACCGCACCGTGGGCGGCGAGTACGAGAACTACGTGACGCCCGAAGGCCATGTGCCCGACGCGGACCTCGGTGTGCCGTGGGAGACCTGCATGCCCATGGGCACGAGCTGGAGCTGGGTGCCGAACGAGAAGTACAAGACCACCGACGATATCATCCGCACGCTGGTGAGCGTGGTGTCGCGAGGGGGGTCCCTGCTGTTGAACGTGGCACCGGGGCCCGATGGGCAGCTGGACTCAACGGCCTACGTGCGCTTGAAGGAGGTGGGTGAATGGCTGAAGGTGAACGGGGAGGCGGTGTATGGAACGAGGGCACTGCCGTGCGAAGACCCCAAGGTGATCGGGGGTACCGGCGTATACAGAGGAACGAAAAGCGACCGAAAAAGCACGGCCTACCTGTTCCTGGAGCCTGATGCGTCCGGAGAGCTCCGTCTCCCATGGTGGGCTGTTCGCGAGGTCAAGTCAGCCAGCCTGCTCGCCAGCGGAAAGTCGCTCCCTGTTCGACTGGAGAAGATCGACTTCGTCATCCAACTGCCACGACCTCAGCCGAAGCGAAACGCAGGCCTGATGGTCGTCAAGGTGGAATACTGGCCACTGAATTCGCCGCGGTTCTGAATGAAGTGCATCCCCTACGTCCTGACAGGCGCTGCTGCGCTTCTGCTCTCCCTTGGTGCAGTGGCCCAGGAAAAGCCCGCATTCGCCTTCCGGATGGTCTTCACCCACCCGGCCACGGACGGCGCCTACGCCGCGGAACACCGCATCCGCCAGGTGATCAAGACCCGCGACAGCGAGGATCCCGACTGGGGCCTCTGGGTCCACACCATGCACCGCTTCGTCCCGCCCGCGCAGTTCGATGCACACCCCGAGTATTTCGCCGAGCGCAACGGCACCCGCGTTCCCGATCAGCTGTGCCTGAGCAACGCGGAGGTGCTGCGCATCACCGTGGACAGCCTGCGCGCGAAGATGGCCCGCAAGCCCGCCGCGCGCTACTGGAGCGTGAGCCAGATGGACAACTTCAACCACTGCCAGTGCGCGCAATGCCACCGCACCGACAGCATCGAGGGCGCACCAAGTGGCACCATCCTCCGCTTCGCCAACGCCGTGGCCGACAGCTTCCCCGACAAGGTGATCAGCACATTGGCCTACCAGTACAGCCGCACCGCTCCGAAGGTGACGAAGCCGCGGCCGAACGTGAACATCATGCTCTGCAGCATCGAGGAGGACCGCAGCCGGCCCATCGCGTCGCGGGATCAACCAGGCTCCTTCACAGCGGATCTGCGCGAATGGAGCACGCTCACGCACAACATCATCGTGTGGGACTACGTGATCAACTTCTCACACCTGGTGATGCCCTTCCCGAACTGGAAGGTGCTGGGGCCGAACCTCCAGCTCTTTCGCGACAACGGCGTGCCGATGATGTTCGAGCAAGGGCTCTCGTCGCCGGGCGGTGAGATGCCCGAGTTCCGCACCTACCTGCTCGCCAAGCTGCTCTGGAACCCCGACCTCAACGTGGACTCGCTGCGCACGCACTTCATGGACGGGTTCTATGGCGAGGCGGGTACCTACCTCGACAGGTACACGCATATGCTGGAGGAAGAGCTGGACAGGAGCGGCAAGGCGCTCACGCTCTATGAGCACCCGCAAGCGCACAAGGACGGCTACCTCAGTCCGGCGAACCTCGCGAAGTACAAGATGCTCTTCAACAGCGCCGAGGCCGCGGTGATGGACGAGGACACCATCTACCAGTGGCGCGTGGAGGATGCGCGGCTGGGGATCATGTACGCCGAGCTCGAGATCGCGCGCGCCATGCCGCATGCACCGAACGGGCTCTTCGAGCAGGACAGCACAGGGAACTGGCGCGCGAAGCCGTACTACACGGAGCTGCTGGGGACCTTCGTGGCACGCGCGAAGAAGCACGGGCATGTGCTGTTGCACGAGACGCGGCTGACGCCCGACGAATACCTCGCCGAGTTCAGCGCACACCTGAAGAACGGCGCACGATCCCATCTGGCCGTCGGCAAGACCATCTCCTTCGCGACACCTCCGGATGATCGCTATCCAGGTGGTGGACCTGACGCGCTGATCGACGGCTTCACGGCAAGCACCAACTACCAGTTCGGCTGGCAGGGCTGGTACGGGAAGGACATGGTGGCGACGATCGACCTGGGGGAAGTTCGGCTGATCCAGGCTGTTCAAGCCGGATTTCTGCAGGACCAACAGAGCTGGATCTTCTACCCGGATTCGATCAAGGTCGAAGGCTCGGTGGATGGGTCCCACTTCTTCGACATCTGGATCTACGAGTTCTCCGATGCGCGGAAGAAACGACCACTTGAAACAAGGGTGGCGGATATGTCGCTCTGGGACTTGCGCTCTGCACGCTACCTCCGCATCACGGCCCGCAACCTCGGCGACCTGCCCGCGTGGCACGGCAGCAAGGGGCAGTGCTGGTTGTTCTGTGATGAGATCGTGGTGTACGGGGAGTGAACAACCGCAACGGCGCAACGAACGCAACGCTATTGTAGCTCATGCGGGCATGCCGTTCGCAATGCGTCGCAGACCGTTCTTCAGCAGCTTCTCATTGAAATTGATGAGAAGACCAAGTCGATTCCCGGTGAGCTTCAGGTAGGTGATCAACTGAGCCGAATGCACAGGGTGCAAGGTGTCCACGGCCTTCACCTCCACAATGACCTTTCGCTCCACCCACAGGTCCAAGCGGTAGCCCGCATCCAGCTTCACGGAGCGATACTGTAAGGGAAGAGGCACTTGCATCTCACATGCAAAGCCCAGCTCACCAGCTTCGAACGCAAGGCAGTGGAGGTACGCGTTCTCGAGAAGACCGGGACCCAATTCGCGGTGCACCCTGAATGAAGCCTCCACAAGGCCCTCAGCGATCTCGTTCTCGCTCATTGCATTCCGTAGCGCTCGTAGCGCCGTTGCGGTTGAAGCTCAGTACCCGCCCTCCCCCCGGTACAACCTCACCGGCCCGTCGAGCTTCACCTTCAGCACGGTCATCCATGGGTCCGACGCTTCCTGCGGCACATCGATGAACAGCAGTCCGGGCACGCTGCTCCAACTGATCTTGCCCACCACGCGGTGCTTCAGGGGCATCGAAAGGCCCAGCACTTCCGCGGAGAGCACCTTGTTGTGGAGCCCCTTCACCTCCACGCTGCCGCACCCTCCGTGGGGCAGGAAGAGATAGAGCGTGGTGCTGTCCGCGCTGAGCGTGCTGGGACCGTAGTAATGACCGTTCGGCAGGCCCGCACGCGAGCCGAAGATGGCCTCACCGTGCTTGGCGTTCCACTGTCCCAGCTCCTCGAGCACCTGCACCTGGCGCGGGGGGATGGTGCCGTCCTCCCGCGGCCCGATGTCGAGGAGCAGGTTGCCGCCATGCGAGACCACATCGGCGAAGATGGCGATGAGGTCGTGCGTGCTCTTGTAGTTCGTGTCCTGCGGCTGCCACCCCCAGTTGTCGTTGATGGTCATGCACAGCTCCCACCACGGCGAGTCGGGGCGTTCCACGGGGATGTTCTGCTCGGGGGTCTGGTAATCGCCGTAGCCCTGCAGGCGCCCGTTGATGATGGCCTGCGGGTTGCGCTTCAAGATGCTTGCCCGCACCTTCGGCGCCTCCCATTCCTTGGCGCTGTGCTCCCAGTCGCCATCGAACCACCACAGGTCGGGGTTCAACTGCGTGGCGATCTCGTCGATCTGGGCCTGGTAGTAAGTGAGGAAGCGCTTCCACCTGCGCGCATCCTTCCTGATGTCGTACCGCACGCTGTCCTTGATGAACGCGGGGTAGGCATGATCGGTCCAGTCGATGAGGGAGTAGTAGGCCCCGCACTTGAGGTCGCGCTTGCGCAGTTCGGTGAACAAGGGTGCCACCACATCGCGGCCGGCGGGAGAAGCGAGCTCCACGGACAACGGCCCGGGAAGCGACCACTTGTAGTGGCCCACGTTCGGGGTGGCGCGTGTGGCGTACATCGCTACGCCGTCATGGTGCTTGGTGGTGATCACCGCGTACTTCGCTCCGCTCCGTTGGATAAGGTCCGCCCATGCAGTCGGGTCGTATTTGCTCGCCGTGAAGCCTTCGAGCTGCTTCATATACTCCGCATAGGGCATCTTCTTGTTGTAGAAGGACCAGCTCTCGTCAACGCCGTTCACGCTGTAGATGCCCCAATGGATGAAGATGCCCAGCTTGGCATCCTGGAACCACTGCATCTTGCCTGCGATGGACGCGGGCTCCACACGTTGTTGCGCCACCAGCGGCAGGCCTACGAGGCCTAGTAGCACGACCAACGACCACCTCATTTCCGTGCCATTGTTGCCTGCAGCGCGAGCTGCCAGTTCCACGCATCGCGCAGGGCGCTGCGCAGGTCGTGCTCACACCGCCATCCGAGCACACGCCGGCTCTTCGACGAGTCAGCCCAGATGGCCGACACATCACCGGCCCTGCGCGGGCCATAGACCTTCGGTACCGTTACGCCGGAGACCTCCTCGAACAGCTCCACCACCTCCTTCACCGAGCGGCCTTCACCGGCGCCCAGGTTGAAGGTCTCCACCAAGGGGGCCGCCTGCTGGTCCATCCAGTCAAGGGCCATCACATGGGCGCGCGCCACGTCCACCACGTGCAGGTAGTCGCGTACACAGGTGCCGTCGGGCGTGTCGTAGTCGCTGCCGTGGATGACAAGCTGCTTGCGCAGGCCCACGGCGGTCTGGGTGAGGAAGGGGACCAGGTTGCCCGGAGCACCGATCGGAAGCTCGCCGATGTGGCCCTCGGGATGCGCACCGATGGGGTTGAAGTAGCGCAGCAGCACCGAGCGCAGGGTGTGGTTGGCCCGCACCGCATCGCGCACCATGCGCTCGCCCACCACCTTGGTGTAGCCGTAGGGCGAGCTCGCCGTATGGTCCGGAGCGCCCTCGTCCACCGGCATGCGGGCCGGCTGACCGTAGACCGTGCAGGAGCTGGAGAACACCAGCGCGCCTACGCCGCGCCACTGCATCACCTGCAGCACGTTCACCAGCGAGCCCAGGTTGTTCTCGTAGTACTTCAACGGCTCCGCCACGCTCTCCCCCACGGCCTTGTACGCCGCGAAGTGGATCACGCCGTGCACCTCGCCCTCGAGCTTGAAGACCTCGTGCAGCCGCTCCAGGTCCAGGCAATCCACCGAATGGAACGATGGCACGGACCCGATGAGCTCGCTCATGCCCTTGAGGGCGCTGCGGTGCGAGTTGCGCAGGTCGTCCACCACCACCGGCGTGAAACCGGCCCGGGCCAGTTCGACCACGGTATGCGAACCGATGTAGCCGGCCCCTCCGGTCACGATGACCTTGCGCATGCGGCGCAAGATAGCCCGCTGCGCCGGACCGCTCGTGGACCTTCAGCCACAGGTTCGGCCCCGGCTCCGCACCTTCGCACCTGCCATGCGTCGCCACAGCACCCCAGCCATCGCCCTGGTCGTTGCCATCACGGCCCTGCTGGCCGTGCAATGGCTGTGGCAGGGGCCCGACGGCCTGGGGTGGAAGGAGATCGTGCGCAGCGATGCCAAGGGCTACTACGGCTACCTCACCGCCACCTTCATCCGCCACGACCTGGGACACGAGCCCTTCGTGCATGAGTTCATCCACGAGACCCCGGACGGCACGCTGAACAAGTACTTCTGCGGGGCCTCGGTGATGATGCTGCCGTGGTGGGCGGCCGGGCACGGGCTCGCACTGCTCGACGCTTCGGCCCCCAGGGACGGCCATAGCGCCTACGAATACAAGGCGGTGAGCGTGGGCGTGTGGGTCTACCTGCTGCTGGGGCTGCTGATGCTGCGCGCCTTGCTGTCACGCATGGGCGTGCGCGACCCGGTGATCGCCTGGCTCGTGCTCGCGCTGGGGCTGGGCACCACCCTGCTGCAGTACGCCAGCCAGCAGCCCGCATGGACCCACGTGTTCACCTTCTGCTGCGTCAGCGCCTTCCTGCTGCTCATCCGCAAGCTCGGCGACGGGGCCGATGTGCGCTGGCTGGTCCCGCTGGCCCTGGTCACCGCGCTCATCGGCCTCATCCGCCCGGTGAACGCCACCGTGCTGCTGGCCGTGCCCCTGGTGCTCGGGGCTAACACGCTGCCCACCCTGCGCCGCATGCTCGCCGCGCGCGGCACCGTGCTCGTGGCACTGGCCGGAGGGCTTGCCGTGCTCGCGCTGCAACCGCTGTGGTGGCATGCGCAGACCGGGCACTGGATCGAGTGGGGCTACCGCGGCGAAGGCTTCCACTGGGGAAGGCCCGAGGTGTTCAAGGTGCTCTTCGGATTCCGGCGCGGGCTGTTCCTGTGGACGCCCTTCTTCCTGGCTTGCGCGGCGAGCGTGTTGCTGCTGTGGAAGCGCGACCGCATCCGCGCCGTTGGCGCGCTGGTGTACTGGGGGGTGAACGTGTACCTGATCAGCGCATGGTGGATCTGGTACTACGGCAGCGGCTTCGGCAGCCGCGTGTTCATCGATCACTATCCGGTGCTGGTGCTGCCGCTGGCCCTGGTGCTGCAGGGGTGGACGGGGCGTTGGTGGGCGTGGGCGCGGGTGTTCATGGCGGCCTGCATCGCCCTTCACCTGGTGCAGTTCACGCAGTACCACCTGAAGATCATCCACCACGAGAGCATGGACCGCCACAAGTACGCCGCCACCTTCCTGCGCTTCGGTGCGGCCTATGAGGATGCGCTGGGCGGCAACCACCAGGCACCTCCCTACAACCCCAACGGCATGCGCGTGGTGCTCGAGGAGCGCGACGAACTGGAGACCGACACGCGCTGGTGGCACGGTGGCACCGTGGAGGTGCGGCCCGAAGCGAAGAGTCCGCACCACGTCTGCGTGTTCACGCCCGCCATCGAGTTCGGCCGCACTTTCGAGGCCACCACGGCCGACCTGCCCACAGGCCAGTGGCTGTACCTCGAGGTGTCCATGGAGCGCTACGAGGCCGCGGCACGCGACAGCCACAGCGCCCAATGCGTCACCAGCATCGAGCATGCCGATGGCTCCTTCGCGTTCTACGACCCCTTCCGTATGAACCCGCTACCCGGCACCGCCGATGGTACATGGGAGCATATCGAGTACCGCATCCCCGTGCCACCGCTGGAGCCCGGCGACAAGCTGAAGTTCTACGTGTGGAACCAGCACCGCGACGCGCGCTTCCTGCTCGACGACCTGCACATGAAGGTGCTCGCGGTGAACCCGTATTGACCCCACAACGGGCCACATCAGCGTGGGCTGTGCCCGCCGAAGCACGCGCAGCGTGCGAAGGTGGGCCCAGCAGGATTTGAACCTGCGACCAAGGGATTATGAGTCCCCTGCTCTGACCGCTGAGCTATAGGCCCGGTCGTCCCGCTACGCAGCGGGAGCCCACCTTACGGCAAGCGGGTGCGAAAATAGACCGCGCGGGCCGAAGCCTATTTTCGTCGCCCATTTCTGGTAGAAATACCCGTGCAACACCGCTACGATACCATCCTGCTCGACCTCGGTGGCGTGCTCATCGACGTGGACTATCAAGCCACCGCGCGAGGCTTCCGCGACTTGGG
>JAEUSV010000106.1 GCA_016788485.1 Flavobacteriales bacterium
CATCTTGTCCAGCGGGATGCTGTCGAAGAGGACCTTCATGTCCTCCACGCTGCTGATGGCCACGCCGGCCTTGCCAACATCGCCTTTCACGCGCGGGTGGTCGCTATCGTAGCCGCGGTGCGTGGCCAGGTCGAACGCGACGCTGAGGCCCATCTGCCCTGCGGCGAGGTTGCGACGGTAGAAGGCGTTGCTCTCCTCGGCCGTGCTGAAGCCCGCGTACTGCCGGATGGTCCACGGGCGGATGGCGTACATGCTGCCGTAGGGGCCGCGCAGGTAGGGTGGGATGCCAGCGGCGAAGTGGAGGTGCTCGAGCTGCTCCGTATCGACGGGCGTGTAGAATGACTTGAGGGGGATCTCTTCTCTGTTGGGAAGCCCAGCCACTGGCTGTTGGCTGCTGGCTGCTGGCTGGGCAGCGCTTTCCCGGTCGGTCAGCGCCTTGACAAGCGTTGAGGTGAGCTGTTCGACGGTGAACGAGCCTCCGATCGGATCGGCCACACGTCCCAGGAAGCTCTCGTCGCGGAGCAGGTTGTGGATGTTGCGCACGATGCGGCGGGCCAGCACGTCACCTTCGGGCAGCTGCGGGGTGGGGATGGTGAGCCCATCGCAGCCGCCGGTGATCGCGCTCACGGCCTGCAGGGTGGCGCGGATCAGGTTCTCATAAGGGGAGATGGTACGCGTCTCGACTGCGCTCGACGTGACAGTGGAGAAGGAGACGACCGCCTGGATCCAGGTGGTGTGTGAGCAGTCGTGCTGGGGGGTGAATGCGTCCACCACGGCCGCCCAGGCCTCACGGAAGGCGCGCAGTCGCGCCACTTCCAGGAAGATGTCGTCGCCGAGGTGGAGGCGGAACTGCAGGCGGGCACAGGCGTCGTCGATGGTGTAGCCCTGGTCAAGCATCCGCTGCAGCAGCGCGCGGCCTTGTTGCAGGGCATCCTGCGTGTTCCGCGAAGCACCGTCGCTCACGCTGAAGAGCCGGATGCGCGGGTGCTTCGCGATGCGGTCCTGCAGGTCGCTGACATCCGCATCGTGCGGAAGTCCCAGGCAGAGGCTGAGCTCGGTGGGCGCCACCTGTTGCTCCTCGGCGCGTTTCTGCAGCAGGCCGAGCAGGCCCGGTTCCCCGTCCACCTGAAGGTCGATGCCGCCGAGCAGCACATCGTCCAGCACGGGTGAAAGACCATTCAGCTTTCCATACACCTCCACCGCATCGGCACCGCCCATGAGACCCTCGAGCAGCTTGTCGTTGGCATCGGTATCGGCGGCGTCCACTCCGATGGTGCATCGCCAGGGGTTGCCGTCACGCTTCACGCCCCGGCGCCGACCGTCGCCCGGAACGCCTTCGCCGGCCATGTGGAAGGGGGGCAGCACCGCGCCGTCCATCTGAATGTTGAGGGAGGCAAGCTCCTTGTCCTTCAGTTCCTTCTTGATCACGGCCTCCCACTGCTCCCGTGTGGCGGGGGGGAAGGCGCTGAACAGCCTGTCGTGCACCATGGTGCGAAGATCGCACCCGGGCACTAACGGAAGATCCTGGCCGACCTCCCGGCCACGTTGACGATGTACACGCCGTTCGCCAGTCCGGTGATGGAGCAGGTGGTGCGGTCACCCGCTGAACGCCATCGTGCCACGCACTGGCCGGACACATCGTAGAGCCGGATCTCCGCGCCGGTCTCCGCACCGATCACCGTGAAACGGTCCGCGCCCGGTGTGCTCTCCATCCAGCCTGCATGCGAAGGGCGCTCCAGGATGCCGATGCCACCAAAGAAGAACGGGTCGCTGAGGCCCACGCATTGGCCGTCGCTCACGAGCACGGTGTAGTTGCCATTGGCCTGCGGTATCCATGTGCTGCCGATCGCGCCGGGTATCGCCGCGCCATTGAGCTGCCATTGGTAGGCGCCGGTCGCATTGGTGCAGGTCAGCGTTCCGGCGAAGTCGATGATCACGGGTTCCGGCGTGGGCGAGACACCCATCACCACTTCCACCGTGGTGTCCGCGCCGCAAAGGCCCGTGACCACGCAGGTGAACGCATAGGTGCCTACGGACAGTGGCCCCACCTGCAGCGTGTCGGTGCCCGTGCCCACCGGTGCGCCGTTCATGCTCCACTGGTACTGCAGCAAGGTACCCTGGGCCTCCACGGCAAGCAGGTCGGTGGCCGGTGCACAGTAGTCGCTGATGACGGCGGGCTCGGTGATGATCTGGGGTGGCAGGCATTCGCCGGTGCGCAGGAGCACGGCCACGTTCCCCGACCCCATGAACTGGCCATTGAAGGCCCAGGTCGCGTTGCCGCCGCCCGCCACCAGCAGGTCGTCGCCCGGGGTGATGCATAGCCCACGCAGGTACTGCCCGTTGCCATTTCCCGTGTTCACGGCCCAGACCAGCGCGCCATCGGAAGCCGCGTATTTCAGGATGTAGCCGGCGCCCATGGGGATGGTGCCGGGTCCGGGGTCCGCATCGAAGCCCGCGATCGAGGCACCGATGATGTGAGGGTCGCCATCGCTGTCGAGCGCCAGGCGCATCATGCCCGGTCCGTTGCTACCGCTTATGGTGAACAGGTCGTACCAGAGCAAGGTACCCGTGGCCGAGTACTTGGCCAGCCAGCCCCACATGTTGCTGCCGGGGTTGACGGTGCCGCTCGCCTGGCCCGGCGTGAAGCTGCCCGCGTTGCCGTATTGCTCGCCGAGCACGTAGATGGCCCCTGCGCCGTCCACCGCCACGGCCAGCGGTTCCTGGGAGCTGGCCGAACCGCCGAACACGAAGGACCCCAGTACTTGTCCAGTTGGTGAGTAGGTGATCACGAACACGTCCTCGCCGCTGCCGAGCTGGGTGAGCGCGGTGGTGCCCGGCCCTGGTTCGGCGTCCATGCTGGTGCGGAAACGTCCGGTGAGCACGGTGTTGCCCGAAGGCGTGAAGGCGATGGCCTTGGTATCGTCGCCCCAGGTGTTGCCGAAGGTGTGCCCCCAGAGCAGGTCGCCGTTGGCATCGTACTTCGCCAGGAAACCATCGCGGCTGGCCGGGGTGCACGGGTAGATGGCCTGGCCTGGTCCGGGGTCGAGGTCGATGTCGCCGTTGATCGAGCCCGCGATCCAGATGTTGCCGAGCGGGTCCACGGCCATCGCGTGCATCTCATCCACGCCGCTCAGCGAGCCGAAGACCTTGGCCCACACCAGGTCGCCGTTGTCCGTGTAGCGGGCGAAGAACAGGTCGCCGTTGCCGGTGAGGTCCGCGTTGCCTGGGCCGGGGTCGAAGTCCGTGGTGCCGGTGTGGTAGCCCGCGATCACGATATCCCCGCCGGGCTGTCGCCCGATCCAACTGGCGTAGGTGATGGAGCCCGTGACGAGCTGCTTCCCCCAGAGGAACTGTCCCAGGCTGTCGTACTTCGCCAGGAACAGGTCGAAGTCGGTCTGGCCAGTGCTGTTCACCAGGAAGGAACCGCCGCCGGGTATGAGGTCGAGGTTGTTGGCGAAGGCGCCCACGGTGTATACGTTGCCACCGGGGTCTGTTGTGACAGCATCGCAGGTGTTGATGTAGTTGGACAGGTTGCCCGGGCCGTTGAGGAGGTGGCCCCATTGCAGCACGGGGACCTGGGCTTGTGCGGTCGCACCCAGCAGGGTGAAGGCGATGGTGGCACGGATGGACATGGCGAAAAGGTAGTGCGGCCCGTACCGATCCCGTGCCGAACGCGCCAGGGAACCGGGCCCCCCGATCACCCCGCAACGACGGCCGTTGTCCAGGCCGCGTTCACCGGCCATGCGATAGGGGACACAGGTAGCCTTTCGCATGCACGCTCTGTGGGACTGGCTCGCTGTCCTTCAGTTGGTTCTTGATGACTGGCTCCTCTGGCGGTCGTGTGACGGGTGGGTGGGCGTTCGAGGCTTCGCGGCGAAGTCCGCGAGCAGGTCATTTGGGAAAGCGGCTCGTGAGCACCGTTCCCTGGAACGATCCTGCCAGTGGTGTGATCGAGGTTGCCGTGAAGCAGCCTTTTCTCAACTTTAACGACTATCATCTGAAACCCCGTGTCCATGCGCAGGAAACTCCATCTCGCCATTTGCGCCCTGTTCCTCGCTCCAATGGCGCACGGCCAGTTCTCCGCGATCCAGCCGATCGAGTACACCGGGCATTCACTGTTCATGGACAATGAGCCATCGGTCATTGTCGATCTGGATGGTGACGGTGATCTGGACATGGCCAGTGGTTCGGATGAAGGGGTCGGCATGTGGCGTAATGACGGCCAAGGGTCCTACGCGCCTGTGATCCTGATCGATGGTTCCAGTTTTTCGGGCTATGCGACCTTCATTGAAGCGGCCGATTTCGACCAGGACGGGGACGCGGACCTGTTGGTCGCTGAGAATTATACCAGGCTCCTGCTCTACACGAACAACGGGAACGCGAGCTTTCAGCCTGCGAACGTGCTGATGCCGGCGCTCGGCGACCTCCGCGACCTGGTGGTTGCTGAACTCACGGGTGACAATTATCCGGATGTGCTCCAGAGCGATTATTGGGGCGACAGCCTCTGGGTGATGCCTAACGTGGGTGGTACGACGCTCGGACCTCGGATCACCGTGAGCACTGGAATTGGGTCCATTACGGACCTGCACGTGGACGACCTGGATGCCGATGGTGACCTGGACGTGCTCTTCAGTTCATACAGTGTGGAGGGTTGCCACTGGAGCGAGCAGACATCACCGGGCGTTTTCGCCGCTCCGGTGATGCTCTTCCCGTTCGATGTGGAGATCCTGGGCATGAGCACAGCCGACCTGGACGGCGATGGCGATCTGGACATTCTGGCCGGTGGCTTTAAGCGGTCATTCTGGTATGCGAACGATGGTGCGGTCCAATTCGGGCCAGCTGACACGCTCCAGTTCACCACCACAAGCGCGACCTACTATGGCCATGTGGTCGCCGATCTGGATGGCGACGGAGACCTCGACGTTGTGCCGCATGAGTATTCGTTGTCCCATCCGGACCTGTTCGTGAATGATGGTGCCGGGAACTTCACCAACGCGGGACCATTGGTGGGGGGGGAGGTGTACCAGCTGGCCGCGGCCGACCTGGACGGTGATGCGGATGCGGACCTGGTGCAGACCACACGCAACGCCATCTGGTGGGCCAACGACGGGGCCGGTAACCTGGGCGGATCGACCTTTCTGGCGGGAGGACTCACTACACCCTCCAGCGTGGCCGTTGCGGATCTGAACGGGGACGGCATCAAGGATGTGCTTGCGACGGGTTATCCGGGCCGCCTGGCCGTATGGTGGGGTCTGGGGGGAGGTGGTGCCTTCAGCGGGCAGGTGGTGCTGCTGGATACGTTGGACAACCCCAAGGACCTGGTCGTGGGTGACCTGGATGGTGATGGGGATATCGATGTGACCATCATCCAGACCAAGGTGATCCGGACTTTTCTCAATACCGGGAACGGTTCGCTCGTCGTGGGTCAAACGGTGATCAACAACACGTCCACGATCACGGGAGCACAGCTCGGTGATGTGGATGGGGACGGCGATCTGGACCTGATGACCGCGGAATACAATCCCTCGCAGGTAAGGCGGTGGACGAACAGCGGCTCTGGCACCTTCCTCAATCCCACCCAGATCGCTGTGGTATCCAGCCCTGATGACGTGGACCTCTGCGATGTGGATGGGGATGGCGACCTCGATGCGGTCTTCAGCCATGGCGGTTCCCCCAGCCAGTTCGTGTGGATGCCCAATAACGGTGGCGGGCAGTTCGGCACCCCGCAGGTCTTCTTCACCTCAACGAGCAATGGAGGCAACTCCAGCGCGGTCGCATTCGATGCCAACGGTGACGGTGTTCCTGAACTGGTGTCCGCGTCGTGGGAAGGCGTATGGATTTTCCAAGGTATGGGAGGAGGGGCTTTTTCAGCGGGAACGGCGATCGATCCCTGGTACGTCGATGAGACCGACCTGTTCGCCGTTGATCTCGATAGCGACGGTGACGTGGATCTTGCCTTTGCGGATAAGAGCGGGAACCCTGCTCGCTACAGCCTGAACGATGGCGCTGGCGCTTTCAGCGCTCCCAGCCCCTTCGATGCGAGCTACGTGGGGGACCAAGCCTCAGAACTGGTGGTCTCGGACGCGGACGGCGACGGCGACCCTGATGCAGTGGTGGCCAACATGAACACAAGTCCGTTCAGCGTGGGGTGGTCCGAGAACTTCTTCAACAGCCCCTACCACATCGATGGGGCCGTCTTCCATGATGCCGATGCCGATGGGGTCCGGGATCCTGGTGAACTGCCGTTACCGTTCGTGCAGGTCGGTGTGGCCCCGGTGGCCAGTGTGGCGATCACCGACCCATCTGGAGCGTATACCGTGCCCTGTGATACGGGCCTCTACGAGGTGAGCGTGATCCTCCCCAATGCGTGGTGGGGCCTGACCACGGATTCTGCGACATACCATCCCAACATCACTTCGTTGAACCCCGTTAGCGTTGGGAACGACTTTGGCTTCGATGTGGTCCTGGACACCAACCTGTTGGCCGCCTCCGTCGTGGGGAGCCAGTGGCCCTGCGGCGATACCACCGTGGTCTGGGTGAACGTGATGAACCTCGGCACCACCGATCCGAGCGGTACCCTCTGCGTGTCGTTGGACACCCTGTACACGTTCATCAACAGCGTACCGCCGCCGATCAGCATTTCGGGCAACACCTATTGCTGGGCATATGACAGCCTGGGGTATTACAGCCAGACAAGCATTGCGGTCGAGCTGGTGCTGCCGTCGCCCACCAGCATGGGCGCCCCGTTCAGCAATGCGGTGGTCGCGGTGGTTGAGGATGCGCTCGGCGTACCTGTGGATTCATTCGCCTACGCATGGAGCGGCCTGGTGACCTGCAGTTATGATCCGAACGACAAGCAGGTAAGTCCGGCGGGTTATGGCGAGGCGGGTGCCGTGGAGCTCTCCACAACGCACCTGGACTATACGATCCGGTTCCAGAACACCGGAAGCGCGGCGGCGATCGATGTGGTGTTGAACGATCGACTGCACGAAGGCCTCGATCTGTCGACCTTTCAAGTGCTTGGCCACTCCCACACGCCCACGCAGATCATCATCGGGGCCGATCGCGAGCTGGTGGTGCGGTTCGATGGCATCCAGCTGCCCGATAGCGGAAGCAGCTTCACGGCCAGCCAGGGCTTCTTCCGGTTCGGCATCGACCTGGTGAACGGACAGCCGCACCTCACGGAGATCACCAACACCGCCAGCATCTTCTTTGACCTGAACCCTGCGGTGGTCACCAACACCACACGAACCACGCTCGTGGATTGTGCGCTGTGGGAACCCGTGATCACGGCCTCGGGGTGGCAGGCCTTGGTGGCGACCGAGGGTGATGCCTACCAGTGGTACCTGGACGGTCTTCCCGTGCCCGGTGCCACCGCACAACTGTTCTTCCCGACCACGAACGGCAGCTGCACGGTGGAGGTGACCAGCGCGTTCGGCTGCGTCAGCCTATCAGACCCCTTCCAGTTGACCACCGTGGGCATTGAGGAGCAGCACAAGCTCGGCATCGCGGTGGTTCCGAACCCCGTTACGGATCAGGCCCGACTCGTGTTCAGTGAGGTGCTGACGCCTGGTCATGTGTTGGAGGTGATCGACCTTCAGGGCCGTGTATTGCGCACCATGAACGGTTACGGGTCGGACCAGGTGTTGTTGGACAGGACCGGACTGGCCAGCGGCTTATATGTTGTGCGGGTGAACAAGGAAGGTGTCATGCAGGGAAGCATCCGTTTCGCGGTGCAGTGACCGCCCTGTTCATCGGCGTATTGGCCGGCTCCATCCGGCAGGCCGATCAAACCCTTGGGGCTTAACACCGTCTTAACACAACTTGCGGTCCATCCCGCGAACGATCACCCCATGCGCATCCGCACCCTTCTGCCCTCCCTGCTCCTTGCCAGCGGCCTTTTCGCCCAGACCGCCCCCAGCGACAGCCTCTTCAACGTGGACCAGGTGGCCGAGGTGCACCTCACCTTCAGTGACCCCAACTTCTGGACCACGTTGGTGACGTACTACAACAACGACCAGGGGGAGGAGCTCATGGGCAGCGTGACGATCACCGACCAGACCGGCACGCGCACCTTCGACAGTGTCACGGTGGCGCTGAAGGGGAACAGCAGCTACAGCCATCCGGGCAACAAGAAGTCTTTCAAGCTCGACTTCAATGACTTCGCTGACCAGAAGTTCCACGGCATGACCAAGCTGCACTTCAACAACTGCTGGAGCGACCCCACCTTCATGCGCGAGAAGGTCTTCTTCGACTACTGCCAGGACCTGGGCATCCGTGCTCCCCGGGTGCAGTACGCCAACATCTACATGAACGGCACGCTCTGGGGCTTCTACAACATGGTGGAGGCCGTGGACAAGGAGTTCCTGGACCGCCACATCGACGACGATGCAGGCAATCTCTTCAAGGCCGCGGACAACTTCGGCATGGGCGGCGGCGGCGGTGGCAGCACGGCCGAGGCCGACCTGAAGTGGTACGGCACCGCGCAGGCCGACTATTACGACCGCTACGAGCTGAAGACCAACGAGAGCGACAACGACTGGACCGATCTGCTCGACCTGTTGGACATGCTCAACAACGCCAGCGACAGCTACCTCCAGGCGAATTTCCCGGCGCGTTGGAAGTGGAACGACCTGCTTCGTTCGCTGGCCATGGACAACATGTTCGGCAACCTTGATTCCTACATCCAGAGCGCGCGGAACTACTACCTGTACCACGACAGCACCAACCTTGAGTGGCATTGGATCCACTGGGATGCCAACATGGCCTTCGGGAGCTATCCGGCGCAAGGGCAGAACGCCCTGACCCTTTCACCCACCTATGTGGCCACCAACCGCCCGCTGATGACGCGCCTGATGGCGGTGCAGGCCTTCCGGCTTGACTACCTGAACCGGTATTGCGAGATCCACCAGAACTTCAACAATGCCTACCTCGATCCACGCATCGACTCCATCGCCACGCTGATCCAGCCGCACGTGGCGGCCGACCCCAACAAGCAGTACACGCTGGCGCAGTTCACCGCGAACATCGCGGGCGACATCACGGTGTCGGGTGGCGGCGGTGGCGGTGGCGGGCAGCAGACCATCCGCGGCCTCAAGAGCTTCATCACCACGCGCAACAACAGCCTCGCCACCTCGCTCGATTGCTCCACGGTGGGCCTCGAAGAGCTGGCCGCATCCTCCGCCCTGCGCGCCTTCCCCAGCCCTGCCGATGAGGTCCTCCAAGTGGTGCTGCCGGACGGTCTGACCATGGCCGATGTGCGGATCATCGACGTGATGAGCCGGGCCGTACCCGTGCTTGTGAACGGCCGCACCATCGACGTGTCGGCAATGGCCCCGGGCATGTACGTGCTGGTCGCCGGTGATGGCGGCGCGGTGCACAGCGTGCGCTTCGAGAAGAATTAGGACGCGCTCGTGCCGGCTTCCCGCGCACGCATGCCGTGCACCAGCAGCACGAGCACGCCCGATGGGATGAGGGCGGACACGGCAACCAGCAGGCCGTAGTAGCCCGGCATGTTGCCAAGGCCGAACCACCACAGCGTGCCCTGGGCGAACAGGACCACCTCGCTCAGCAGCACACCGCTGGTGAATAGTGTAAGGCCGATCCTCGCGGTGCGGGCCGTGGAGATGAACCACCCCTCCAGCAGTGCCATGGCGAACAACATGAGGCTGATGGCGCCAAGCATGTTGAGGTGGATGAAGCCGATGACGTAGTTGCGGATGGTGAAGGCCAGGATGGCGACCTGTGGAACGGCGACGGCCGCCTGCATCAGCACCTTCAGGCCCATGCCAATGAGCGCGTAGGTGACGCACCGCCAGGCCCAGAGCGCCGCGCGCGACTGCAGCATGGCCTGCCCCGTGCGGATGGCCTTGTAGGTACGCCATCCGGCCCAAGCCTGCAGGATCACCCCGATGGAGTTCACGGCGTACACGGCGGGATGCCGCTCGCTCCAGGCGATCGCCAGCGCGAAGGTGAGGAACGCACTTGCCGTCCAAAGGCGGATGGTGAACCGGTCCAAGGGGCGCGGCTGGCCGTGCGTCTCGGCCCAGCGCGACCACAGGGCCAGCGCCGCGAACCAGAACCAGCCATTGAACTGGAAGTGCAGGAAGAACTGGATGCTCCAGTAGTAGAGCTCGGTGCCGAACAGTCCGTTGGCCAGGATGGGGCCGATGGCCCAGATGCCCGCAGTGCTGATGGCCATCATGATCAGGGACAGGCGGGCGAGGAGGCGGCTGCCGTCCGCCGCCCAGGTCCTGGTGGCCACCCACACGCGTTGGCCGAGCAGGTAACTGATGACCAGATGCGCCGACGAAGCAGGGATGGAGACGCTGCCGTAGCCCTGCATCGGGAAACTGAACAGCATGGCCACCACGGCGAGCTGTGCGACCAGCAGCAGACGCAGGCTTCTGCGTGAGGGGCCGCCGGCCGTCTCGTCCTTCAGCAGGAACACGACCAGCGCGGTGAAGAGCCAGCCCAGCATGGCCACGTGCGAATGGGCGTGCAACAACGGCTTGAACCGCACAAAGGGCATCTCCCAGATGTACACCGCCCGCAGCAACAGGCCAATGCAGGCGGCCACGAAAAGGTTGGTGAGCGCAGCAATGAACCAGCCGCGCATGGGGCTGGAGGCGGAGGGGCGGGCCATGGGTTCGTCGCGTTGGCGTGATCCAGGCGGTTTAGGCCTTGGAGGTGACAAACGTCATAATACGGATCGTAAGGTCCGATGATTTTTGTCACGCGATCGATAGCCGATCCCAACACCAAGGAACATGAACACGAAGCACATTGCCGCGGCCGTCCTCTTCGCAGGATCGCTGGTGATCACCGCCTGTGGCGGTGGCGAGGAGACCCGCAAGGTCCCCGAAGGGGTGAAGATGCCCGAGAACGCGCCTTCCGCCGAGGGAGGTGCGGCTGCAGGACTCATCACGGCCGCCGACATCACCCTGGGCGAGATCGACAACGCCATGGTGGAGAAGGGAAAGACCACGTATGATGTGAAGTGCCAGGCCTGCCACAGCACCAGCGAGAACAGGGTGGTGGGCCCGGGTTGGAAGGGGATCACCCAGCGCAGGAAGCCGGAGTGGATCATGAACATGATGCTCAACATCGATGTGATGCTCGAAAGCGACCCCGAGGCGCAGAAGGGCCTTGAACAGTGCCTGGTGCGCATGCCGAACCAGAACCTGTCCAAGGAGGAGGGCCGTCAGGTGCTCGAGTTCATGCGCACCCTTTGAGCCAGCAAATAGTCAACCACCACCAAAACCTGTCCATGATGAAACGTCCCTTGCTCATGACCGGCGCCCTGATGGGGGCGGCGGGAGCGGTGTTCCTGCTCGTGAACACCATGCCGGGCTGCAAGCCGAACACCACGAAGACCGTGGTGACCGGTGATGCGGCCTCGAAGGTCTATGTGAAGCCCGGCACGCACGATGAGTTCTACAACTTCGTGAGCGGCGGCTTCAGCGGCCAGCTCGGCATCTACGGCCTGCCCAGCGGACGCCTGCTGCGCGAAGTGCCGGTGTTCTCGGTCGACCCCGAGAGCGGCTACGGATACAGCGAGGAGTCGAAGGGCATGCTGATGACCAGCGCGGGCTTCATCCCCTGGGACGACAGCCACCACCCGGAACTGAGCCAGACCAACGCGGTGCCTGATGGCCGCTGGTGCTTCATCAATGGCAACAACACGCCGCGCGTGGCCCTCATCGACCTGGGCACCTTCCGCACGCACAGCATCATCGAGATCCCCAACAGCGCGGGCAACCACAGTTCGCCCTTCAGCACGCCCAACACCGAGTACGTGGTGGCCGGCACGCGCTTCAGCGTGCCCATGGGCGATGATGCGCAGCGCGACGTGCCCATCAGTTCCTACAAGGAGAACTTCAAGGGCACGGTGTCCTTCATCAAGCCCGATACCTCGGGCCGCATGAGCATCGCCTTCCAGATCGTGACACCCGGGGTGAACTTCGACCTGGCCCGCACCGGCAAGGGCGTGAGCGATGGGTGGTTCTTCTTCAGCTGCTACAACACCGAACAGGCCTACAGCCTGCTGGAGGTGAACGCCAGCCAGCGCGACAAGGACTTCATCATGGCCGTCAACTGGAAGAAGGCCGAGCAACTGGTGAAGGAGGGCAAGGGCAAGCGCGTGCCCGGCAAGCACTACAGTAACTGGTGGAACGACCGCACCCACAGCGCCGAGTCGACCGTGTACGAGGACGTGCTCCAGATCGATCCCAAGGAGTACCCGGGCATCGTCTATTTCATGCCCTGCCCCAAGAGCCCGCACGGCTGTGACGTGAACCCCTCGGGCGAGTACATCGTGGGCAGCGGCAAGCTCGCCGCCCTGATCCCCGTGTTCTCGTTCAAGAAGATCCAGGACGCCATTGCCAAGAACGAACTGGAGGGTGAGTTCGCCGGGATCCCGGTGCTGAAGTACGAGAGCGTGCTGCACGGTGAGGTGAAGAAGCCCGGCCTCGGCCCCCTGCACACCGAGTTCGATGCCAACGGCAATGCCTACACGAGCTTCTTCGTGAGCAGCGAGATCGTGAAGTGGAACGTGGAGAAGCTGGAGGTGGTGGACCGCGTGCCCACCTACTACAGCATCGGCCACCTGTGCGTGCCCGGCGGCAACAGCGCCAAGCCCTGGGGCAAGTACGTGATCGCCTACAACAAGATCACCAAGGACCGCTATCTGCCCACCGGTCCCGAGCTCACCCAGAGCGCGCAGCTGTACAGCATCGAAGGCGACAAGATGGAACTGCTGCTCGACTTCCCCACTACCGGCGAACCGCACTACGCCCAGGCCTGCCCGGCCGATCTGGTGAAGCCCCGCGAGGTGAAGTTCTTCAAGATCGACGAGAACCAGCACCCGTACGTGGCCAAGGGGGAAAAGGAGACCAAGGTGGAGCGCAAGGGCAACGAGGTGCACATCTGGATGACCACCATCCGCTCGCACTTCGCACCGGACAACATCGAGGGCGTGAAGCTCGGTGATGAGGTGTACTTCCACGTGACCAACCTCGAGCAGGACTGGGACGTGCCGCACGGCTTTGCGATGAAGGGTGCGGCCAATGCCGAGCTCCTGATCATGCCCGGTGAGACCCAGACCCTGAAGTGGGTGCCGACCAAGGTGGGCGTGCAGCCCTTCTACTGCACCGACTTCTGCTCGGCGCTCCACCAAGAGATGCAGGGCTACATCCGCGTAAGCCCCGCCAACAGCAACATCCCGCTCAAGGGCGAGACCAAGTCCGTTGACGCCGGCTCCTGAGCCGACCGATCCCAGCGAACATGACCCACGCCACCATCACGGCTTCAGCACCACGCGGGGCCGTGGTGGTGGCGAGGTCATTACAGGACCACAGCATGCGCATCAAGCCGATCTCCAGGGTGCTGGTGGCGCTGGCCGCCGCTTCACTTTTGCTGCTGAACACGCGCCCCATCTGGCGCATCGACCTCTCCGCACCGCAATACCCGGAGGGGTTGTACCTGCAGATCTTCTCGGACCGCTTCAGCGGCGACGTGGAGAAGATCAACGGCCTCAACCACTACATCGGCATGGCCACGATCCACAACGAGATGTTCCCGGAGTTCACCATCCTGCCGAAGGTGATCCTTGCGCTGGTCGCGGTGGGCGTTGCGGCGGCCCTGGTGGGTCGCCGCTGGTCCGTGGGCGGGTTCCTCGCCGCCCTGCTGGCCTTCATCGCATGGGCGGTCTACGACATGTGGTCCTGGGGCTACGATTACGGCCACAACCTGGATCCGCATGCCGCCATCAAGGTGGAGGGCATGGCCTACCAGCCGCCGCTGCTGGGTCACAAGCAGCTGTTGAACTTCGATGCCTGGTCGCTCCCCGATGAGGGCGGCTGGGTGCTGTTCGCGGCCACCGCGATCATCGTGCTGGTGTACTTTGTTGAATGGCGCCGGGCGAAGGCCGCGGCGAAGTGAACGAGCCCATGCGACGCATCCTCACCCATCTCATCCCCCTGCTGGTGCTGGTGCTTGTGGTCTCCTGCGGACCCAAGCAGCCCAGCATCGCCTATGGCAAGGCGGAATGCGCCCATTGCCGAATGAACGTGGTGGACCAGCGCTTCGCCGCTGCGCTCATCACCCGATCGGGGCGCCAGTACGTGTTCGATGGCATCGAATGCATGGTGCCGTTCGTGGCCAAGGGCACCGTGGCCGAAGGGCAGGTGGAGGCCTGGTACGTATGCGATCATGCGCACCCGGGCATCCTCCTGGACGCCACCGCGGCGCACTACCTGCACGGCCCGGCCTTCCGAAGCCCCATGCGCGGTGATGTGGCCGCGTTCGCCACCACCGACGATCGCGATGCGGCCCGCACACGCGATGGGGGAGAGCCGCTCGATTGGGCGGCCGCCCGCAAGCTGCTCACCGAGTGACGATGATGGCTTTCCGTGCCTTTCTTGGCCTGGCATTTCTGGTGGCACCGGGCATGCTTTCCGCGCGCACCTGGTCCGTGGTGGCCGGGAAAGGGGAAGGGCTCGTGGCCACCATCGCCAGGGCCCAGGCCCGCGACACCATCGTGATCGAGGGCATGGTCCGCGAAGGGAATGTGACCGTGGACAAGCCGCTGGTGCTGATCGGGCGACCCGGGGCCGGCATCGATGGCGAACGCAAGGGCGAGGTGCTCACCGTGACGTCGGGCGATGTGGTGGTGCAGGGCCTGGTGATCCGGGGTACGCGCATCAGCAACCTCGATGACAACGCGGGCATCAAGGTGAAGGAGGCCCGGCGCATCGCGCTGCTCAACAACCGCCTGGAGGGCTGCTTCTTCGCCATCTACCTGAGCGGGGTGAGCGATGCTCGCGTGGAGGGCAACACGATCGTGGGCGAGAACCTGCGCGAGGAGCAGATGGGCAACGGCATCCACCTGTGGAAGTGCAAGGAGGTGCGTGTGCTGCGCAACACCGTGGAGCGCCACCGCGACGGCATCTACTTCGAGTTCGTGACCGATTCTCGCATTGAGGGGAACCTCAGCCGGGGCAACATGCGCTACGGCCTGCATTTCATGTTCAGCCACCGGGATGCCTATGCCGACAACCATTTCGAGGACAACGGGGCCGGTGTGGCCGTGATGTTCAGCCACCACATCGACATGCAGCGGAACCGCTTCATCCGCAACCGGGGAGGGAGCGCCTACGGCCTGCTGCTGAAGGAGATCAACGACGGGGAGATCCGCGACAACGTGTTCACGGACAACACCACGGCCTTGCTGGTCGATGGGTGCAACCGGATCAAGGCCATGGGCAACACCTTTCTGCTCAACGGCTGGGCGTTGCGGCTCTATGCGAACTCCATGACCTGCACGTTCGAGGCCAACGTCTTCCAGGGCAACACCTTCGACATGAGCACCAACGGTGAGCTGTTGCTGAACACCATCGTCGGCAACTACTGGGACCGCTACACGGGCTACGACCTGGACCGCGATGGGCGGGGGGATGTGCCCTACCGGCCCCTGGGCTTCTTCGCGCTGCTCGTGGAGCGCGTGCCCTTCGCCATGGTCTTTTCACGAAGCCTGTTCGTGGCTTTGCTCGATCGGGCTGAACGCATCATCCCCACGCTTTCACCCGAGGCCATGCGCGACGACAGGCCCCTGATGCGCCGCCCCCATGGATAGCGTGGTCTTCGAAGGCATCGGCAAGCGGTACCGCTCGCTCTGGGCCTTGCGTGGGGTGGATGCCGCCTTCCGCCAGGGCGAGGTGGTCATGGTCATCGGTCCGAATGGGTCGGGCAAGACGACCCTGATCAAGTGCCTCCTGGGCTTGGTGCGCCCTTCGGAGGGCACCGTGCGCGTGAACGGGCAGCTGGTGGGTTCCGACCCCGCATACCGGCAGCGCATCGGTTACATGCCGCAGATCTCCCAGTTCCCGCCGGCGCTCACGATCGGACAGTTGCTGGAAATGATGCGTGACATCCGGGGGCTCGATGCCGAAACGGTGGATGATACGCTGGTGGGCGCGCTGGGATTGGACAGACAGCTTGAGAAGCGCCTGTCGACCCTTTCGGGTGGAACATGCCAGAAGGTGAGCGCCGTGCTCGCCTTCCGCTCACGCCCGTCCATCCTGGTGATGGACGAGCCCACCGCCGGCCTCGACCCGCTCTCCGCGCGCACCGTGCTGGACCAGGCCGCCGCCCTGCGGAGCAACGGAGGTACGGTGCTGATCACCTCGCACCTGCTGGAGGAGGTGGAGACGCTGGCGGACCGTGTCGCCTATATCGAGGATGGTCGGCTCAGGTTCCTCCTTCCGGTGAAGGAGATCCTCCAGCGCAGCGGGGCCACGCGCCTGGCGCAGGCGCTCCCGGTGATGCTCAGCAACAGCGCAACGCCATGACCAAGGTCTACAAGTACACCCTGGTGGACCTGGCGCGCAACCGCTTCGTGCTGGCCTTCGCGGTGCTCATGCTGGTGCTGGCCGAAGGGCTTTTCCGGATCGAAGGCGATGCAATGAAGGCCATGCTGAGCCTGGTGCAGGTCACCCTGGCGCTTGTGCCGCTTGTCACCCTGGTCTTCACCATCGTGTACAGCTACGACACCCAGGAGTTCACGCAGTTGCTCGCGGTGCAGCCCATCCGGCGTTCGGCCATCCTCGCGGGGCGACTGGCGGCTATTGCAACTGCCGTGCTCATGGCGCTGGCCTTCGGGCTCGGCCTTCCACTCCTTGTTCACCTGCCGGGCATGGTGTCCTTGCTGCTCTTCGCCGCCAATGCCCTGCTCGTGCTCGTGTTCGTCGCGCTGGGCACCTTGCTGGCGCTTACGCAGCGCGACAAGGCCAGGGGGGTGGGCATCGGGCTGGTCACCTGGTTCCTGTTCGTGCTAGTGTACGATGCGCTGCTCATGGCGCTCATGTTCGCCTTGAGCGACCGCCCCATCGAGCCCTGGGTGGTGCCGCTGGCCGCCTTGAACCCCATCGACCTGGCGCGGATCGCGGTGATGCTGCGTGTGGACCTCGCGGCGATGATGGGCTACAGCGGCGCCGTGTACCAGCGGTTCTTCGGCTCGGCGCAAGGGATCCTGCTGGCCCTGGGGCTCATGGTGCTCTGGGCCGCCTGGCCGGCGCTGGTCGCGTTCCGTGTGTTCCGGCGGAAGGACCTCTGATCCGGCCCTTCCTTGGTTCCCCTAGCCCTCCGCGACCCTGATCGTTCAAGGCATCCATTGAGCTTCCCTAGCCTGCCGGGCGACTGAGCAAAAGCAGGTCCGGATGTGATGAAGGTCATGTGATGAACGTCAGACACCGGACAAATTAGTCCACGATAAGAAACCTACCACCATGACCAACCTGCGATCCCTGAGCTGGCCGTTGGCCGTTCTTTCATTGTCCTTGTTCACCGCCTGTGGCGGTGGTGAGCAACCTGCCGCTGCGGAAGCCACTTCCCAGGAGGCCGCCGCGCCCGATGGAGGCCAGTCCACCGTGGTGGACGAGCAATCCCAGAAGAACATCGTGGCGGTGGCCGTGGGCTCCAAGGATCACACCACGCTCGTGGCCGCCGTAAAGGCCGCCGAGTACGTCGACGTGCTGAGCAATGCGGGGCCGTTCACGGTCTTTGCACCGGTGAACGCCGCCTTTGATGCGCTGCCCGCCGGTACCGTGGAGGGCCTGCTCAAGCCCGAGAAGAAGGCCGACCTGCAGAACATCCTGGAGTACCACGTGTGGGTGGGTGTCCTCAAGCCGGAGCAGCTCACCGATGGCAAGGTCCTGAACATGGTGAACCTCAAGAACGCGAAGATCTCCAACAAGGACGGCAAGCTCATGATCAACGATGCGAACGTGGTGGCGAGCGTGCCCACCAGCAACGGCATCATCCACGTGATCGACAAGGTCCTGCTGCCGCAGTGACCTCAACCTACCCTGTCGGGGAGGATCCATCGGGATCTCCGTTCCGGGTGAAAGTCAGCAAAGGCGTCCGCGAGGGCGCCTTTGTTGTTGGGGGCGTTCCATCGGTCGGCGAGGCACACCGGCCGTACCTTGGTGAGGATCGTTCGTAACGCTGTTGACGATCCATCCGAAAAAGATGATGTGTATCATAGAACGAGGCAGGGGGCGCCGGGAGTTTTGCCGGACATTCCACGACCCCCATGCCCGCCACCATCCCCACCGCCGCCCCGGCCATGTCCGACCCTGTTGAACGACCGACGTACACTCAGGAGGAGGTGCTCGCCTCGGCGCTCGCCGCGTTCCACGGTGATGAGCTCGCGGCAACGACCTGGGTGAACAAGTACGCGCTGCGCGACGCCCAGGGTCGCTTGGTGGAACGCACTCCGGCCGACATGCACCGCCGCATGGCCCGTGAGTTCGCGCGCATCGAGGCCTTCTACGGGACCCCGACGCAGGACCGCATGGCCCTGCTCTCGCCCTACGGCAGGGCGCGCATGCCGCTGGATGAGGAGCGCATCGCCAGGCTTTTCGAGGGGTTCAGGGACGTGGTGCCGCAAGGCAGTGTGATGGCCTCGCTGGGCGACCCCTACCGGCTGGCCTCGTTGAGCAACTGCGTGGTGCTGCCCTCGCCGCCTGACTCCTACGGCGGCATCTTCCGCACGGACCAGCAACTGGCGCAGCTGTTCAAGCGGCGGTGCGGGGTGGGCTTCGACCTGAGCACCCTGCGTCCCGAGGGCGCGCCGGTGAGCAACGCCGCCCGCACGAGCACCGGGGCGGTGAGCTTCATGGAGCGGTTCAGCAACACCACCCGTGAGGTGGCGCAGAAGGGCCGGCGCGGCGCGCTCATGCTCACCATGGACATCGCCCACCCCGACGTGGAGCACTTCATCACGATCAAGCAGGACCTCTCCAAGGTCACCGGGGCGAACGTGAGCGTGCGTGTGAGCGACGAGTTCCTGCGTGCCGTGGAGGCCGATGGCGATTTCCTGCTGCGCTGGCCGGTGGATGCCGCCGAGCCCCAGGTGAAGCGCACGGTGAACGCCCGCGCGCTCTGGAAGACCCTCGTGGGCTGTGCGCACGCCACGGCCGAACCGGGCATCATCCTGTGGGACCGCCAGCACCGCTACTCCACCAGTTCAGTGTATCCGGGCTTCCGCAACGAGAGCACCAACCCGTGCAGCGAGATCGCCATGCAGGGCGGTGACAGCTGCCGCCTCATCGCCATCAACCTCTACAGCTTCGTGAACGATCCGTTCACGGACAGGGCCTGGTTCGACCATGAGCGGTTCGCGGCCGTCACCTACGAGGCGCAGCGCCTGATGGACGACCTGGTCGACCTGGAGCTCGAGGCGGTGGACCGCATCCTGGCGAAGATCGACAAGGACCCCGAGCCCGAGGGCGTGAAGCAGGTGGAGCGGGAGACCTGGCAGTTGTTGCGGGACACCGGTCGCAAGGGCCGGCGCACGGGCCTCGGCTTCACCGGGCTCGCCGATGCGCTCGCGGCGCTCAACCTGAAGTACGACAGCGATGCGGCGATCGAGGCGGCGGAGGACATCCTGCGCACCAAGTGCCGTGCGGAGTTCGACAGCAGCATCGACCTGGCGATCGAACGTGGGCCCTTCGCGGCCTTCGATCCGTCGGTGGAACGCACCTCCGCGTTCGTGACCATGCTGCGCGACGAACTGCCCGAGGTGCACGACCGCATGATGCGCCATGGCCGGCGGAACATCAGCCTTAGCACCGTGGCCCCCACGGGCACGCTGAGCCTGCTCACCCGCACCAGCAGCGGCATCGAGCCGGTGTACATGCTGGGCTACACGCGCCGGCG
>JAEUSV010000036.1 GCA_016788485.1 Flavobacteriales bacterium
GTGA
The DNA here is from genome assembly GCA_016788485.1 of Flavobacteriales bacterium. Taxonomy (GTDB): domain Bacteria; phylum Bacteroidota; class Bacteroidia; order Flavobacteriales_F; family PHOS-HE28; genus PHOS-HE28. The sequence continues at coordinate 5 of JAEUSV010000036.1, forward strand.
TGCCGTCCATGGAGGAGGACACGAGCATCCGGGCCTGCTGCAGGTTGGTCTGGCTCCGCCAGGTAAGGCCCACGCCTTCCCCGGTGTAAAGGGTGTCGCTGAGGTCGAGCACTACCCACCCGTTCAAGGTGTTGAAGAAGGCCCCCGCGCTGTTCGGTGCGCCGGTCGCATCCATCGGCGATGTAACGCTTGAGCTCGATGTCACCGTGTCGGCATAGGCCACCAGGTAGGTGTTGAGGTCGATGGCCGCCGATCCGGTGCAGAACGGGCCTGGTTGCGCGAAGCGGGCCGGGTTGTTCGATACGCTCGCCCAAGCGGGATCGCTCAGGCTTGCCGTGAACATGTTCATCCCGTTGTTCCCGGGATAGCTCGAAGCCCCCAAGGTGAGGGCATCCTTATACCAGCCGCCCACGATGAGGTTCCCCCCTCCCACGGTGGCAATGGCCAATGGCCACTCATCGCCCGGGCTGACCTCTCGATCATACCAGACCGCGGTGCCATCCCGATTGAATCGTGAGATGCAGATGTCGGCGTCACTTCCTGCTGTGATCACGGTGCCTCCGTCGGTGGTCACTGTGCCATCCATGGACCCGGCCACATGCACCTGTCCGTTCCTTCCCACGGAGACATCGTACCCGTCCACGCCATGATCGGTGCTGCTCGCGGCGGTCCTCACCCAGTTGGTCGTGCCGGTGCTGCGGCTCAGTGAAGCGAGGAACCAGTAGTCATGCATGGTGCCCATGGTGCGCGTCACACCACCGGGGAAGATGGATCCGTTGTGCGTGTGCCCGGTGATGTACACCGCGCCACAGTCCACCGCCACCCCGTTGCATTCGGCGAACGAGTCGCCGGGATTGTCGATGAGCCGCGTCCACGATGGGGTGCCGGTGAGGCTGATCGCCGAGCAATAGAGCGCGTCCATGTTCGTCGTGCTTACGCTCGTGCTTGTGACACCCATGTTGTTCTGCCAACCGAAGCTGTTCCCTTCCGTACTGCCCACCACGTACACGTGTGTGGCATCGCTGGCGATCCTCTCGGTGAGGACGTTGTCGTTGGAGAGGCCCGTAAGTGACCAAAGCAACGCGCCGGTCAGGTCGTATGCGTTCAAGTAAGCGTACAACCGTCCCGTGCTCAGGCCGGCGATGGCCAGGACCCCGCTCAGTGTGCTGTGGTGGCTGAAGCTGCCATAGGCGATGATGGTGTTGCCCGAAACAGCGATGCCGGTTCCCTCATCCCATTGGGGGCTTCGAACGCTCTTAGTCCATTGGAATGCTCCGGTCGCATCGTAGGCGATGATGAAGGCATCGCTGCTGCCGCTGTTGCTGAGGCCGAATCCGGCAAGCGAACCGCCGTAATAGCCGGTGACCACGACAAGCCCTGAGCTGGCCACGGCCACACCCATGGCGGCATCCTCCTGGCTGCTGCCGATGCTGCGGCTCCAGAGCAGATTGCCGGACGGGTCGAACTTCGCGATGAAGGCATCACCCGAGCCGCCAACGGAGATGGGTAGCCCGTAAGGTGCGGGAGATGCGGTGGCGGACCGGTAGGAGCCGACCGCATAGATGTTGCCGGTCGCGGGCTCGATGGCCAGGTCCCGCACGTATTCGTCTTGCCCGGCGTCCAGCGTGCGCGCCCAGTTCCAGGTGGGTGACTGCGCGGACGCCACCGCGTGCAGAAGTACGAACAGCACAAGGGCAAGCCCGTGCGCAGCGGTCGACCGTGATCCGGAATGCCGTAGAGTAGCGGGCATTTGTCGATGATTTTCGGCCTTTGGTGGGTTGTCCAGACCCATTCGTGGCCGCGGGTTTCAACGGCGGCATGTGACCGATGGTTACACCCACCCTTCGCAGGGTCAGGGCGTTACGTTCCTGGTCCGATGGCATTCACCACCTTCGGGAACCCATGGAAAGCCGCGAGGAGGATGCCCTTGTCCAGGCCGCGAAGCGATCGCCCGAAGCGTTCGCACCGCTCTATGAGCGCCATTTCCTGGCCATCTTCCGGTTCATCCTGCGCCGCGCCCGCGACAAGGAGCTCACGGCCGACCTCACCCAACAGACCTTCCTGAAGGCCATGCTGGCCCTCCCGCGTTACGAGCCCCGCGGCTATCCGTTCAAGGCCTTTCTCTACCGCATCGCCCTGAACGAACTGAAGATGCACTGGCGCAAGCGGCGGGAGGTGGTGATCGATATGAGCTACGCGGAGGTCCGTGGGCTTTCGGAGGAGATGGGCCTTCCGGGAGGGGACGACGACATGAGAAGGCTGGCCCTGGCGATGGGGCGGCTCGAGGAGGAGAAGGCGCGCCTGATCGAACTGCGCTATATGGACGGGATGAGCTTCGCGGAGCTCGGCGCCGTGCTGGGCATCGCCGAGGATGCCGCCAAGATGCGCACCCACCGTGTGCTCGCCACCCTCCGCACCTACCTTGCACCACGGCCATGAGCACCCGCTACCGCATCACCCACGAGGGCCGTGGCGCCGAACCGCGCGATGAGGAGCTCCTGCGCTACAGGGACAGCGGCAGGCTCCTGCACAACTATCAACGTGCCCGCGACATCCTGCACCGCAAGCCGCTGTACAAGGACCCCAAAGCCTTCCTGGTCCTGCTACTGATCGTGCTGCTGGCCATCTTCATCGCCGAGGTGGTGGAGAAGGAGCGACCATCCGGCCCCGGCCAGGAGCAGGTGCCCGCTCCTTGACCGCGTTGCACGGTTGGTGTGTTGCCCCGCAGTCGCCAACTTGCGGGCATGAAGAAGAACGTGCTGAACCAGGCGGGGAGGGTCGGGCAGGCCATCGCCCTCAGCCTCGCGATCGCCCACCCGGCCCGCGCCACCGAAGGCATGTGGCTGCCCACGCTGCTCGGCGGCATCGAGAGCGACATGCAGACCATGGGCATGCGCATCAGTGCGGAGGACATCTACGCCATCAACCGGGCAAGCCTGAAGGACGCCATCGTGCTCTTCGGCGGAGGCTGCACCGCCGAGGTGGTGAGCGGGGAGGGGCTCATCCTCACCAATCACCACTGCGGCTTCGGGGCCATCCAGGAGCACAGCTCCCTGGAGCACGACTACCTCAAGGACGGCTTCTGGGCGGCCACGCGCGCCGATGAGCTGCGCAACAACAACCTGGCGGCCACCTTCATCATCCGCATGGAGGATGTGACGGCCCAGGTGATGGAGCAGCTGCCGAACGGCCTCAGCGAACAGCAGCGCCGCGAGGCCTTCGCCAAGGTCGCCGAGGCCATCGCGAAGAAGGCCACCGAAGGCACCCACTACAACGCGGTGGTGCGCCCCTTCAACTACGGCAACAGCTATTTCCTCATCGTCACCGAGACCTTCCGCGATGTGCGGCTCGTGGGCGCGCCCCCCGGCTCCATCGGCAACTTCGGTGGCGACACGGACAATTGGATGTGGCCGCGCCATACCGGCGACTTCAGCGTGTTCCGCATCTATGCCGGCGCCGACAACAAGCCGGCCGACTTCGCCATGACCAACGTACCCTTCAAGCCGCGCCACAGCCTGCCGGTGAACATGGACGGGGTGAAGGAGGGCGAGTTCGACATGATCTTCGGCTTTCCCGGCAGCACCCAGCGCTACCTCACCAGCTACGCGGTGGAGTACGTCACCGGAACCGGCGATCCGCTCAAGATCCAGATGCGGCGCGCCAGCCTGGCGGTGATCGACCAGGCCATGCTCGCCAGCGACCGCACGCGCATCCAGTACGCCGACAAGCAGAAGAGCATCAGCAACGCCTACAAGAAGTGGATCGGGGAGCTGCGCGGCCTTTCCGAACTGCGCACCCT
>JAEUSV010000058.1 GCA_016788485.1 Flavobacteriales bacterium
CTCCGTGCGCTCGAGCGTGGCGCATTCGTTCACGTTGTCGTGCTCCAGGAACAGCACGAAGTCCCCGTCGACCGCGCGCTCCAGGAAGGCGCCCTTCTCCTGCAGGGTGAGCAGCGGACGCGTGTCGTAGGCCATCACCCACGGCAGGGGGATGTGGTGCACGCTCGGCAGCAGGTCGGCCATGTAGCACACGGTGCGGCCCTTGTAGCGGATGTGCGGGATCATCATGGCGTCGGTGTGGCCGTTCACCACCAGCACGTCGAAGCCGGGGAAGAGGTCCTTCACGTAGCTGTTCGCGGTCGGGTCCGTGCGCCCGACGTCCACGAACTTCAGCTGGCCGCTCTCCTGGATGGGCAGGATGTTCTCCTTCAGGAAGCTGGCCTTCTCACGGGCGTTGGGCTTGGTGGCCCATTCCCAATGGTGCTGGTTGCTCCAGTAGGTCGCGTTCTTGAAGGCGGGCGCGAAGCCGTCACCTTTCCGCACGATGCTGCCGCCGCAGTGGTCGAAGTGCAGGTGCGTGAGGAACACGTCGGTGATGTCGTCCTTCGAGAGCCTCAGCTTCTTCATTGACCCCTCGAGCGTGGCCTCGCCGTGCAGGTCGTAATGCCCGAAGAACTTGGCGTCCTGCTTGTCGCCGATGCCGTTGTCAATGAGGATGCGGCGGTCGCCGTCCACCACGAGCAGGCAGCGCATGGCCCAGGTGCAGAGGTTCTTCTCGTCGGGCGGGTGGGCCTTGCTCCAAAGGGTTTTGGGCACCACGCCGAACATGGCGCCGCCGTCGAGCTTGAAGAAACCGGTGTCGATGACGTGGAGTTCCATGAGGCCAAAGATGGTGAAGCCACCGGCCTTCCATCGATACGGCCCACCTTTACACCCATGGTCCGCCTGTTGATGTTCCTGTTCCTTCTCGCGCCGTTCGGCGTATGCGGGCAGTCGGACAGCACAATGCACCACCGTGCGAAGCCCTGGGTCCAGTTCGTGCTCGGCAGCCGCCTGCCCGGCGGGTTCTTCGGCATCGGGGGCGGGGTGGAGCTGGGGCGCGCCGTGAACCCGGCGGTGGTCTTCGGTCTGGGCGGCGGTCCGGATGGGGCCACGGTCGCGGTGGGCAATGAGGTGCGCGTATGGCGCACGCAACGCATCGGAGTACAGGCCTGGGGCTATTGGAACCATGCGTTCGGTCGCTTGGAAGAGGACGAGTTCGTGAGCGGCTACCGCACCACCACCGAGGCGAGCAGCTCCATCAAGGCCGGCGCTTCCTTCCTCGTGCACGCGGATCCAAGCTTGTCCTTCGCCTTGCGAGCTGGCTATTCCTGGGCGCTGGACGTGCCTACGGTGACGGTGGAGCGACCCTCGGGCACCGCCTCGGCGCCTTCGGACGACCCCTACTTCGGGGATGGCTACCTGCTCGGTGTGACGGCGATGATCTGGTTGTAGCCGCTGCCCACACCCCTCCGTTGAAGCATTCCATCCGCACGGGCACCATGACCCTGTGCGCACATGGATCTTCGCCCCATCGCCCTCGCTCAAGCTTCGGCGAGCCACGGATGCACACGGTCCATTTCATCGCCATCGGCGGTAGCAACTTCCACGGATCCCTATTTCGGTGATCAGTGGTTTTCAGGAGCGAATGCGCTGATCTGGTTGCAGTGATGAAGGCCTTCCGACCTGATGGATTAGGGGTAAAGGACTATCCCCGACCGTTATTCACGGATACCCCGCCGGCAACAGGACGTCCATTTCGCGGGCCCAATGGCTGAGCGGTGGTAAGTTGATGGCTGCGCGTCTTTGGTCCACGCCCTTGGGATCGAGGATGGGTTGGATGCGGGGCCTGCCAGCTTGCTCATCGTATCGGATGATCATCCCATACAATGTCGGCTGACCGAGCACAAGTTCCTGGTGCACATCGAAGAGCATTGCATAGGTGCCTGGTGGAAAGGTTCCTTCTTGAACACCTTTCAGCAAAATGGGTTGATAGAACTTCCATGCCCCAACCCCGGCGCGGGTGTACGTTAGGTGCAGGAGCAGAAGGTGAAATGAGCCCACGGATAGACCGAGCTTATGAGGGTCGGGCAGGCCATTCCGTAGAATGTACGCCCGAAGGCGCAGGTCGTGTGCGGAGTCCACAGCTTGGATCGCCGGGCAGAAGTCGTTCCGGGTTTCATCCGGGTTCTGACAGGCGGGCTCCAGCCGGACTTCTTGGTCCTCCTTGGCCATGGCATCCAACTCGCCCATCAGTGCGGTGTCCAGAACTGAAAAGGAGTCGCGCAGGAGCGTGGGATATCGATCCATCATGGATGCGATCCAGGACTGCTTGTAAGGAGGTCTAAGGCCGGGAGTTTGTTCTGCCAGCCACTGGATGGTCCAGCCCTGTATGATGCAGCGCTGGAACAGGTCCGTTGCCGACGCGCTGTCCTGCTGCACCAGCGCCAATTCAAATGCGATCCTCAGGTCATGGATCGAAGAGGACGGACATTCAATGAGCTCAGCATAGTACTGCCGGGCCAGGCTTGTATCCGCTCCCCAAAGCGCGGAATCCACTTTGTGCCGAAGGTCCTGGCAATACGCCACGGACTGAGCGTGTACTACGGTGGGAACGAATGTTGCGCATGAGGCAAAGATCAGCGACCTGAGATGGCTCATCTCGTAAACTTAATGGTGCGGCTGTCAGCTGCCCACACCCCCCCGTTGAAGCATTCCTTGGGCACATGGGCGCATGAGCACATGCGCAAGCGCACCTTCGCCCCATCGCCTTCGCTCAAGCTTGGGCGAGCCAAGCATGCACACGGTCCATTTCATCGCCATCGGCGGCAGCGCCATGCACAACCTGGCCATCGCCCTGCACCAGAAGGGCTACGAGGTCACCGGCAGCGACGACGAGATCTTCGAGCCCAGCCGCAGCCGTCTCGACCGCCTGGGGCTGCTGCCCGACAAGCTCGGCTGGGACCCGCTGCGCATCCATGCCGGCATCGACGCGGTGATCCTGGGCATGCACGCCCGCGCCGACAACCCCGAGCTCATCCGCGCGCAGGAGCTCGGCATCCCCGTGTTCAGCTACCCCTCGTACTTCCACGAGCAGACCAAGGACAAGACGCGCGTGGTGATCGGTGGCAGCCACGGCAAGACCACCATCACCAGCATGATCATCCACGTGCTGCGGCATGCGGGCGTGGAGTTCGACTACCTCGTGGGCGCGCAGCTCGAGGGCTTCGACTGCATGGTGCGGCTGAGCCCCACGAGCCAGGTGGCCATCATCGAGGGCGACGAGTACCTCGCCTCGGCGCTCGAGCCCGTGCCCAAGTTCCACCTGTACCGGCCTGACATCGCGCTGATCAGTGGCATCGCCTGGGACCACATCAACGTGTTCAAGACCTTCGAGAGCTATGTGGACCAGTTCCGCAAGTTCATCCACGTGATCGAGCCTGGCGGCAAGCTCGTGTACTGCGCCGAGGATGCGGAGGTGAAGGGCGTGGCGGAGGAGCCCGAGGTGCAGGCCGCGCGCATCCCGTACGGCGTGCCCGCGCACCGCATCGACGACGGCACCACATTGCTGCTCACCGCCCACGGCGAGGTGCCGCTGCAGGTCTTCGGCCGGCACAACCTGATGAACCTGGAGGGCGCGCGCCACGTGTGCCACCAGCTCGGCATCGGCGACACGATGTTCTTTGAGGCCATCCGCAGCTTCCACGGCGCGGCCAAGCGGCTGGAGAAGCTAGCCGAGCAGGGGAGGAAGGTGGTGTACAAGGACTTCGCCCACAGCCCGAGCAAGCTGAAGGCCACGGTGGAGGCGGTGCGCGAGCAGTTCCCCGGCCGCAAACTGGTGGCCTGCATGGAGCTGCACACGTACAGCAGCCTCAGCGAGGGCTTCCTCGACCAGTACGCCGGCGCCATGGACCAGGCCGACGCGGCCATCGTGTTCTACGACCCGCACGCGGTGCAGTTGAAGCGCCTGCCGCCGATCCCGCCCGAGCGCATCCAGCGCGGTTTCGCGCGCACCGACCTGCAGGTGCTCACCGACCCGATCAAGCTGATGGGCGCGGTACGTGCGGCCCAGGCCGATCCCGGTGTGCTGCTGATGATGAGCAGCGGCAACTTCGGCGGCCTCGACCTTCAGGCCCTGAGCGAGGCGTTCATCGCCTGACCGCTATCGCCACTCCTGGAGCTGTCACTCCGGCCTTGAGCCGGAGTCGCGTGCATGCCTCTTGCGTGCGGCGTCTTGGCTCGCTCAGGATCTTCGCGACTCCGGGTCGAGCCCGGAGTGACATACATGTGGAACGAGGTAGTTCCTCAGCGGAACCTACGCAGCAGCTTGTGGTGCACGGCGCTGAAGAGCAGTGCGTTCAACAGGCTGGCGAAGAGCAGCGCGAAGAAAGTGATGGACGCGTAGCCGAAGGGGTTGAACACCTTCTCCAGGTCGGCGCGTGCCTTGATGCGGTCGCCACCGGCCTTCACGATGGCCTCCACGCGTTCGTTGATCTTGGCGGGGAACTCCACCAGGTCGATGGCGTTGTAATAGCTCCAGATGAACAGGCCCATCATCAGGGCGTACACCGCGCACGCCGCGAAGGCGGCCTTCACCAGGGCGGGGAAGGTGGCGGTGCGGTCGTCGCCGAGCAGGGCGTGGCCGCTGAAAAAGGCGATCACCGACAGCGCGAGGAGGTGCACGAACATGAAGTCGGGACCGTCGAGCGAGCGGCCGCTGTAGAACAGCCCCACGCGCAGCACCATCACGGCCAGGGCGACGAAGAAGGCGGTCCTCATCCGATGGAACGGATCATCCGTTCATGCTCACGAGGAACTCCTCGTTGCTCTTGGTGCCTTCCATGCGGGTCTTCACGAACTCCATGGCCTCGATGGAGTTCATGTCGGCCAGGTGCTTTCGCAGGATCCAGGTGCGCTGCAGCACCTCCTTGCCGTGCAGCAGGTCGTCGCGACGGGTGCCGCTGGCGAGGATGTCGATGGCGGGGAACACGCGGCGGTTGCTGAGCTTGCGGTCGAGCTGCAGTTCCATGTTGCCGGTGCCCTTGAACTCCTCGAAGATCACCTCGTCCATCTTGCTGCCGGTCTCCACCAGTGCGGTGGCGAGGATCGTGAGGGATCCGCCGTTCTCGATCTTGCGCGCCGCACCGAAGAAGCGCTTGGGCTTCTGCAGCGCGTTGGCGTCCACACCGCCGGAGAGGATCTTGCCGCTGGCGGGCTGCACCGTGTTGTAGGCGCGGGCCAGGCGGGTGATGGAGTCGAGCAGGATCACCACGTCGTGCCCGCACTCGGTGAGGCACTTGGCCTTCTCGAGCACCATGCTGGCCACCTGCACATGGCGGGCGGCGGGCTCGTCGAAGGTGCTGGCGATCACCTCGGCCTTCACGCTGCGCGCCATGTCGGTCACCTCCTCGGGGCGCTCGTCCACCAGCAGCACGATCAGGTACACCTCGGGGTGGTTCGCCGCGATGGCGTTGGCCACGTCCTTCAGCAGGATCGTCTTGCCGGTCTTCGGCTGCGCCACGATCAGGCCGCGCTGCCCCTTGCCGATCGGCGAGAAGAGGTCGAGCACGCGCATGCTGAGGTTCGGGTTCTTGCCCGTGAGGTTGAACTTCTCGTCGGGGAAAAGGGGCGTGAGGAACTTGAAGGGCACCCGGTCGCGCACCCACTCGGGATCGCGGCCGTTGATGCGGTCGATCTTCACCAGCGGGAAGAACTTGTCGTCGTGGCGCGGCGGGCGCACGAAGCCGCTCACCGTGTCGCCGAGCTTGAGGCCGTACTGCTTGATCTGCTGCTGGCTCACATAGACATCGTCCGGCGAGGCGAGGTAGTTGTAATCGCTGCTGCGCAGGAAGCCGTAGCCCTCGGGCATGATCTCCAGCACGCCCTCGCATTCCACGAAGGCGTCGAACACGATCTGCTGCTGTTCGCGGCGCTGCTGCTGGTCGCGGTTCTGATCGCGGTTCTGGTCGCGGTTCTGGTCGCGTTGCTCGCGGTTCTGGTCCCGGTTCTGGTCGCGCTGTTGGTCGCGTTGTTGGTCGCGGTTCTGGTCACGCTGCTCGCGGTTCTGGTCGCGTTGCTGGTCGCGGTTCTGGTCCCGGTTCCTGTCGCGCTGTTCGTTGCGGCGATCATCGCGCCGCTCTTCGCCCCGGTCATCACGGCGTTGCTGCTGGCCTTCGGCACCGGCCTGGGGCTGGCCCTGGCCTTGTTCGCGCTGGCGTTGCTCCTTGCGCTCGCGCCATTCGCGCTCGCGGTCGCGCTTGCGGTCGCGGTGGGGCTCGTCGCCCTGGGGCGGGCGCTGCTCGCGACGCTCCTCGACCACGGGCTGTGCGGGGGCGGGGCGGGCTTCCGCGGCCTCGGTCTCCTCCTCCTCGTCGTCATCGTCATCATCGCCGTCCTCGTCCTCCTCCTCATCGTCCTCGTCCTCGTCATCATCCCCGTCGGCGAGGGGAAGCTCGGGTTCCGGGTCGGGCTCGGGCTCCGGCGCCTCGTCGGCCGTGGCCATGGCGGCCAGGTCGTCGGTATCGAGGCGGTTGGTGGGCGCTGCCCCGCCACCCTGCACCTCCAGGATGCGGGCCACGAGGTCCTGCTTCTTCAGCGTGTCGGCCTTCTTGATGCCCAACTGCTTCGCGATCTCCTTCAGCTCGGCGAGCTTCAAGCTCTCCAGCGCGGTCTTTTCGTACATGACGAGGGAATGTCGGATGAGGGAAAGGCGTGCGGTACGCCTGTGGGAAAGCCCGTCGGGGGCTTCGGTTCGTTCAGGAAATGACTTCGGGGAAGGGGCGGGACCGATCGGCACCCACCGGGGAGTACGGGGCAAACCTAAGGCGATCCCCCGGTTCCGCAAGCACCCTTCCCTCACCCATCTTTGCGGCCGCCATGATCCAACGCAAGCAGACCGTGTTCCTGGCCCTCGGGGCCCTTCTCACCGGCCTCCTCTTCGCCCTGCCCCTTGCGCGTTACACCCGCCCGGGCGGCGAGGCCTTCGACCTGCGTCTCACCGGGCTGTACGACGGAAGCGGCGCGGCCGTGCCCGATGTGGCGTTCAAGTTCCCCCTGCACGTGGTGGCCGGCCTGCTGATCGCGCTGCTCGGCGTGGTGATCGCGCTGTTCAAGGACCGCCCCCGCCAGCAGCGGCTGCTGCGCTTCGGCCACGTCTTCGCCCTCGGCCTGCTCGCGGCCGCGCTCTTCACCCACACCAGCGTGAAGGCCTACCTGGGACTCAACACCACCGTCGAGGCCTCCCTGCAGCCCGGCTTCTTCGTGCCCCTGCTGGTGATGGTCTGCTGCTTCCTCGCCGAGCGTGGCATCAAGGCCGATGAGAAGCTGATCAAGAGCATGGACCGGCTGCGCTGAGCGCTAGTCCCCGGCGACGGCTCCCGCCCGTTTCCCGAGCTCCACCACCTCCAGGTCCTTGAGCTGGCCGTCGGCGATGGTGAAGCGCAGCACGGTACGTACCTGGTGCCAGCCGTGGCGGCCGCAGGCTCCGGGGTTCATGTACAGCATGTTCAGGGCCTTGTCGAACTGGACCAGGCAGATGTGCGAATGGCCGCAGATGAAGAGGGTGGGAGGGTCCTTGCGCAGGGCCTCGGCGATACTGCGGTCGTAGCGTGGCGGGCGGCCGCCGATGTGCGTGATCCACACGCGCACGCCATCCAGTTCGAAGCGCAGGTCCTCGGGGAACACGCGGCGTGCCGCGGCATCGTCGATGTTGCCCACGATGGCGCGCAGGGGCTTGCCGGGGAACCACTGCTGCAGCTCGTCGGTGACCGCGAGGCTGCCGATGTCGCCCGCGTGCCAGATCTCGTCGCACGTGGCGAAGTGCTCCCGCAGGCGCGGGTCGAGCCAGCCGTGGGTGTCGCTGAGGAGGCCGATGCGTGGCATGCCCGGCGAAGGTGGTGATCCCGGCCGATCGGCCCGGTGCCGCCGCGCTACTTTTGCGCCCCGCCTGAAGCGTGTTCCTGTGAACAGGACCCCATCAGGCCCCTGCCGCCCATGCCCCGCTACTTCCTTGAGCTCGCCTACAACGGCACCGCGTACCGGGGCTGGCAGCGGCAGCCCGATGCGCCCAGCGTGCAGGCCGAGGTGGAGCGGGCCATGCGCGTGAACCTGCACCTGCCCGAGCTCTTCGTGGTGGGCTGTGGTCGCACCGACACCGGTGTGCACGCCACGCAGTATTTCCTGCACTTCGACCTGCCCGAGGAGCGCGAGCTCGATGATCGCTTCGTGTACAGCGTGAACAGCCTGCTACCGCCCGACATCGCGGCCTACCGTGTGTTCCCGGTGGATGACCAGGCGCATGCGCGCTTCAGTGCCACCGAGCGTGGCTACCGCTACCTCATCAACCAGCGCAAGGACCCCTTCCTCGAAGGGCGGTCGTACGAGCTGCGCCCGCCGCTGGACCTGGAGGCGATGGCCGCCGCCGTACCGGCCCTGATCGGCAGGCAGGACTTCAGCAGCTTCTGCCTGGCCGGCAGCGACAACAAGACCATGCTCTGCGATGTGCGGCACGCGGCCTGGGAGCGCACCGAGCACGGGTACGCCTTCACCATCCGCGCCGACCGTTTCCTGCGGAACATGGTGCGCGCCATCGTCGGCACCTTCCTGCGCATCGGCAAGGGCCAGCAGCCGCCCACCCACATGGCCGAGGTGATCGCCGCGCGCGACCGCGGTGCGGCCGGCAAGAGCGCACCGGCCCGCGGCCTGTACCTGGAGCACGTCACCTATCCCTTCCTGGAACCATGAGCGAGGGCGGCGGCGCACCGATGAAGGGCAGGGCCTTCGACCGCAAGCTCTTCGGCCGCGTGATGGGCTTCGTGCGTCCATACAAGCGCGTGTTCTGGCTGAGCCTTGTGCTCACCATCGTGCTGAGCGGTCTGGGTGTGGTGCGTCCCTTGATCATGGGCACCATGATCGACGGCTACGTGCTCACCGGCGACCGCAACGGGCTCTATGTGATGATGGGCGTGGTGAGCGCGCTGCTCTTCATCGAGGCCGCCGTCACCTTCTACCAATCCTACTGGACCAGCTGGCTGGGGCAGAGCGTCACCTTCGACCTGCGCAACGCGCTGTACACGCGGATCATGGGGTTCCGCATGCGCTACTTCGACCGCACGCCCATCGGCACGCTGGTGACGCGCGTGGTGAGCGACATCGAGACCATCGAAGACATCTTCTCCCAGGGCCTGCTCATGATCATGGGCGACATCCTGAAGCTCGTGGTGGTGGTGGTGGTGATGTTCGTGGTGAACTGGAAGCTGGCCCTGTTCTGCATGGTGCCCATCCCCATCCTGTTGTGGAGCACCAACATCTTCAAGAACAGCATCCAGAAGAGCTTCCAGGACGTGCGCACGCAGGTGGCGCGGCTCAATGCCTTCGTGCAGGAGCACATACAGGGCATGAGCGTGGTGCAGCTCTTCGGCCGGGAGGAGCAGGAGCAGCGGAAGTTCCAGGCCATCAACAAGGAGCATCGGGGTGCGCACATCCGTTCGGTGCTCGCCTACAGCATCTTCTTCCCCGTGGTGGAGGTGCTCAGCGCCATCAGCCTGGCCGCGCTCATCTACTGGGGCATGGGCGACGTGCTCGAGGGCACGGCCACCTTCGGCGAACTGGTGGCCTACATCCAGTACATCAACATGCTCTTCCGGCCCATCCGCCAGCTGGCGGACCGTTTCAACGTGCTGCAGATGGGCATGGTGGGCAGCGAGCGCGTGTTCAAGGTGCTCGACACCGACAGCACCATCGCCGACGGCGGCACACGGGGCACGGACCAGGTGCGCGGCGACGTGCGCTTCGAAGGGGTCTCCTTCGCGTACGACGATGAGCGCTTCGTGCTGGAGGACATCAGCTTCGAGGCCAGGGCGGGGGAGATGGTGGCGCTCGTGGGCGCCACGGGCAGCGGCAAGAGCAGCATCGTGAACGTGCTGAGCCGCGCGTATGAGTTCCAGAAGGGCCGCGTGCTGCTCGATGGCGTGGATATCCGGGACTACGAGCTCGCCTCGCTGCGGCGCAGCATCGCGGTGGTGCTGCAGGACGTGTTCCTCTTCAGCGATACCATCCACAACAACATCACGCTCAACGACCCCTCGATCACGCGCGCCGCGGTGGTGGAGGCCGCCAAGGCCGTGGGCGCGCACGACTTCATCGAGCGCCTGCCGGACGGGTACGACACCGATGTGAAGGAGCGCGGGGCCATGCTGAGCGTGGGGCAGCGCCAGCTGCTCGCCTTCATCCGGGCCTATGTGCACCGGCCGCGGATCCTGGTGCTCGACGAGGCCACGAGCAGCGTGGACAGCCTCAGCGAGCAGCTCATCCAGGAGGCCACCGCCCGGATCACCAAGGGCCGCACCAGCATCGTGATCGCGCACCGGCTCAGCACCGTGCAGGACGCCGACCGCATCCTGGTGGTGGACCAGGGCCGCATCATCGAGCAGGGCAGCCACCAGGAACTTCTGGCCCGCAACGGGGCCTACAAGCGCCTGTACGACCTGCAGTTCCGGTAGGTAGGCCGCCCCGTCGGGCCGTTCCCCCGTTCCGTCGGGGATCCAGGCCTTGCTAACCGCCTGAGGATCAACTTTGAAGCACAGGCAACGCCCAAGGGGGCGCCTGCGTCATTCCCCCGAACCCTTTCGAACCCATGAGCCGCTGGACCCTCCTCCTTTCAGCCTCTTCCCTGGCCCTTTCCCTTTCGGCGCACGACCATGACCATGGCCCGGCCATGAAGCAATTGGGCTCGCCGCAGGACGACCGCATCCGGTACATCCTGAACAAGGGCCAGTGGGATGATCGCGTGCGTTACAAGGCCGAGATCAACGGACTTGCCGTGTTCCTGGAAGAGGGCGGCATGATGTGGAGCAAGCTGCAGGACGATGCGGGCGAGCGGATGCACGATGCGGCGCACATGTCGCTGGCCGACCAGCAGGCCCTTGTGCTGAAGGGGCATGCCTGGCGCATGCGCTTCGTGGGCGCCGATGCCGCCGCCCCGATGATGGCCGCCGACCGCGCCACGGCCTACCACAACTACTTCATCGGCAACGACCCGAACAGGTGGGCGGGCCATGTGCCCCTCTATGGCGAGGTGACCTACGATGAACTCTGGCCGGGAGTGGACATGCGGATGTACTCCCACGCGATGCAGTTCAAGTACGACCTGGTGCTTGCGACCGGTGCCGATGCGGCCCGCGTGGCCTTCGCCTACGACGGATTGGAGGGCGTCTCCCTCACCGCGAACGGTGAACTGGTGCTGCGAACGAGCGTGGGCACGGTGACCGAGATGCGTCCCGTGGCATGGTACGCCGATGGCGACAAGGCCGAAGTGGAGTGCAGGTTCACCCTGAACGAGGGCCAGGTCGGGTTCGCGTTCGGTCCGGGCACCGACCTCGCTCGTCCCGTGGTCATCGACCCGCTGCTCATGGCCTCCACGCTCAGTGGCACCAGCGGCAGCACGCAGAACTACGGCCACAGCGCCACCTACGACGATGCGGGCAACATCTACACCGGTGCCCGCTGCTTCGGCCAGGGATACCCGGCCACGCCCGGCGCGTTCGACCTCACCTACGGCGGTGGTGGCACCGACATCGCGGTGAGCAAGCTCAACCCCGACGGCAGCACGCTCATCTATGCCACCTACCTGGGGGGCAGCAGCACGGAGTACCCGCACAGCATGGTGGTCAACGCCAACCAGGAACTGTACGTGTACGGTACATCGTCCTCCTCGAACTACCCCACTTCCGCGGGCTGCTTCGATGGCACCTTCGGAGGGGGTACGGGCGCGGACATCGTGGTGACGCACCTGAACGCCGCGGGCTCGGCCCTCATCGGCAGCACCTACCTCGGTGGGGCTTCGGCGGACGGCAACAACTCCTTCACCTTCAACTACGGCGACAGCTTCCGCGGCGAGATCATCGTGGACGCGGCGGGCAACGCCTACGTGGCCAGCTGTTCGCAGGGGACGGGATTCCCCACCACGGCAGGGGCACTGCAAACGGCTTATGGCGGTGGGACCCAGGACGGTGTGGTGGTGTGCATGAACCCCAACATGAGCACCATGCTGTGGGGTACCTACCTCGGCGGCAGCGGTGATGAGATGGCCTTCGGCATCAAGCTCGACGGTGCAGGCGGGGTCTTCGTCTCCGGCTCCACCGATACGCCCAGCTTCCCCACCACGGCCGGTGCCTACCAGACCGCCTACCAGGGCGGTGCCGCCGATGCCTTCATCGTGCACCTCACGAACAACGGGTCCACGCTGGCGCACAGCACCTTCTTCGGCACCACGGGCGAGGAGCATGCCTTCTTCCTGCAGGTGGACGTGGACGGTGACGTGTACATCTATGGCCAGTCGGATGCGGGCAGCTTCACCATCCAGCCTGCAGGCACCTACGGCAACGCCGGGGCCGACATCTTCATCGCCAAGCTCGACCCCGCGCTAACGGCCCCGATCTTCACCAGCACCGTGGGGAATGCGGGCGGCTTCGGCAACAGCTGCGTGCCCGTCGCCTTCCTGGTGGATGTGTGCAAGCACATCTACATCAGCGGCTACAGCGCCAGTGGGTTCCCCACCACGGCGGGTGCGCTCTACACCACCGGCGGGTTCTACCTGGCGGCCTATGACGTGGACATGGCCGGCATCCTCTATGGCACCTACTACGACGGCGCCGGTCACGTGGATGGTGGCACCAGCCGCTTCGACAGCAACGGCATCATCTACCAGGCGGTGTGCACGGTCTCCGGGTTCCCGACCACGGCCAACGCCTATTCCAGCAGTTACCCGGGCGGCTGGGACATCGGCGTGTTCAAGATCGACTTCCAGGTGGCCGGTGTGAACGCGGCTGGTGCAGGCACGCTCAACCAGGGCTGCGCCCCGATCCAGATCGACTTCCTCAACACCAGCACGGGGAACCAATGGGTGTGGGACTTCGGCGATGGCAGTCCGCTCGACACGAGCTATGCGCCGAGTCACGTGTACACCACGCCGGGCTCCTTCACCGTCACGCTCATCGCCTTCGACTCGCTGAGCTGCAACCTCGCCGACACCATCACCTTCCCGGTGACGATCGGCCAGGCGCAGCCGCTCACCGCCGATTTCACCATGGTGCAGAACACGGATTGCACGGTGATCCAGGTGAGCACCACCAACCTCAGCACGGGCGCGCCGTTGGCGTTCATCTGGGACATGGGCGATGGCACCTTCCTTACGGACACGAACGTGGTGCACAACTACGCCGGTCCCGGGACCTATGATGTGGAGCTCCTCGCCTACGACCCCACCGGTTGCAGCCAGCCGGATTCACTGACCATTCCCTTCACCGTTCTTCCGCCCGATACCGTCGCGGCGCAGTTCACCGTGAGCCAGCTGCCCGATTGCAGCGACCTGATCGTGGCCACCACGAACACGAGCACCGGCCCGGGCCCCCAGAGCTACCAGTGGGACATGGGCGATGGCAACCTCTTCGCCACCACCACGGTGAACCACACCTACACCGTTCCGGGCACCTACACCATCACCTTGATCGCCAACGACCCCAACACCTGCAACCAGGCGGACACGGCGACAGCCCAGGTGACCGTGGAGCCGACGGAACCGGTGGAGGCCGCGTTCACCATCGACCAGGTCTTCGCCTGTGCGCAACTGGTGGCCGAGGGGCAGAACACCAGCGTGGGCACCTTCATGGGCTTCAGCTGGGACCTGGGCGACGGATCGCCCCTGGTGACGGACACGAACATCACGCACACCTACACGAACCCCGGCACCTACACGGTGACGCTGGTGGTGAGCGACCTGCTCGGTTGTTCTCCCAACGATACCGCCACGGCCACATTGGTGGTGGATCCGCTCGTGCCCGTGGTCGCCGATTTCACCCTGGCGCAGACCGGTGACTGCACCTTGCTCCAGGTGGAGGCGGTGAACCAGAGCACCGGGGATAGCGTGAGCTACAGCTGGGACATGGGCGATGGCACCGTGCTCACCACCACTGATGTCTCGTACACCTACAACACGCCCGGAACCTACTTCGTCACCCTGTCGGTCACCGACCTTGGCTGCGGGCAGAACGACCAGATGACCCTGGTGGTGAACGTGGAGAACACGATCCCCGTGGCCATCGCAGGTGATGCGGTGATCTGCCCCGGCCAGGTGGCCACGCTGGACGGCACCAGCAGCCAGAACGGCGCGACCTACCTCTGGAGCACCGGCCAGCCCATGCCCGTGATCAACGTGTGGGACCCCGGCCAGTACGTGCTCACCGTAACCACCAGCACCTGCTCGGGCACCGATACGGTGGACGTGGTGGAGGCGCCAGTATTGGAATTGAGCTCGCGGTTCAGCGCCTGCCCGAACGAGGACCTAGTGCTCTCCGTGCCGATCGAGGGCACCAGCTACAGCTGGAACACCGGCTCGAGCGAGCGTGAGGCCTATGTCGTGGGGCCTGGCGAGTACATCTTCACGGTGGTGAGCATGCAGGGCTGCACCTATGTGGACACCATCACCGTGGACCCCCTTTACAGCGATGCACGCCTGTACGCGCCCAACGCCTTCACCCCCGATGGTGACGGCCTCAACGACGTTTGGTCGGTGACGGGCTACGGCGAGAAGGAGGTGGAGCTCACCGTCTTCAACCGCTGGGGCGAGCAGATCTACAGCACCAACAGCCTGCTGAAGCCATGGGACGGCACCTACAACGGGCAGCCCGTGAAGCAGGATGTGTACGTGTACGTGATGAAGTACAACGCGGTGTGCCAGGACGCGGTGTTCACCACCGCGCGGGGTCACGTGAGCGTGCTGCGCTAAGGCTATCACCGATAACAACGAACCGACCATGGCAATGATGGACCGTGTGAGGAAGGGCCTGTTCGTACCCGTGCTTTTCGGGGCGATGGGAGTGCAGGCGGCGACGGAGGGCGGACCGGCCTTCGTTCCGAACCAGGGACAGTGGAAGGACCCCTTCCTGTTCAAGGCGGAAGCGGGCAATGTGACCCTGTTCGCTGAGCGGAACGCGCTCACCTGGAGCATGCTTCAGCCCGATTTCGCGGACGTGCTGCACGATGCGATGCACGATGGCGGCGTTCCCATGCTGAGCGGACATGCCTGGCGCGTGCACTTCGAGGGCGCGCGTCCGGGTGCGATCGCCGGTGAAAAGGCGGGCCCCAACACCACCAACTACTTTCTTGGCAACGATGCCTCCCTTTGGCGCACGCGCGTGCCGCAGTACCACGCGATGCGTTATGACGACCTCTGGCCCGGTGTGGACATGCGCCTGTACCGGAAGGAAGGCTCGTTCAAGTACGACCTGGAGCTTGCCGCCGGAGCGGATGCGGGCATGATCGGCCTGCGATACGAGGGGCTTGAGGGCCTGTCGTTGAACGCGGAAGGCGACCTGGTGCTGAAGACCTCCCTCGGACCCATCAAGGAGCTGCGCCCCGTGGCCTGGTATGCCGATGGAGCGAAGGAGCCGGTTGCCTGCCGCTACGTGCTGAAGGGCGATGTGCTCGGCTTCGAGCTGCCCGGCGCGGACCGCACGCGTCCCATCGTGATCGACCCGGTGCTGGTGGCCAGCACGCTGAGCGGCACGGGCAACATCGGCACCACGCAGAACTATGGGCACAGCGCCACCTATGATGCACAGGGCAACATCTACACCGGAGCGCGTTGCTTCGGGCAGGGGTATCCCACGCTGCCCGGTGCCTTCCAATCCGTATACGGTGGCGGCGGTACCGACATCGCGGTGAGCAAGCTCAGCCCGGATGGCAGTACGCTGCTCTTCGGATGTTACCTCGGTGGCTCCGATGCGGAGTATCCGCACAGCCTTGTGGTGGACGATCAGTTCAACCTCTGGGTGTACGGGTCGACGGGTTCCACGGATTACCCGGTGTCCGCCACCGCCTTCGATGCCACGTTCAATGGCAGCGGTTGGGGCACGGAGGACATCGTGGTGAGCAAGCTGGACCCCACGGGCACCATCCTCATCGGCTCCACGTACATCGGCGGGAGCGGGGAGGACGGCCGCAATTCGTTCACCTTCAACTATGGCGATAACTTCCGTGGCGAGATCATCGCGGATGCGGCGGGCAACGCCGTGATCAGCAGCTGCACCAAGTCGTCCGATTTCCCCGTGACCCCGGGGGCCTATCAATCCACCCTCGGCGGTGATCAGGATGGCGTGGTGTTCAGCTTGAACCCCTTCTGCTCGGCGTTGAACTGGAGCACCTACCTGGGCGGCAGCGGTGGGGAGATGGCCTTCGGGGTGAAGATCGCCCCGGACGGTTCGGTCTACGTATGCGGTGGTACCGATGGAACGGGCTTCCCCACGACCACCGGAGCCTACAGCACCACCCCGAGCGGTGGCCACGACGCCTTCGTGTGCCGGTTCAGCACCAACGGAAGCACCCTGATCGCCTCCACGTTGTGGGGCACGAGCGGTTCCGACGAGGCCTTCTTCCTGCAGCTCGACATCTTCGGCAAGGCGTACATCTTCGGGCAGAGCACGGGGAGCTTCACCCCGCAGCCGTCCGGTGTGTTCAACCAGGCCGGTGGCACCTACGTGGCCAAGTTCAACGCGGCCCTGAGCAACCTGGAGGTGCAGACCACCTTCGGGGCCGACATGGTGCCGGTGGCCTTCCTGGTGGACGTATGCCGCAACATCTATTTCTCGGGCTATTCGATCTCGGGTTCGCCGCCCACCACGCCCAACGCATTGTACCCCAGCGGTGGCTTCTACCTCGCAGTCTTCGCGCCTGACATGGCCGCGCTCAACTATGGAACGTATTACCAGGGCGCCGGCCACGTGGACGGTGGCACCAGCCGTTTCGACCCGAACGGCATCGTGTACCAAGCGGTGTGCACCAGCGGTGGATTCCCCACTACGCCGGGGGCGTATAGCAACCAGCAGCCATCGGGTTGGGACATCGGTGTGTTCAAGATCGACTTCGAGCAGGCCGGCGTGCAGACCACCGCGAGCGCCAGCGTGGCCTATGGTTGCGCCCCGGCCGACATCCAGTTCACCGGCACGGGCAATGCGCAGTACTGGGTGTGGGACTTCGGTGACGGCTCGCCCCAGGTCTTCACGCAGAACGCACAGCACACGTACAGCGCCCCGGGCCAGTACGAAGTGATGCTCGTGGGCATCGACAGCAGCACCTGCAACGTGGCCGACACCATGTACGTGCCGCTGGTGATCAACGCCCCCGGTTCCCTGCAGCCCACCTTCAACATCGCGCAGACCTCGGACTGCACCGTGCTTGAGGTGGCGGCCTACAACACCACGCCGGGCACCTGGCTCATCAGCAACTGGGACATGGGCGATGGCACGCAGCTCAGCGGTCCGTCCGTGGTGCATGCGTACACGGGCGTTGGCACGTATCAGGTCACGCTCACGGTGATCGACACCCTCTGCGGCGATACCGCCTCGGTGGTGCAGCCTGTCACGCTCACCCAGGGCCTCGCGATCAGTGCAGGACCGGACGTGGTGATCTGCCCCGGGGCACAGGCCACGCTCACGGCCAGCCTGGCCGGAGCCGCCTATGCATGGAGCACGAACGAGACCACCCAGAGCATCACGGTCTCGCAGGCCGATACGTATTGGGTGACGGTGACGCTCGGCGGCTGCGTGGCCACCGATTCGGTGGTGGTGGGCTACTCGCCCGACCCTGGTCCGCTGGGCAGCACGGTCGAATCCTGCCCCGGGGACCCGGTGGCCCTCACCATCCCGCTGCAGGGCCAGAGCTATGCCTGGGCCACCGGCGCCACCACGCAGTCCATCACCGTGAACGCCTTCGGTACGTATGCCTTCACCGTGGTCGACCAGTACGGGTGCACCTGGTCCGGTGAGGCCCTGGTGGTCAACGACCCCGATGATTTCACGGTGCTGGTGCCCAACGTGTTCAGTCCGAACGGCGATGGTGTGAACGACCGTTTCGAGCCCCAGTGCGGCGATCGGCAGGACGTATCCGTGACCATCTACAACCGGTGGGGCATGGAGATGTTCGCCAGCCCCACGCTGGCCAAGCTCTGGGATGGTCGCCACGAAGGCAACACGGTGCCCGATGGGACCTATTACTACATCGTCACGTATCGACCGGCGTGCGCCGCTGAGCGGACCACGGAAGTGGGCCATGTCACGGTGCTGCGGTGATCCCTTGGGTTGGGATCGGGAGGGCTCGCCGGCGGCGGGCCCTCTTTGCTTGCGGGTCAGCCGAGGTGGGCCTTGAGGAAATGGCCGGTGTGCGAACCGGCCTGCTTCACCAGTTCCTCGGGCGTGCCTTCGAAGAGCAGGCGTCCTCCGGCCTCACCGCCCTCGGGCCCCAGGTCGATGACATGGTCGGCGCAGGCGATCACCTCCTGGTTGTGCTCGATCACCAGCACGCTGTGGCCGTTCTCGATCAGGTCGTTCAGCGCCTTGAGCAGCTTGGCGATGTCGTGGAAGTGCAGGCCGGTGGTGGGCTCGTCGAAGATGAAGAGGGTGGGCTTCTGCTCCTGCCCCTTGGTGAGGAAGCTGGCGAGCTTGATGCGCTGCGCCTCGCCACCGCTGAGGGTGCTGCTGCTCTGGCCCAGCTTCACGTAGCCGAGCCCGGTGCCCTGGAGGGGCTGCAGCTTCTCCACCACGCGCCGGCAGGCGCTGTGCGTGCCTTCATGCTGCTTGAAGAAGGCCAGTGCGTCGTCCACCGTCATGTCGAGCACCTCGGCCACGTCGCGCCCCATGAACTTCACGTCGAGGATCTCCTCCTTGAACCGCTTGCCGTGGCAGGCATCGCAGCGCAGGCTGATGTCGGCCATGAACTGCATCTCGATGTGCACCTCTCCCTCGCCCTGGCACACCTCGCAGCGCCCGCCGTCCACGTTGAACGAGAAGAAGGCGGGCTTGTAGCCGCGCACCTTAGACACGTCCTGTTCGGTGTACAGCTGGCGGATCTCGTCCCACGCCTTCACGTAGGTCACGGGGTTGCTGCGCGATGAGCGGCCGATGGGGTTCTGGTCCACAAGCTCCACGGCCTGGATGCGGTGGATGTCGCCGTCGAGCGCGGTGTGCTCACCGGGCCGTTCACTGAAGCCCTCCAGTTCGCGGCGCAGGGCCGGGTGCAGGATGCGCTTCACCAGGGTGGTCTTGCCGCTGCCGCTCACCCCGGTGACCACGGTGAGCATGTGCAGCGGGAATGCCACGTCGATGTGCTTGAGGTTGTTCTCGCGCGCGCCGCGCACGATGATGCGGTCCTTGGGCGTGCGACGGCGGGCGGGACGCTCGATGCGTTCACGACCGGTGAGGTAGCGCGCGGTGAGGCTGTCGCTCTGTACCAGCTCGGCGTGCGTTCCGCTGAACACCACCTGCCCGCCGAGCGAGCCCGCCATGGGGCCCATGTCGATGATGTGGTCGGCGGCGCGCATCACCTCCTCATCGTGCTCCACCACGATCACGGTGTTGCCCAGGTCGCGCAGGCGCTTCAGCACGCCGATGAGGCGCTGGGTGTCACGGGGGTGCAGGCCGATGCTGGGCTCGTCGAGGATGTACATGCTCCCCACCAGGCTGCTGCCCAGGGAGGTGGCCAGGTCGATGCGCTGGGTCTCACCACCGCTGAGCGTGTTGCTGCGGCGATCGAGGGTGAGGTAGCCCACGCCCACATCGGCCAGGTAGCGCAGGCGGTTGCGGATCTCCTTCAGCAGGCGCTCGGCCACGCGCTGGTCGTGGGCATTGAGCTCGAGCGTGTCGAAGAAGGCGAGGCAGTCGCTGACGGGCATGCGCACGAGCTCGTGGATGCTGCGGCCGCCGACCTTCACGTAGGCCGTTTCGGGGCGCAGGCGCGAGCCGTGGCAGGTGGGGCACTCGGTCTTGCCGCGGTAGCGGCTGGCCAGCACCCGGTACTGGATCTTGTAGCTCTTCTCCTCCACGTACTGGAAGAAGCGGTGGATGCCGAAGATCCCCTTCGCGCCGTTCCAGAGCAGGTCGCGCTCTTCCGCGCTCAGGTCGCGGTAGGGGCGGTGGATGGGGAAGTCGCGGGCGGCGCTGTCGCGGATGAAGTCGTTCTTCCACTCGCTGAGCTTCTCCCCGCGCCAGGGCGCCACGCAATCGTCGTACACGCTGAGGCTCTTGTCGGGCACCACCAGGTCGGGGTCGATGCCGATCACGCTGCCGTAGCCTTCGCATTGCGGGCAGGCGCCCACGGGGTCGTTGAAGCTGAAGAAGTTCGGCGTGGGCTGCTCGAAGGTGATGCCGTCGAGCTCGAAGCGGTCGCTGAAGCCGAGGCGGCGCGGGTGGCCGTTGGCGTCCTCGCCGAGCAGTTCGCATGCGCCCTGGCCCTCAAAGAAGGCCGTTTCCGCGCTGTCGGCGCAGCGGCTGGCCGTTTCGTCGCTGCCGGGCTCCACGGTGAGGCGGTCGAGCACCAGGTGCCAGGGCCCTTTCTCAAGCTTCTTCTCCAGCAGCAGATCCTCGATGCGGTGCACGGTGGTGCCGTCGTGCACGCGGGCGTAGCCCTGTTGTTGGAGCACGTCGAGGTGCTCGCGCAGGGTGCGCTCCTTGGGCACCAGGATGGGGCAGAGCAGGAGCACGGTGCTGCCGGCCGGGAAGCCGTCCAGGGCGGCCACCACGTCCTCCACGGTGTTGCGCTTCACCTCCAGGCCGCTCTTGGGGCTGTAGGTGTGGCCGGCGCGGGCGAAGAGGAGCTTGAGGTGGTCGTAGACCTCGGTGCTGGTGCCCACGGTGCTCCGCGGGTTGCTGGTGAGCACCTTCTGCTCGATGGCGATGGCCGGGCTGATGCCGGTGATGCGGTCCACATCGGGCTTCTCCAGCCGGCCCATGAACTGCCGGGCGTAGCTGCTGAGGCTCTCCACATAGCGGCGCTGGCCCTCGGCGTAGAGGGTGTCGAAGGCCAGGGAGCTCTTGCCGCTGCCGCTGAGGCCGGTCACCACCACCAGCCTGCCCCGGGGGATGTCGACGTCGATGTTCTTCAGGTTGTGCACCCGGGCCCCCTGCACCCGGATCAGGCCGGTGGGGGCGGGGCGTACCCCTTCGTTCCCGTTCATGGACGGGCTTTCCGCCGGCTTGGCGGACTTGGGGGTCTTCCGTGTGTTGCGAGGGGCAGGCAAAGGCGGCGCGAAATTAGCCATCGGCGTGCGCCGGGAGCCCCGTTCACCACTATCTTTGGGTCAACGCAGGATTTTTCGTTCCCGTGCACAATACCCACATCTGGGCAGCGTTACTGGAACAGACGACGTCCTTCTAGCGTTCAAGTCAGCACCACGGGATCCATCCCACCCACTTAACCGGACAGCCCATAGCGCGACCTCTACCCCCGAAGTCCTAGAACCTCTTCGGACCAAAACGGTAAGGTCATGCTGTCCAAGGTGCTCCAAGACACAGAGCTCGTCAACCTGTACATCCAGGGCAACGAGCAGGCGTTCGAAATGCTGCTCCAGCGCCACAAGCGCAAGGTGTGGTCGCACATCTACCTCATGGTCCGCGACCGTGAGGCGACGGAGGACCTTTTCCAGGAGGTCTTCATCAAGGTGGTGCACACCCTGAAGGGCGGCAAGTACAACGAGGAGGGCAAGTTCCTGCCGTGGGTGATGCGCATCGCGCACAACCTGGTGATCGACCACTTCCGGCGGAGCAAGAAGATGCCGCTGGTGCGCGGCAACGACGACCACGACGTGTTCGCCACGGTGGCCCAGCCCGGCAAGAACGCCGAGCAGCAGCTGGTGAACGTGCAGATCGACGACGACGTGCGGAAGCTGATCGACCACCTGCCCGAGGAGCAACGCGAGGTGGTGATCATGCGCACCTACCTGAACATGAGCTTCAAGGAGATCGCCGAGCACACCAACGTGAGCATCAACACCGCACTGGGGCGCATGCGCTACGCCCTGATCAACATGCGGAAGATGATCAAGCAGCACGATATCCACCTGGAGCGCGCCTGAGCGCCTCCTACACGACCCGAAAGGGTCACCCGGGCAGATCGATGCCCCGCGGACCCCGGCCTGTAAGCCGGGGTCGGCCTTTTTCAGGGGGCTGTGCAATAGGCAGGGGCGGGGCGGCGTTCCATTAGCACGAAACCACCCTGTTGATGGCCCACACTACCCCGCGCAAACGCGCTGTCTCCCGCCGCTCCACCCGCATGACCCTCGACCTCCAACCCGGTCCCCGTCCCAGCACCATCGCCGCGATCCTCAGCTACAGCAAGGCGTTGCGTGTGGTGGAGGCGCCGCCGGTGGGCCGCGTGGACATCGTGCTCAACTGAGCAGGGCGGTCATTCCAACACCATCCGGAACGCTTCGGGCCTGATCCAGGTCTGTGGAGCGACCTGTACCAGCCCTGTGGCGTTGTCCACCGGCGCATCCGGTCGCAGCGGGTCGAACTCCACCCACACCTGCACGGACCCGCCTTGGGCGCCCCGCGTGCGCGATAGAAGCTTCACCAGCTTCAACCCGCTGACATCGTTCGGCGCGAAGGGCCGTATCAGCACCACGTCCATGGCCAGGATGCGCACGGCCGGCCGGAACACGATCTGCCCCTGGCGCACCTCGGGCGTCCAGTCCTCATCAAGCGCGAAGGAGAGGGTGCGGCCGTTGATCAGGGTCACCAGGAACTCCTGTGAGCGCTGGCCCTGCGCCACCCCGAGTAGAAGGCAGGCCACCACAACGACCATATAACGGCGCGCGCCCATGCACCCGAAGGTACATGGGCGCGGTGCTCACTGCCGCAAGGTCAGTACCGCAACAGCAGGGCGATGCCGCCGTACTCGCCGAGGAGCCCGTTGGGAAGGATGCGCACATCGCCCCCCATGCGGATCTGTTCCTCGATGATGTCGTCGATGATGTCGTCCACCACACCGGGCGCCGCAGGGTCGTCCACCAGCTCAAGCCGGTCGCCTTCGACCTTGGCCGCCATGCGCAGGTCGCGTTCCACCAGCAGGGTGAGGCCCCGTCCTTCGCGCACCTGGCTCCAGATGTCCTTCACCGCCGTGCTGTGCTTGCCGGCGCCCGCACGTTTCAGCAGGTCGAGGTCCGCCACATGACGGCGCTTCTGGTCCTCGTACGCGATGGTCCAGGCCTGCTTCACCACCTCGGTCGGTGCGTGGTGGTCGTGGCTGCCTGCGAGGTTTCCGATGTAGAGGTCCTTGTGCCCGGCCTCGGCCACGAGCTGCGGGTATTGCTCGTGCGTGCAGGCCACCACCACACGGCCGTTGGGTCCGACGGCCTCGTGCACGGCCCGGTCGACCGCCACATGGTATTCACGCAGCTGGTTCACCTGCCCGCGCGCCGTGCTGGTGGCAAGGGCGTCGGTGGTGTAGTGGCGGTTCTCCAGCGGGAAGACGCCGCGCACCTCGCCGAGGAGATGGTCGTTCGTGGCGTGGTAGAGGCGCGCGCCACGGGTGCCCAGCACCAGCACATGGTGGTCCACCCCGCCGAGCTTCCAGCGTACCACCTCGCGTGTGGCGAAGGTGCCGTCCACCACGCAGCGCTCCGCCACGGGGAAGGGCAGCCTCACCACCTCGGTGAGGTCGTTGTCGATGAAGATGGCCAGTCCTTCGGTGTTGTGCGTGTGGTCGATGCCCTTGTCGAGCGCGGCGAGCCGCTC
>JAEUSV010000115.1 GCA_016788485.1 Flavobacteriales bacterium
CATGAACGACCGCGCGCTGCGCGACATCACCATCGGCCTGGGCGGCACCGGCAACGGCGTGCCCCGGCAGGACGGCTTCAACATCACCCCCGCCAGCGAGGTGATGGCCATCCTCTGCCTCGCCACCAGCTTCGAGGACCTGAAGAAGCGCCTCGGCGACATCTACGTGGGCCAGCGCTGGGACCGCTCGCCCGTGTATGCCCGCGACCTGAAGGCCGAGGCCGCCATGGCTATCCTGCTGAAGGACGCCATCAAGCCGAACCTGGTGCAGACCCTCGAGGGCAACCCCGCGATCCTGCACGGCGGTCCCTTCGCCAACATCGCACAGGGCGTGAACAGCGTGCTCGCCACCAAGATGGGCCTGAGCCTCGGTGACTACGTGGTGACGGAGGCCGGCTTCGGCGCGGACCTCGGCGCGGAGAAGTTCTTCGACATCAAGTGCCGCGCAGCGGGCCTCAAGCCCAGCGCTGCGGTGATCGTGGCCACGGTGCGCGCGCTGCGTTACCACGGCGGCGTGGACGTGAAGGAGGTGAACACCGCCGCGCCCGAGAAGCTCAAGGCCGGCCTTGCCAACCTGGGCCGCCACATCGAGAACGTGGCCAAGTTCGGCGTGAAGGCCGTGGTGGCCATCAACCACTTCCCCACGGACACGCCCGAGGAGATCGACATGATCAAGGCCTATTGCAAGGAGCGCGGTGCCGAAGCGGTGCTCGCGCAGGGCTTCGCGAAGGGTGGTGATGGCATGACTGACCTCGCCAGCGCCGTGCTGCGCGTGATCGAGGAGGGGAAGAGCGCGTTCAAACCGCTCTACGACCTGAACCTTTCCATCAAGCAGAAGATCGAGACCATCGCCCGCGAGATCTACCGCGCCGACGGCGTGGACTACAGCGGCGATGCCGAGACCGCCCTGCGACGCATCGACAAGCTGGGCCTCAACAACGTGCCCATCTGCATGGCCAAGACGCAGTACAGCTTCAGCGACAACAAGGAGCTGCGCGCAGCTCCCACCGGCTTCCGCATCACCGTACGTGACATCGAGATCAGCGCCGGCGCCGGCTTCGTGGTGCCCATCTGCGGCGAGATCATGCGCATGCCGGGGCTGCCTGAAGTGCCTGCGGCCGAGCATATGGACATCGATGCCAACGGCGTGATCAGTGGGTTGAGCTAGCGCGTCATGGGCATCCTGCCGGTGGTTGCGGGGTGAACAGGCTGGGGACCGGTTCCACCGTGAGCGCTCTGTCCCAAAGGGCCACCGGCATCCTGCCGGTGGTTGCTGCGTGAACAGGCTTGAAGCCTGTTCGACCTTGCGCGTTACGCCCAGGGCCGGGTCGCATTGCATGGGTACATCAACACCCATCACCATGCATCGCATCCTCTTCCTCACCGCGCTGACCCTTGGCACGCTGCTCCTGTTCATCGCTGCTGCCCCTGAGCCCGGAGGCGCGCCCTACATCACCATCGCTGGCAAGGCATCCGGCAGCTTCACTCGCGCGGAATGGTCCGCCGTTTCCGCCGTGGAGCTCAAGGGCTGTGTGGCCAAGCCTGTCATTGCGAAGTGCACGGTGCACTTCACCGATGCGAAGGGCAAGCCCGTCACCGCCACGGCCGAGGGCGCCAAGCTCACCACCGAACAGCGCGGCCTGGTGTCCAAGCTCCACAACGGCGGGCGCTTCACCGTGCGCGTGGAGGCCTACGAAGGCAAGATGAAGCTCGACGTGCGCGAGGCGGTGTACACGCTGGTGGAGTGATGCCGGTTCCGGAACGGCGATCCGGTGCGCATGAACCAGCGTATGGCCTGCGCTGTTATCCTTGGACGACCAAAGCCGATCCCCATGCGCATTCCTCTCCTTGCCGTGATGCTGGCACTCTCCTTGGCTTCGTTCGCGCAACGCGCGGCGAAGGCAGGCGACCGCCCGAACATCCTCTTCATCACCACGGACGATGTGGGCATCTGGAACGTGGGGGCATACAGCCACGGCATGATGGCGCCCACGCCGAACATCGACCGCATCGCGAAGGAGGGCATGCTCTTCACCGACCACTACTCGGCGCCGAGCTGCACGCCCGGCCGCGCCATGATGATCACCGGGCAGCTGCCCATCCGCACCGGGCTCACCACCGTGGGCATGGCGGGCTCGCCCATCGGCCTGGACCAGCGCGACCCCACCCTCGCCGAGGTGCTGAAGCCCCTGGGCTACCGCACCGGTCAGTTCGGCAAGAACCACCTGGGCGACCGCAATGAGCACCTGCCCACGGTGCACGGCTTCGATGAGTTCTACGGCAACCTCTACCACCTCAACACCGAGGAGGAGCCCTTCCTGAAGAGCTGGCCCAAGGACAGCGCGTTCGATGCCGCCTTCCGCCCCCGCGGTGTGCTCGACTGCAAGGCCACCACGGTGGATGATGCCACCGTGGACGGTCGTTTCGGCCGCGTGGGCAAGCAGACCATCAAGGACACCGGCCCCCTCGACCCCAAGCGCATGGAAACGGTGGACGATGAGTTCGAGGCGCGCGCCGTTGACTTCATGCGCCGTTCGAAGAAGGCGGGCGACCCCTTCTTCGTGTGGTTCAACCCCTCACGCATGCACATCTACACGCACCTGCGCGAGGAGCACCGCTACCTGGCCGCACCCTACACCAGCGAGTTCGACATCTACGGTAGCGGCATGATGGAGCTTGACATGATGGTGGGGCGGCTGCTGAAGGAGCTGGAGGCGCTGGGCGTGGCGGAGAACACCATCGTGCTCTTCACCTCGGACAATGGTCCCATGGTGCAGTGGTATCCTGATGCGGGCACCACGCCCTTCCGCGGCGAGAAGGCCACCACCTGGGAGGGCGGCACGCGTGTGCCCATGCTCATCCGCTGGCCGGCGAAGATCAAGGCCGGCAAGGTGAGCAACGACATCCAGGACCAGACCGACCTGTTCACCACGCTGGCCGCCGCTGCCGGTGAGCCCAACGTGGTGGAGAAGCTGCGCGCCTCGCACAACGTGTACATCGACGGGGTGAACAACCTGGCCCACTGGACCGGCGAGGCGCCCAGCGCGCGTGACTTCGAGATCTACTACAACGAGCAGGAGCTCACCGCCGTGCGCATCGGGCCGTGGAAGAGCCACATGAAGACGCGCGAGGGCTTCTTCGACCCGTTGGTCGAGAGCGCCCTGCTGTTCAACCTGAAGGCCGACCCCTTCGAGCGGCATCCCGGTTGGAAGAGCCAGGAGGTGGCCATGCGCCTGGGTGTGGCCTGGGGCGGGCAGGTGCAACGCCTGCTCACTGAGCACTATAGGGGAGTCAGAACGAAACGTACAAAGTAGCCCAGCCCCCCAAAAACCCCGGAAACCCGCAACGGTAGCGGGATAGAGCCAGTTCCAAGGGTACACCACGCGCAGAACGAAACGTACAAAGTGCGCCACATGGGCGCCACCGCACCGCTGATCCCTTAAAAGGTCTGCGCCAGCATACCGCCGGTACCGCCAGCCCGCCCGTTAGAATGCCTGGAAACCGCCATTAACGGGCGTTACAAAGGGGTTGGACAATGCACTGAACACACCCCGGACGCGGCCAGGCCGGAACGGGCAGGTGTGAA
This sequence comes from Flavobacteriales bacterium, assembly GCA_016788485.1. GTDB lineage: Bacteria > Bacteroidota > Bacteroidia > Flavobacteriales_F > PHOS-HE28 > PHOS-HE28. The sequence continues at coordinate 3,587 of JAEUSV010000115.1, forward strand.
AAACGAAACGTACAAAGTAGCTTCAAAAGCCCCTTCTGGGCATACCTCTGGGCATACCTCACAAGTGTTGAGTTGGACGGCGCTCTATTGGAATCCTGTCAGCTACCCTTGGACTTCGTCTGGAGCCTCATCACCGCCTTCTCAAGCGACACCAAGCGGTCGAACAGGCCGTCGCGCCGGTGGCTGAGGTTCTCGCTGAACAGGGCGAGGGCTTTGTACACCTGGTCGCCTGGGCCGATGGCCTGCTCGTAGGGCGGGTAGTCCTCGTTGTCGCTCTTGCAGAGGAACGCATCGGTTACGGTGCGGTACAGCCGCTTGGCCACGCACCCATCCCTGGTGACCAGGACGTACAAGTAGCCCTCCCGGAGCTCCTGCACCGGATCGGTGAGGAGCTTGGCGATGATCCAGTCGTCGTGACGAACGGTCGGGTCCATGCTGTCCCCCTCCACCTGCAGGGCAATGAGCCCGGCACCCCGGTACTTGTGGCCCGGAAGACTCAACCTGGGCTGGTCGCGCAGATACTCAGCGTTACCGTAGTTGGCTGGTAGCCCAGCCGCTGCCTTACTATCCAGCATGATGATGTTGCCTACATCCGCGCCGACTTCGAAGCCCTCCATCATCGCTTCAATGGCAGCGATGCCTCGCTCCCTCTTCTGTTGAAGAACGGCCGCCTGGCTTTCTGAGGCCGGAGCTGGTGGCGCACTGTCCACCCTGAGTGGCGAACCCTCGCCGGTTAACAGCCATCGAGGGTTCAGGTCTGCAAATTTTCGTGCAATGTCTTCCAGCATTGAGTAGCTCGGCAGGTTCTCGCCGATCATGACCTTCCTGATTCGCTCGGACCGCTCGTATCCCAGCTCCCTAGCGAGGGCGCTGACATTGGCGATGCCATAGACGCGCATCAGTTCAGCAAGTCGCTGTGGAAAACTATTCTGCACGGTTTCTTGCATCTGATGCGCCCATGATTGTAGGTTTGTCCCCGCAATGAGGGCCAAGCTACAAACAAAGGTGCATGAGCTGACTCCGGTCGCCAAGGCACGCATCCTCCGAGAGCTTAGGAAGGGAGACCAGTCGAGGGTGGCAGAGGTGCTCGGCACCACCCCGGACTACGTGAAAAAGGTGCTCCGCTACCGCACTACCGCCAAGAGCGCCCTAGCTACCCGCATTTGGCACGCAGCCGACCGCATCCTACAGGAGCGTGCCCGGCTGCAACAAGAGCTGCGCGAAGCATGCTGATCCGCGACGGCATCGTCCTGTTGGAGTTCACCGAACTGGTGAATTCAGAGTGCCTATCCAAGCCGGCCTACGACAAGGCTGTGCGAGAAGGGCGCATCGCCGTCATCCAGAAAGGCGGCGGGAACCACCCGGCCCTCATCGACTGGGCCAGTCTGCCCGAGCGGTACAAGGAGATGGTACGCGCCCGCATGGGTGGCGACCCCGCCGAGCTGGTGAAGGTGAAGACCATCGACCGCTTCCTGAAGCTGCGCCCCGAGGACGAGCGCTACCTGGACGGGTTCAGGGCTTCCAACGGGCTGATGCTGACGCCTGAGAAGCGCTCCAGCCTGAAGAAGAGCGCCAGGGTGATGGCCATGATGGCCACCCTGGACGAGGTGTACAGGACCGGCGGCAGGGAGTCCGTGCTGAAGACCTACGGCATGCACGTGATGGAGCTGAAGCAGGCCATCCTGCAGTACATCAAGCTGGAGGGGTTGGACCTGCCCACGAGCTTCCCCCGGCTGGAGGCCCGCAAGCGGGCCTACCTGAAGGCCCGCGCCGATGGGCACCCCGGCGCCAAGGGTCTGGTGCATGGCGGGCACGGCAACGCCAACTCGTGCAAGCTGGACAGCGAGGTGCAGCAGGCCGTGCTGCGCCGCATCGCCAGCAGCCATCAGAACTACGGCCCAACCCTGGTGGCCCGCATGTACAACCAGGTGGCCACCCTTTCCGAAACCCAGTGGCCCACGATCACGGCCAGCACCGTGCGCAACTTCAAGAAGAAGGGCAGCAACGGCCGCACCATCACCCTGTACGCCAGGGGCAAGGCCGCCTACAACAGCAAGTACAACATCGTGGTGCACCGTGGCCGGCCGAGCCAGCCCACCTACATGTGGGTGACGGACGGTAACGTGTACGAGCTGTACTACCAGACCGAGGGCGCCAACCAGAAGGGGCACCGCAAGGTGTTCTACCACAACCGGAAGGTGGTGGTGGTGGTGCTCGATGCCCACAGCTGGTACCCGGTGGGCTACGCCATCGGCGACAAGGACACCGTGGAGCTGAGCCAGCAGGCGGTGCGCAACGCGGTGACGCACATGCGCGAGCTCACGGGCGACTACATGCTGCCCGACCAGGTGCAGAGCGACAACCTCGGCTGGTCCGCCATGGGTGCCTGGTACGGCACCATGGACGTGGCCTTCACGCCCACGGAGGCGGGTAACGCCAGGGCCAAGGTCATCGAGCCCTACTTCCGGCACCACCACGCCAAGTACGTGCAGCCCCACTTCGACAACTGGAGCGGGCACAACGTGGACGCCCGCAAGGAGAACCAGCCCAACCCCGATGCGCTGGACCGCATCAAGAAGGACTTCCCCGACGAGGCAGGGGTCATCGCGCAGATCCACCAGGCCTTTGCCATGGAGCGGGCCGAGAAGGTGGAGGCCTACCTGAAGGCGCTTCAGGAAATGCCTGAAGAGCACCGCCGCATCATCCCCCGCGAACGGTACCTGGAGCTCTTCGGCACACGCCACGAGCTGCGCAACGGGCAACAGGGCAACACGCTCACCAACAGCGGCCTGTGCCCCACGCTGCTGGGCCAGGAGCGCATCTACAACCTGCTCACCCGCGAGTTCCAGGACTTCATCGGCTACTCCTTCCAGGTGGTGTACGACCCGGCCGACCTGAGCAACGTGCTGGCCTTGCTGCCCGATGGGAAGACGCGCTTCCTGGTGCCGCAGACCAAGCTGGTGCCCATGGCCCGACTGGACCACACCGATGGCAGCAAGGCCCTGCTGGGCCACGTGCAGGGCTTCAAGAAGGAGCTCTCCCAGGAGGCCATCGACCGGCCCGTGGGCGACAGAGCTCTCCTGGACCAGCTAGCCGTGCAGCTGCTGAGCAAGGCGGCGCACCTGGTGAAGCCGGCCAAGCAGCCACGGGAGCGTATCGCCCGTGTGGGCGCCAACGAGGAGGCCACCGTGAAGGCCTACGCACAGGCCAATGGCAGCCACAAGGCCGCGCTGGAAGAGGCCCGCGAACGGGACTACTACCTGAACATGACGCCCGAGGAGATCGAGCGCCGTGCCATCGACCAACTCTGACCTGACATCCCCCCACCACCATGACCAAGCCCCAATTGACGAGCGAGACCAAAGAGGCCATCGGAAAGGCCCTGATGGCGGCTTACAAGGCCAGCGGCTTCGAGAGCCGGGCCAAGTACGCACGGTCGGTAGACCTCAGCAGCAGCGACTTCAGCAACATCGAGCACGAGAAGTGGAAGCAGAACGACCGCCTGCTGAGCGTGCAGAAGTGGTTGCGCCTGGCCCGCACCATCGGCTTCCACTTCGGCGAGGAGGAGCAGTGGGTGACGGCGCGGACGGCCACCTACATCACCATCTCCAAGCAGCTGGAGGCCTGCCAGAAGAAGAGCATGGCGTCCATCTTCTGCGACATGGCCGGCCTGGGCAAGAGCCACGTGTGCAAGGAGTACGCGGCCACGCACCGCAACGCCTTCTACGTCAACGGCGGCAACTACCCCAACCGCTGGCGCTTCGTGCGGGCATTGGCACAGGCCATCGGCCTGGATGCGAAGGGCACCGCCGAGGATGTGCTGCAGGACGTGGTCTTCTACCTGAAGAGCCTGCAGAACCCCCTGTTGATCATCGACGAGGCCGGCGACATGGACAACAGCACCTACCGGCTGCTCAAGCGCATGTACAACGAGCTGGAGTTCCACTGCGGCTTCTACATGGTGGGCGCCCCCGACCTGCGCAAGCGCATCGACAGCAGCATCCGCCTGCGCCGGAACAGCTTCGAGGAGGTCTACAGCCGGTTCGGCGGCCGCTACCTGGACATCGTGCCGGCCGACCCGATCAAGCAGCGGGCCTTCCTGGAGTCGGAGATCATCCAGGTGTGCACTGCCAACGGTGTGCAGGACCCCGAGACGCTGAACCGCGTGGTGTCCAGCGCCCTCGAGGGCAAGAGCCGGGGCTTGCGCTACGCCCGCATCCAGATCATGAAACAACGCCTTGCAGCATGAGGACCAACGCCTTCATCCAACAGGCCACGGAAGCCCGCGCCTACCTGATGCGCGAGACCGGCCTTGACGAGCTGGACTACCAGCTGCTCATCCTGGAGAGCGGGTGCCAGTTCCTGGAGCACGCCGTGACCACGACGAAGCCCAAGTATGAGGCGCTGGCCGTGAAGCAGCGGCGCCAGTTGATGGACCTGGGCTTCTTCAACTTCTGGCAGCACCAGGTGATGGCCCACGAGATCGCCACCAGGTCGCGCTGGGAGAACTCCGACCTGTGGGTCTACCAGCCCATGGAGGACAAGCGCCGGGACTTCGTGCAACGCGCCCTCACCATGTACGCCCTGGACAAGACGTGGGCCGCGTTCGACCGCTGGCTCAAGCAGCTCGAGCGCCGCAAGGTCCGCATCGCCATCCCCGAGATCCCCCCCAGCGAGCTCTTCTCCTGATCACCCATTCCCCAACAGACGATGTACACCTCGAAAGACAAGACCTGGAAGGACGCCAAGGGCGTCGAAGTACCCTACACCCGCACCGATGCGCTGGAGCGCCTGCGCGAGAAGAACGCGGCCATCCTGCACCGCGAGGCCCTGGACCTGGAGAAGCGGATCGCCGCCTTCAAACTGCGGACCCTTGAGCTGCACCGCGAAGTGGTGGAGGCCAACGCGAAGAAGCACAACGTGGACCTGAGCAAGACCAAGGGCAACCACACCTGGTTTGACTTCGCCCGCACCGTGCGTGTGGAGGCGGACATGCAGGAGAAGGTGCAGCTGGACGACATCAAGGTCTCCGCCGCGCACGAAAAGCTCATGGCCCTGCTCAAGGACACGGTGAAGAGCGAGGTGGAGTTCCTGCCCGAGCTCATCAACAGCGCCTTCGAGAATACCAAGGGTCAGCTGGACACGCGCAAGGTGCTCAGCCTGCTGGGCTACCGCCGCAAGGTGAAGCACACCCTGTTCCAGGAGGCCATGGACCTGATCGAGGGCAGCATCAACGTGGCTGGCACCAAGCAGTACTTCCGGATCAGCGAGCTGATGCCCGACGGCAGCTACCGCAACATCAACCTCAACTTCTCGAAGTAGAGCAACGGCCGCGCGGCGTGCGAGATACATGCACGCGGCCAGGCCCGGAGGTCGGGACACCTCCGGGCCACATGGTCGGAAGAGAAAGGCTCACGGTGGAGGTGGAGGCCCTCCCCGCTCCGGTTCGATCCCGGGTCCGATCACCGAACCAACACGATAGGCGATGGCAGCGCTGGGTGTATTCGACAGGGTCCGCGTGGAAGCGGACATCCAACAGACCGAGGAGATGATCGCTCGGCTCACCGTGTTCCGCGACATGGAACGCGACCCTGTACGCCAGCAGGCGCTCGCCGATGACATCGACCAGCACACGCAGCGGCTGGCCACCCTCAAGTTCTACCTCAGCCACAGCCACCAATGAGCGCCGCTGTTGACCTGTTCACCCCTGAGCCCGAGCTGGACCGCATCCACGCCATCATGGGCTTTGTGCGCCTGTTCAAGGAGCAGTTGAAGAGCGCTTCGACGCAGCAGGAACGCCGTGAGCTGGAGCTGGCGATCAAGAGCTATGAGGCCGCCGCCCAGCCTGAAACCACCGCCACACGATGAGCCGCTACAGCCGCTTCTTCAGCCTGTACCACCAGGCCGCCAAGACCGAGCACTGGCCCTATGATGGTCATGGTGACCTGGTCGCCGACCACACCCACGGCCGCACCCACAGCCTGCGCGACCTGAGCACCGAGGAGCTCATGGCCATCGAGCGCCGCATCCAGGAGCTGCTGGACCCCAACGGCGACCCGGCCAACCGCATGCGCCGCAAGGTGATCGGCATCCTGGCCGAGCGTGGCGCCCGCCTGCCGAACGGCAAGGCCGACATGGCGCACGTGCATGCGTGGGTGGCCAAGTACGGCTACCTGCACAAGCACCTCAACGCCTACACCGTGGCCGAGCTGCCCAAGCTGGTCACCCAGGCTGAGGCCATCACCTCCTCCGACATCATCGCTATCCGCAAGCACCATGGCTGACGTACGCTTCCGCATCGACCACCACCACCTCGGCATCGCCATCAAGGTGATCGACCTCTTCCTGGACGACCAGCCCAGCGGCGAGATGCTCAACATGATGCACAGCATCCTGCAGGTGCTCGTGGTGCGGCTCAAGCGCCGCCACGCCGAGCGCCGGCTGGAGTACCCCTTGATCCTGCCCGTCTACCAGGCCCTGGCCATGCGCCGGGTGCTGATGGCCGGCATCGACTTAATCCAGGAAGAGCAGGTGCGCCTGCAGCTGCGCCTCATTCTGGCGGTGATGGACCCCAAGATGACGCCCTACACCGTCGCCCACTGACAACCCCCAAACCCCCATACCGATGCACCATTACCTGAGCACCCCGGACTGGCTCGAAGAGCTGAAGGAAGACCTCGTGAAGCGCGGATGTACTGCGCTCGTCACTGAGCGCATCACCATGGAGCACGTCAAAGAGGACTGGCTCCGTGGCCGCGAGACGGAGGATGTGGCCGACGACATCGTCGCCGGAAAGCACCCCCGCTTCCAACTGGACCAACAGCCCGCCTGACCATGCGCCACCACCTGCCATACCACCAGTGGTTCCGCGACGTGGCCGATGCCTACGAGCGCGGCCTGGAGGACTACAAGCGCCAGGGCAAGAGCCCGGCGCCCATCACCGGTGTCAGCGTGTTCACGGGCGTGAAGGAGGACTACGATGCCGGCACCGAGCCCAAGGAGGTGGCCACCGCCATCCTGGAAGGCCGCCACGCCACCATCAGCAACCCCCGCATCGCATGCTGAGCATCCATTGCATGAACAGGGAGCACACTGTGCTGCTGCTGGTGGACCACGAGGGCCGCGTCGTACAGAGCGATCCCGAGGACAACTACACCGGCTGCTGGGTGCCGGAAGCCAATGAGCTCAAGAGCGGCGCCTTGCTGACCTACCAGACACCAGACCGCAAGCGCTCGGTGCTCCTGCAGATCCCCATCTACTCCATCAAGACCGTCTGAACATGGACACCCAACTGAAACAGGCCGTCGATACCGTCATGGACAGCTTCGATGACGCTGTGATCGCATTGCCAGGCGTCACCAAGCAGGATCGCGTGGTGGCTCTCGCACGTGAGCTGCAGGCTCGCATCACCGCCCGGCTCCATGAGGTGCTCGGGAATGCCCGCCCGTTGGACGAGGTCGAGCATCGCATCAACAAGTTCAACCACGGGCTCATGGAGGAGGACCCCACCATCGTGGCCGTAGTGAACATGCGCGTGCACAGCCACGGCTACGTGGTGCCCGCTGTAACCACGAAGGGCCTTTCGCATCGGCACGGCGCGCAGTACCAGATGGCCTGCACCGAAGCCGTGTGCATGGTGAGCACGGCCTTGCTGGATCTGGGCAAGCCGTTCCGTTGCGGCTGCAAGACCTGCCGCGACCGAGAGGTGGCAGCTGTGCAGCTGCCCTACACCGGACCCAAAGCCGAAGCGTGATGGCCACCATGACCGAACAACTGATGCTGGAGGCCGCCTCGCGGATCATCCAATTCTCCTATGAGGACCACATTTATGAAGCGCGGGCAATCGAGCCATACATCCTGGGCGATGCTGTGGCCGTTGACGTGTGGAGCCTGCCTGCAGGAGTCGGTCTGCGCTTCATGGTGGCCTGCTCTGCTGAGCGCCTTACCCCATCTTTAGAGGGCCAAGGTGCAGCCTACCACCGCATCCTGCTGCGCCCGCACACCAAGTCCGCCAACCCCATCCTCGACCTCATGAACGAGTACGAGGTGTGGAAATCCCAGCAGCGCTGATCCATGGCCATCCCCGAACAACTCAAGGCCCAGTGGCAGACGGTATGCGCCGGCTACAAGGGCCAGCGTATCCGGCTTGTCGGTGACCACTTCTGGGCGGGCCGGACCGGCACGCATACCGGCAATGCCAAGTTCACCCAGGACGAAATGGGCCAGGCGATCATCCTGGATGCCGTTGGTGACCTGGCAGAAAGCAGCATCGTGGTGTGGCATTCGTGGCACATCGAACACCTGAGCTGACCAATGGCCCGCTACCTCATCACCTCCACCCGGTCCGAAGCGCAGATCACCCTGGGCTACGACCAGAACGGGCTGCTCTGCGAGGTCAGCATCACCGGCTTCGACGTGCCCGAGCACCGGCTGTGGCCATTCCGCCACGCGCCCCTGCAGGAGAGCGAGCTCAAGGCCGTGTTCAAGGCCGACTACCTGCGGTGGACCGTCCTCAAGGTCACGTTCGAGGAGTTCTGGAAGCGCTACGCCTACAAGGAGGGCAAGAAGGACGCGCAGCGCGCCTGGGACCGCATGACCGAGCAGCAGCGCCAGCTCGCCTACGACCACATCGAGCGCTACCGCTCCGCCTGCCACCGCGACCGCAAGCACCTCATGTACCCCGCCACCTACCTCCGGGCCGAACGCTGGCTCGATCACACCTGAACCGCCATGCAACGCAAGCTCTACACCATCACCGTCGGCGGTGAGCACCGGGAAATGCTCGCCAACTCGTACAGCCAGGTCATCGCCTGGGCGGAGCAGAACCTGGAGGCCATCAACAGTGGCCACCCGCTCACCATCACCATCAACAGCAACGTGATCGACCTGCTGGATGCCCCGCAGAAAGCCCCTCTGCCGAATCCGAAGGGACCCGCACAGGCAACACCCCCCCCCGCAGCTCCGAAGGCGCCCATGGCGAAGAAAGCGGCCACGGTGAAGCAGGCGCCGGGGCAGGTGCCCGAGGGCATGGTGCTTCTGAGCACCCTGGCCTCGGAGTATGGCTGCAGCACGGTCAACATTCGGCAGATGCTCCGCAGGAGGGGCGTGGGTTGGGAGCGCCTGGCCGGCGTGCACGGCAACCCAGGGGCGGTGGACATGGAGGCGGCAAGGCAGGCCCTGGACGCTCCGCGATCCAAAGGCGGACGACCCAAGGCCGAGAAGCGCGACCCGCGCTCGGGCTCACCCAAGCCGAGCAAGGCCGAGCTGCGCAAGCTGGAGCAGGTTGCCGACAAGGCCAAGCCCGCTGCAGTGTCCGCATCCTCTGGTCCGCGCATGGTCTTCGAGGACAAGGTGGCCAAGCAGCTCGGCATGACGGTGGACCAGGTGCGCGAAGTGAAGCGCGATGGCAAGGTCGGCGGCGGCAACGGCTGGGTGAACATGGACGAACTGGAGGCCTACATGGCCAGCCCCGAGTATCAACCCCCTTTCACCGCTAACTGAGCAATGGTACACCGCATCACCATCGAGTACGGCATCGATTTCGGCCGGCGCTCCGGCGAATGGGAGCGGCTCATGCGCACCTACGTCGAAGCCGATGTGAACCGGCTCGCGCCGTGCCTCGAAGTGGCCATCGCCGATGCCGAGGAGCGCTACGGTTGCAGCAGCGACGAGGCCAAGTTCCTGCGCGACCTCAAGGAAGGACTGCTGAAGTAACCCACCATGGCCACCGCCCTCTACCTCTGCCCGTGCTGCAACAAGCTGGTGCCGGCCACCCACTTCCGCCGCGCACCCTGGACCGAGCAGGACCTGAGCGAGCTGCTCACGCACCCGCGACTGCTGAAGGTCATCGAGGCCAAGGTGCGTGAGCTTGTGGATGCGGCTGCAGTTGAGAAGGCGAGGGAGCTGGTGCATGAAGCGGTGACGGAGAAGCACGCATCGTTCATGCGGCAGGTGAGGCAGGCCAAGCATGACCTACGGGTAGTGCCACCAGGGTACATCACCTACGAGGATGCCTCCGAGCGCTACAAGGACCGTGGCATCACATACCAGAACATCCGGTCGCTCGTGTATCAGAGGAGGGTGATCGGTGGCCAGGGCCTGGTGCATGAAGCAAGCCTTCAGGGCTTGCTGCTGACCTACAAGCCGAGAGCAAGAGCCAGGAGGGCTTGAAGTGCCACCCGAACGCCACGAAGGCCCCGCAACTGCGGGGCCTTCGTGCTTCCTGTATCTTCGCATCGCATGAACAGCAGCACCAACACGCCCATGGGCCGCGTCAAGGCACGCCTGGTCGTCGGGGTGATCGCCATCGTGGCGATGTTGGTGATCAGGTGGGTGGCCAGCCTCCTGGGTTGACCTTCTGAAACCCGCGCCGGACGGCCTGTCATTTTTGGCGCGGTCGCAGCTTGCCTGTTTTGGGCGCACTTCAACCCGTGCCCACCATGAAGCAGTTCATTCGCGTCGTTGTTCTTGCATTGTACATCCACTACCGCGTGTGGCGCACCCGGCTCAAGTGAGCTGCGCCCGATTACCTTATCCGCGCCCGGTTTGACGTGAACACCGGCAGCGAGCGATGGAGCGGAAGAGCGCAGTGGTCGTCCGGTGGAAGAAGACCGGCCTGTTGGAATGCTACAGCAGCCTGGCCGCGTTCTGTGCCCGTCACCCTTACTACCCGCGCCATCTCATCTATCGACGTCGCGTGGGTGACACCTACGCAGACCATGTGCTGGAACTGCGACGTGTCAAGTGGGTGCCGCATCCCCTGAAGACCAGGCGTGGCATGCTTCCCAGGGTGAAGCCCGGTCCCCGCCGGCGGCGCCCATGATGCCAGGCTGATCGCGCACATGGTGCGCCACGTGGGCTGCTTCGCGCCATGGTCCTATACCGCATGGGCAACAAGCAGCGCATCGTCCACCGCATCCTGCCCTTCATTCCTCCGCATCAGCTCTGGATCGAACCGTTTTTCGGGACCGGGGCAATGCTGTGGGCCAAGCCACGCACGCGCTCCATCGTGAATGACAGGGACAGTGAGGTATTCAATTTGTTCTGCGTGATCCAGGACCAGGAGCACGAGCTGCAGGATGCCTGGTGCGCGATGCCCATCCACGAGGACCTCTGGAAGCACTGGCGCCGGCATTGTCCGACCGACCCGGTGCAACGGGCGGTGCGCTTCCTCTTCCAGAGCAACTTCTCGTTCCTGGGCAAGGGTGGCACCCTGGTGTGGAACAGGAAGAACGCCAAGCGCCTGCTGCAGGACCGCATCAAGCAGACGCGCGAGCTGCTCTACGACGTGGAGTTCATGAACGTGGACTTCAGGTGCATGCTCGGGCGCATCCCGCTGTCCAAGGGTGATCGGCGCGGAGCTTTAATCTACTGCGACCCGCCCTATCTCGATACGGCTAACAACTACGGGATGGCCAGCGCGTGGAACGAGGGCGACACGCGCGACCTGTTGGCCATGCTCGCATCCAGCGGCATGCGATTCGCCATGTCCGAGTTCGACCACCCCACGGTCCTGAAGCTGGCCAAGGAGCATGGCCTGCAGGTGGTCACCATCGGCGACCGGCACAACCTGCGCAACCGGCGCACGGAGATCCTGGTGTGCGGAGGCTTTACGGCCTGATAACAACACCACTTCGATAGCGTTTCAGCGCGGCTTGTCACGAGCGCAGGTGATCGATCGGACCTTCGTTGGCGACATGAGCGCCACCACCCACTTGCACAGCGATGCGGAGGTGGTGGCGTTCCTGAAACGCTACCAGCGGGCCATCCGATACGGCATCAGGCTGGCAGGAACCCCCGATCAAGAACGCGACGATGTATACCAGGAGGTGTGCCTGCACCTGCTGGAGACCTTCCGTCGCCGGCAGGCAGCGCTGGAGCACAACCTCACCTTCGCCGTCACTGTAGGCCGCCAGCGCGCCATCAGCTGGGCCCGCGCACATCGTCGTCACTGGCACGGGTCTGCCATCCCCGAGCTGGCCGCCGATGCTGCGGACCCACTGGAGCGTCTGGTGCGCCTGCAGGGCCACGAGCGCCTGCGGGCTTGCGTGGAGCTGCTGCCCATCCTTCAGCGGGAAGTGCTCAGGCGCGTGCTCAGCGGCCGACCGCAGGCCTGCATCGCCTTCGACCTCAACCTGACGCTCGCGGGTGTCCGCACCCTGGCCCAGCGTGGTCGCGCCGGCCTTCGGCGCATGCTCATCAACCCCCTTTACCACTGATGGACTACGGTGCTCGCCGCGCTCGAGGCTTCTTCGCCCTCAGCGGCCTGGGCTACTTCGCCTGGAGCCGCAACCCGCTCACATTGCTCATGGTGCATTTCGCCATCCTGGCCACGCCAGCTGCGCTGGTGCTGTGGGGTGTGGGCACTAGTGCCGTGTGGGTGGTGGCGCCCCTGGCGGTGCTCGCCATGGCCATTGGGTACTGGGTGGGCATGGCCTGGCACCGCAAGCGGCTGGTCACCCGGTGGAACGCCCAGCTCAAGGGCGACATCATGCACAAGTACTTCGGCTGGAACGAGGTGCGGTGGCCGGCGCAGGCCCTAGCCGGCTATAAGGCCGCCGCGCAGATCACCACGCGGTACGCATGGCTCTACAGCAGCTCGGCGCTCGGGCTTGTCAAGGGTCCGAACATCATCCGCATGCAGTGGTCCAATGCCGCCGGCGATACGGTGTGCCTCATGCTTGGCGAGACCATCGAGTGGTGGGTCGCCTACGGTGACACCGAGCATGAGGCCATCCCCGACGAGTCCGGCTCATGGGACATCGAGTTCGACCCCCCGCGTCCCCTGGAAGAGGCGCTTAAGCTGGTATCGCCATGACCATCGAGTACACCTACAGCCTGGCCATTCTGTTCGCGCTGATCACCGCCGGCGTGGATGCGCTGCTCGTGCTGCTCCATCAGCCCATCCGGCACAGCTCCCGCGTGGGGCTCCGTGCCGGCATCGCCCTGGGTTACCTCATGTGGCTGGCAATGCTTGCCGGCCAGCTGCAGTGGCTGCACCTCGTGAACGTGGTTGGTGGCAGTGCTGTGGCATCGGCCGCCTTCCGCGGCTGGATGAACCTTCTGCGCGAGAAACCGCTGGCGTACATCAGCACGAGCAACGCCACCGACAGGTGGTGGATGCGCCGCGCTCGCACGCTCGGCCTGGCCGACGAGAAGGGAGGCCACCTGGCGTACCTGGTCGAATACAGCGTGGCGCTCCTGTGCGCCCTGGTCGCTTCACACCTGCAATGAACCCATACCGATGGCACGGAACAGCGCACTCATCAGCAAACGCAACCACGCGATCCGCAGCAAGTACGAGAGCCTGCGGGCCAAGCGCGTGAAGGGCCGCAAGGTCTACACCGCCGAGTACGTCATCCAGATGCTGAGCGATGAGTTCTTCATCGCCACATCCACCGTCGAGGACATCGTCTACCGGTCGCGATAGGTTTGCAGACTTGCACTTTTCGGGGGATCGAATAGCTTGGAGGCATGTCCGACAAGAAGCCGTCCCCTCCGCCGAAGCCTGCACCGAAGCCGCAACCGCCGCCTCCGGCACGACCATCACCTAGGCCGAACGTCCCCCTGCGGAGGGGTGACGAGGAGGGGCAGGCTAATGGTGGGGACAGGCCGGCACGACCGCCCCAAAGGAAGTGAGGTTGAACACCAGCAGGAGCACCATGCCCACCAACATGGCCAACGTCGAAGCCAGGTTGAATCGGCGGGTCCATATACCAGCCAGGTGAGCGGCCGTGTCGTGGTCCTTCTGCTCCTGGGCCTCCTTGTCGTTCAGGCAAGCACCACCGAGGCGCTTGTGCTCGAACTGTGCCCAGCAGGCCTCGTGCTTGTTGGTGTAGTATCCGGCCCACTGGCTGGCGAAGTTCAACAGGGTGGCCAGCACGAAGCAGACCCCTCCCCATTCCAGCGTTGAAGGATTGAGCGCGATGCGCTGTTGCAGCATGAACTTCAGCGTCTCGAACACGATGTAGATGCCGGCGCCGGAGATGCTGATCACCAGCAGGTCGATGCGCTGGATGGCATAGAACTCGCGGGCCTTGGCATCGGCCAAGTGCATTTTGATCCGCTCCAGCTTGCCGGTGTCCTTGTCGCTCATGTCCTAAAGGTCGGCTACGGAGCTGGAATTCGGAACAACGGCTGCGGGTCCGGTGCCGGCGCGGCCGCAGGCGGGGTCTGAGGCAGCTCCAGGGGCGGAGCATCCTCCTCCTGGTAGGTGGCCGTGGCCCCATAGTCGAGCATCACCGTTCGGTAGACCTGGTCGTACATCTGCACGTAGGCCTGGGTGTCCACGCGGCTGAGGGCCACACGGCTCATGGGGCCGAAGTGAGTGCCCTTGGCACCGTGCAGCGCGGCATGCAGCTGGCGCATCAGGCCGATGAAGGCGAGGGCGGCGGCCTGGTTGCCGCTGCCCTTGTGGGTGTCGCTGAGCGTCTCCCGGTAGAGCTTGACACCCACGTCCATGGTGATCAACTGCCGCCCTTCGGCCAGGTCCTCGATGCTCAGCGCGTTGAAGTCCAGGAACACCGCCGGCGCCGGGAAGGGGAGCCAGTTCCCGTCCTCGTCCACGGCCTGGTCCTGCCCCCAGTACAGGTCCACGTGCTTGATGGTCGGCACCTTGGTGGTGATCAGCGTGGCGATCTCCTGGTACGCCAGGCCCCAGTCCTGCAGGTCGTTGTTCATGGCTTTAACAGGTGTTCATCACCGGGTGTTCATCACCTTGCCGATCTCGGTGAGGATGGTCTTGCGGAAGAGGATATTGAGGTCACGGCTCTGACCCATGAACTGGCGGCGCCGTAGGTGCAGGTTCATCCTGCGCTGGTGCCGGCCAACGGTTGCCTCCTTGCGCATCACGCGGCCGCGCCTGGTGCGCACCGGGCCGCCCCTGCGCGTGTGAGCCCTGATGGTGACCTGCCGGCGGAGCGTGATGCCTTCGTTGTGCGCCTGGGCATACGGCACTCCAGGCCCACCGGCTAGCACTTGTATGCCGTTCCAGCTGGCCCTACCAGCCCGGATGCTGTTCATCAGTGCCCCGGTCCGCTTGAGGACGCTGCCCTTGCGCAGCTTCTTGTTCTTGACCGGCGCCCACTTGCGCACCCCGCCATCCTGCCATCCCTGCGCCTTGAAGTTGCTGCGGAAGAATCGGATGGCGTCGGCCTGTACAAGTTTGGGTATGCGCTGGTCCAGCGCCTTCCTCAGGCGATCCACCTTGCGCTGCACGTTGTCGAGTCCCCGGATAGGCATTACCTTTGAAGTCGTTGATGCCCGTTGGCGTGTATGGTTCCGGCTCCTTTGGAGTTGCACCCTTAAGCGCTGCCGGGCATCTTCTTTACCAGCATGCCTGAGCGGATGCTGGTCTCGTCCGTCATCTCGTACCAGCCGGTCACCCTCATGGTCGGTACTCCGCCCTTGGGGGCTTTGGAGATGGAGGCCCTCACCACCATTGGCTTGTCCTGGTAGAACCGGATGAACGACAGCTCCGTGTTGTCGCCTCCTCGGCCCGTCATCCACACCTCGTCAGGCGCCTGTAGCACGTCCGGTATCAGGTTCGCCGTCGCGAAGCGCCTCTTTCCCTCGTACTTCGGCGTGGAGTGCTCTTCGATGGTGCGCTCTTCCATCACCCAGGGCCGGCCCTTGTGGTCGTTGAACACGGCAACCCCGTCAGTATTGCGGACCGCTTCGAACCAGCGACGCATGCCCTCGTTGTCCTGGATGGTCTCGGGCGCCACAGGGAGGCCGCCACGCTTGTTGATGTCGGGCCAGTTCATGTCGCCCCGGTCGTAGCTGTCCTTCACCCCGAACTTCAGGTCGCGGCCAAGGACATCGCGGAACGAGCTATTGAGCCGGAACACCTCTCCGCTCACGGCGCGGTTCCCGTCGAAGCCCTGCTTCTTCATGCGGGCCAGTTCGCCTTTCATCTTCTGCTTCACCCCATCCCATTGCTTGTTGGCCTCGTCCCCGGTAGGCCCTTCCTGCGTGGGGAGTACGGTGCACCTGCAGCGCCAGCCGTTGGGTGGCCAGATGGTTCGCCAGGCCGGATGGTTGAGCGGCCACATCTTGCCGTGCAGGTCGGCGTGAGCCTTCCGCACGGCGCTGTCCTCCATGGTGATGTATTCGCCGTTGGGCAGCACGTCGGCGCTCTGCTGCATATCGAACCAGCGCCCGGCTTGAATGCCAGTTAGTGTGACGTTGATGTACTCGGTGCGCAGCTGGGCCTCGTTGTAGTCCTTCAGCACCTGGCTCTGCTGCACACGGGCCTTGAACCGGCTGAAGCTCTCGCCCTCCTTCGCCATCGCGTTGATGTCCTGCGTGGCGGACAAGGTCTTCAAGCCCGCGAAGCGGAACAGGTTGGCCTCCATCATGGCCCGCACCACATGGTCAGGAGCGTCGTACTGCAGGTTGCCGATGGCCGGCTTCCAAGCCTGGTCCAATGCCCGCATGTAGATGTCGGCCACTGCCTCGCTGTAGGCCTGGCTCCATGCCTTGCCGTCGTAGCCGGCACGGATCAGGGCATCAAGGGCTTCCTGATCCAGGTTCGGCGTTTCTTCGGCCGTGATGTCCTGGCTTCCGCCGCACACGCCGCACATCGGCACCTGTTTGCGTGGCCAGCTCGCGTTCACACCATCGCCGTCCTCGTCCTCGGGATCCTCTTCGTTGGTGCCGGCGCCCTCGCCCTTCTTCTTACCGCTCTGCTTGCCGGTGCCGGCGACTTCGCCAGGCATACGCCGCGCACCCAGGATGCGGATGCCCGTGCGCTCGGCCACGAACTCCGGGTCGATGTCATAGACCGTGCCCAGCTTGGTCACGGCGTCAACCAGTTCGGTGCTGCTCATGTCACGGAACTCGTCCCAAGAGAAACGGACGCCGGCCAGCGGGTAGCCCAGCTTCACCAGACGGGGGAAGAGCTCGTTGTTGATCACGTAGCCCACGCTGGCCTTGTCCGCCTGGTGACGGTCCTCGGCCACGCCCTGCAGCACCTTCAGCGAGCCGTAAGTGCCGCTGGCGTCCTTGTTGTCACTGGTCCCATCCTGCCCAAGGACGCGCTTGCTCATCTCGCTGTTCATCCGCACGATGAGCTCGTCGAACACCTTGTGCGCGTCGGTGCCTGGGGTGGGCATGATGTTGATCTCCTCGTCGCCCTGGATCACGGCGTAGGAACTGCTGATCATGCCCTGCATCACCGCTTCCAGTTGCTTCACCCGGTGCTTGTCCGTGGTGTTGGTCTTCACCCACCGGCCAGGGATGCCGAACTTCTCGGTGAAGTCGCTCCAAGAGCCGGACGCGTACTTCTTGATGATGGCCATGGGCGCCACCTGGCTCAGTATACCCAGCTCGTCCGGCCGGCCCACCTCCACCAGGTAGTCCACCAGGGGTGCCTCGCGGTAGGGATAACCCTTGTCCTCGCCCTGGCGCTTCACCACATGGCCGGTCCAGGGCAGCACGTTGCGTGGGTCGATACGGTTCACCTGGCGCAGCTCTCCGGGCTTGGCAAGCTCGCCCAGCTCGATCAGGGTATGTCCCCGGAAAGTGGCCTCGGCCACGTACCGCAGGAAGTCCTCGAACCAACGGTGCTCCAACAGGGGCATCAGCTCGGGCTGGGCCTTGCCGCCCTTAGTGAGCTTGAACTTGCTACGAACCACCCGCAGCACCCGGCTCTCCATCACACTGGCCAGGTGGCTGTCGACCAGGATGCTGTCATAAAGGTCCAGCAGGCGGCTACGGTCGGGCCGCAGCGGGTTCTGGGCCATGTTCAGAGCCATGATCCAGTCCTGCATGTCCACGCTCCGGTGAGGCATCTTCCAGGCCTCCAGGTCGGGCATTCGGAAGCTGGGGGCTACCGGGGCGGAAGTGGCCTTGGCGAAAATCGCCGCTCTAATGCGTTGAAATAACCTCGGACGGGGTGCGGTGCCGGTCGGGATCATATCGTTCAAGTTCAAAGGAGTTAAACGGGGTCTAGGGGGTACTCCGGTCAGAAGTAGTGTCCGCCCATTGCCTTGCCACCGCCCACCCGGGGTACCATGGCGCTTACCTCCGGGTCTGGGACTGCTGGTAAGTCCGGACTCTCCTTGCCCTCTGCCACCTTGTCCAGCCAGGCCAGGCTCTCGTCGTGGTCTTCCTTCACGGTCATGGGGATCTTCCGGGGATTGATCCGCCGGTACATCAGGTACACGAACACGTTCAGGGTGTGCAGCACCACAAGGGGGTTGCGGCTACCGGGGTCTGGCGTGGCAGGGAAGATGGCCGCCACGTCGTAACGGCCGCCCAGGGCGCTCTTCACCTTGGCGATGGCCATGCTCTCGCAGCTGAGCTCCACGGCCTCCACGTTGTCGGTGATGGCCGTCCGGTGCTCGTTACGGATACGGCTGTTGACGTCTTCGGCGGTGAGGAATGCGTAGGCCATGGGTTACCAGCTGCGTTTGGGGGCTTGGCGTTGACCGAACACGGGGGCGGCGAACTGTGAGGCGCGGACCTCCCGGCTCAACAGGGAGATGGCCCGTTCATCGGCGTCAGGGGCATCATCGTGACCGCTGTAGCCTGGCTCGATGCCCTTGAGCTGGGCCAGCCCCACTTCGTGGTCGGCCTGTCCCGTGAGCTTGTCGCTGAACCATATGCGGCCATTCTGGTAGAACGGGTGCAGGCTCAGGATGCGGTCGTACTTGTTGGCCTTGGACAGCTCAGCCTGGCTGATGCGCAGCTCGTGCCCTTCGGCGGTACACACCTCCTGGATGGTCCGCTCGAGCTCGGCATTCCAGAACTGCGACTCGTACTGCCAGTGCACCACCACGGTCTCGGGCAGGTGCCGGTCGTAGTCCACCATCCAACGCACGGCATCGGCCATCTTGCTCTGCTTGCAGTAGGTGGCCAGCAGCCAGAAGCGGCGCTCCTTGTCCACGCCCCACACCCGAACGGCGTTGTAGTCGGCGCTGCTCGTTCCTGCGTAGGCCACATCCCAATGCGCGATGATGCGCACCAGGTGGTTCATGGCCGGAGGTCGGCCAACGTTGAACAGGTCGTCGGTGAAGATGGTGCCCTCCACGTGGGGCTCGTGGAGGTACTCGGCGTGGACGGCGAGCTTGCCGTTCTCGCTCTCCAGCTCACGCCAGTAGTCGGCGGTGTACTTCTGCGGCCACACCGGCTCATAGGTGACCTTGTCGTACGCCTTCACTTCATCCAGGTGCCACTTCGGGTGCTTCTTGAGGAGCTTGCGCTGGATCATCTCCGGTGCGAAGCCGTTGTTGGCGATCAGCAGCCGGCGGAAGGGGCCGTCCATGGTGCCCAGCAGGTCCTGTTCGACCCAGCGCACCATCTCCCATTGCCGCTTCTCGTTCTTCACCAGCTCCTTCGTCTCACAGTCGTCCACCACGACCAGCGTGGGGCGCTGGGAGCGGTGGCGGAGGCCGCGTACGCTCTGGCCAATGCCCAGGCCCTGGCCGATGAATCCCCCCTTGGTGATGAAACGCCCGTCCTCCCAACTGCCCTGCATCTTCTGGTCGCCGAAGTCGTGCAGGAGCCTTGGATTCGCTTCGAACTCGGCTTGCGCATCGCTGAGCAGCACCTTGGCCTTATCGAAGCTGGCGCCCACGATCACCAGGTACATGGGTTCCCCCCGTGCCCACAGCCACAGCGGCAGGATCACGTTGCACCACACGCTCTTGGCATGGCCTCGTGGCCATCGCGCCACGGTCTTGATCACCTGGTCGCGCGAGACCCGCTTGGCGAAGCGCACCTGGAACTCGGCGCTCGGGCTGCTGCAGTAGTGCGAGAGGTAGGTCTCGGCGAAGACCCTCGGGTCCGCCTTGGCCTGGTCGATGCGGGCCTGTTGCTCAGCCTTGCTCTCGCGGGGGTTGAACGTGCCGCTCTGGCGCACCACCTCCAGTCGGCGCTTGTACTGCTCGATCAGGCGCTGGGCCCACTTGCTGTCCTTGCGCTTGCTCATGCGTAGAGCCTGGCGGCCTTCTCAAGTAGGCTTTCCTGGAAGTCCAGCAGCTGGCGGTAGATGTCAGGGTGGGCGCCCTGGAGCTCCTCGAAGACCCATTCCATCGTGCGCACGCGCACACTGAGCGTGATGTCGTTCTCCCCGCGTGCCACATCGAGCGCCTTGGTCGCCTTGCTGAGCGCATCGTACGCCTTGGCCTTCACGCCGGGGTCGGCCTTGGGGTCGTTGTCCAAGTCAAGGCACTCCTGGGCCTTGCGCTGAACCAGTTCCTTGAGCGTTCGCACCACGTTCTCCTGCCGACCGATGTGTTCGGCACGCAGCTCCTCCCAGTTGCCATCGCTGGCCCAGTCGCCGACGGTCTTCTCGCGTACGCCTACGAGCGCAGCGATGTCGCGTCGGCTCTTGCCGTGCTCCACGAACATCACGCGGGCCGCCTTCTTCTGCTCTGTCTTGGCCATGAGACAAAAGTGGCCGGGCAGGGGGTCGCGCGCGCGCAATTTCCTGTATCATACGGCAGGCCCTTCCGGTATCATACCAACGTTATTTGGCGCGGCTTTCCGGCGCTTGGACTTTTGGCGCCGCAATGCCACGGAAGCGCTTCCTCAACATCGTTGCAACGGCCTCGAACGGCCGTGCCGAGGTCCGTATCGAGGGCGACATCGCTGGCTGGAAGGACAGCGCCGCCACCTTCCGGGCGCAGATGCAGGCCCTGGTCGCCGAGGGCGTGCGCGATGCGCACGTGTACCTCAACACGCGGGGCGGCAGCGTCTTCGAGGCCAACGACATCGTCAACGAGATCAAGCGTTTTCCCGGTCGCGTGACCGGTGAGGGCGGGGCCTTGGTCGCCAGCGCAGGCACCAACATCATGCTTCACCTGCAGGACTTCGCCATGCCGTCCAACGGCATGCTGATGATCCACAAGGGCATGGGCATGGTGGAGGGCAATGAGGACCAGATGGCCAGCTACCTGGACCTGCTCAAGAAGCTGACCCAGCAGTACCGTGAGGCCTACGCCAAGAAGATGGGCATCACCGAGGCCCAGGTGGAGGAGATGTGGGGCAAGAGCGACAAGTGGTTCACGGCGCAGGAGGCACTGGATGCCAAGCTGATCAGCCGCATCACCGACGCCACGGACATCAGCGAAGAGGAGGTGCAGGACATCGCCGCCTGCGGCGCTCCAATGGACAAGCTACCCAAAGCGGCCCCAGCCGCACCAACAACGACCACCATGAAGATCGAAGAACTGCGTGCCGCTTTGGGCATGCCGGAGACCGCCACCGAACAGGAGGTGCTTGCCAAGGCCAAGGAACTCCGCATGGCGAACGAGGCCAGCGCCAAGGCCGCTGCCGATGCGCGGAAGAACGAGGTGAAGTCGCTGATCGATGCGGCCGTGAAGGAGCGCAAGATCACCGAGGAGCACCGCTCGAGCTTCGAGGCCAAGTTCTCCGCCGACTTCGAAGCCACCAAGCGTGAGCTCGAAGGCCTGAAGGCGGTGCCGCAGATGGCCGCCGTGTTGGACGCCGGCAAAGCGGCCGGTGCGGCTGCCACGGTCATCGCCGGCCGCGATGCTTGGACCTACGATGAGTGGGCCACCAAGGACGAGAAGGGTCTGCTGGCCATGGCCAACGGCAATGCCGAGGCCCAAGCCCGGTTCCAGGCCCTGTACGAGGCCAAGTACGGACGCAAGGCGGAGCTGCCCGCCCCCAAGGCCTAAGCGTCTGCAGCATCCACGAGCAACACGAGCACAAACCCGAGAGATCGACACCCGATAGAGCCATGAAGCACATCCTCTACATCCTCACCAGCCTGGTCTTCGCCCTCATCGCTGGCGCCACCTTCGGCATGACCACCGGCGCGGACGTCCACACCAGTATGGCCGGGGCCGTTGGCCTCTCCATGGGCCTGAGCGTGGCCGCCAGCTTCGCGCCCGCCAGCACCTTCAACGGCTTGGGTGCCGTGATGCTCAAGCAGATGTGGGAGACCGAGATGCTCAACGCGTTCCGAAGCTCGGGCAACTGGATGCAGGCCATTCCGCGCAAGGACCAGTACGTGGGCAACAACGTGATCAACCTCACGGAGATCGGTGCTGACCCCACGCTGCTGATCAACAACACCTCGTACCCCATCGCAACGGCCGCCCGCGTGGATGACAACGTGGCGCTCGCGCTGAACAAGTACGACACCACCAACACCAAGGTGACGCGCGACGAGATGCAGGCGCTGCCCTACGACAAGGTGGACAGCGTGATCCGCCAACACAAGGACGTGATCCTGGAGGGCACGCGCAAGCACGGGCTGTGGAACCTGGCCATCGCTGGCGACAGCGCCACCACCCCGCTGGTGGAGACCACGGGCGCCGACAACGGGTCCAGCCGCAAGGCCATCCGTACGGCGGACATCCTGAAGCTCAAGCTCCGCTTGGACAACCTCTTCGCCCCCGAGGAGGGCCGCAGCCTGGTGATGTGCTCCGCACACATCAATGAGCTCCTCCTGGAGGACCAGAGTTTCAACCTGCGGTACCAGAACCACACCGAGGGCAAGATGATCACCCGCTACCACGGGTTCGACATCTACGAGGATAAGTACAACCCGGTGTACACGGCCGCCAACGCGAAGAAGGCCTTCGGGGCCGCCGCCGCCGGCACGGACCGCAACGCCTCGGTGTGCTTCATCGCCGGTCGCTCCTTCCAGGCCACCGGCACCCTGGAGATGTTCTACCGGGACAAGGCGAACGACCCGGAGAACCGCGAGACCGTGGTGGGCTTCCAGCTCTACCACATCATCGCCCCGAAGAAGACCACCGCCTTCGGCGTGATCGTGAGCGACGACCTGGCCTAAGCCTGGTCGCCACACCCCTGATCTGACACACTGGTTCACGTAAGGACAACCACACGAAACGATGCGCGAGCTGAAGCGATACAAGGAGGAAGCAGTGGTGCTGCTGCTCGGTACCCTTCTGTTCCTGGCCGTCCGCTGGCTGTCCATCCACTACTGGAGCACCCCGGACATCGCCGGAGATGCCCCGAACCAGTACGACATGCGCAGTGAGACCGAGACGATCCTCTGGACCATCCTGCGGATGTTCGTCTACACGCTCGCCAGCTGGATCGGTCTGCGCATCATCATGCCGGCCGGCTACAAGTGGCTCCGCCATGACGTCGTGGACAACCTGGGCGCCCTGAGCCCGGAACAGCGCACCAACCTCACCACGCGCATGTGGGCCATCCTCTTCTTCGGCCTGGTGCTGCTGGCCATGAGCGGCTGCGCCCCGGCACACGGGGCCACCACGCGGCAGTGCGTGGTGGCCAGCGCCACCGCTGACGTGGGGGTGCGCGAGGCGACGGGCCGCAACGACGGCCCGGCCGTTGAGCGTTACCTCGCCCACGTGGGCCATAAGGCCGGTGCCAGCTGGTGCGCCGCCTTCGTCTGCTACCACCTCTCCCAGTGCGGCGTGGCGAACCCGCGCAGCGCCTGGAGTCCGGCACTCGCTTCGGTTGGGGACAGGGTGTGGACGGCTCGCAAGGCCGTTCGCGCCCCCCAACCGGGGGATGTCTTCACCCTCTACTACCCGCAGCTGGGCCGGGTCGGCCATGCTGGCATCGTCACCGGCACGGACGGCCGGTACCTCTTGACCGTGGAGGGCAACACGAGCGGTCCAGGGAGCCGCGAAGGCGATGGCGTCTACGCCCGCCGGCGCGAGCTGCGCAAGGTCTATGCTGTCACCAACTACATCGCCGATGCGAACCCTGCTACCGCTGCTGCTCCTGGTCGTACTACCGGCGTGCAAGCAACTGCGCACCACCACCGATACGCACACCACCGAGCGCACCGAGCGCAGCTCAACGGTGGTGCCACGAGATACTTTGTTGCAGGTCCCCGGCGGCCAGGCGCACCTGTCGGTGCCGCTGCCGCCGCCGGGGCAGGACCTGTCCCCGCGAACGGAGCGCAACGGTCGGGCCTGGGTGAGCGTGAGCTCACAGGCTGGCCGGCTGGTGGCTACCGGTGGCTGCGACACCACGGCCATAGCGGCCCGGCTATGGGACCGGTTCACCAGGGAGCACCAGGTGAAGGAAGTGGAGCGCACGGTACAGCAGACCGTCGAGCGCAAGGTGGTGCCGTGGTATGCGTGGGTCAGTATCGGCGTCAGCGCCACGATGCTGGCGGCCGTGCTGATCGGCATCCTCGCCCTCGTGGTGCGCAAGCGCTGGACCCTTTCCTGGTAACCCCCAACCCCTGCCTTCAATGAGCAGCATCCCCAAGAAACTCCTCGCTGCGGCCGAGGATGCACTGACGCGGTATCCCAACGCGCCCTTCGTGACGGTGACCGAGGATGGCAACGCCTGGCTTCCCGGCAATGCCAGCCTGGCCGAGCACCATGCCCGCCAGGAGCGCCTCCCGAAACCGGTGACCGTGACCCGCGCCGATGTCGGCCTGGAGCCCGTGGTGATCGGTGCCGAGCCCGTGACCACCCCCGCGAAGGGCAGCGATGAAGAGCCCCCCGTGAACGAGGCTGAAGGGTCTGAAGCAGCCACCAGCGCTGAAGAGGCCACCGTCGAACACGGCACGCCACGTGGCGCTGACCTCCTGGGTGACGTGGTGTCCCTGGGCAAGAAGAAGGAGGTCGAGAGCACCGTCGTGGTGCAGCGCTCTTTCGTGGACAGCGGGCTGACCATGCAGGAATGGAACAGCCTGGATGACGACGCCATCCTGGAGCACCTCTTCGAGACCATCGAAGCCCTGAAGAAGGAGGCCTGATCGCCCCCAAGACCCAGTTCAACAGCCCTTCAACCCCCGTTAGACACGCACCATGAGCTTCCGTGGACCCAGCATCCTCAAAGTGAACGGCGGCCTCGGCCAGCAGGCGCCGAGCGACCGCAATGTCGCAGGGTTGATCATCGCCTCCGGTTACGAGGCCGGCGACTTCACCTTCGGGGTCCACACCTTCAACAGCCTGGAGGAGGCAGAGGAGCTGGGGCTCAGCGCCAGCACGGACGCCAATGCCACTGTGGGGGCGTTGACCTGGTATCACATCAGCGAGTTCTTCCGGTTGAACCCCGACGGTAAGCTGTACGTGTTCAACGGCGACGGCCTGGACATGTACGCTGCCTTCGACCCGGCAAGCGCCGCAGACCAGCTGATGACGGCCAGCTCCAACAACATCCGCTTCATCGGCCTGGTGGCCGGCTTCCCGCTGACGGGTACGCTCGCGCTCGCCAACGGCTACTTCGATGGGGTGAAGCCTGCCGCCGATGCCGCCCAGGCTTGGGTGGATGACCGCCGTGCGAACGACGTCTACATCGACGTGGTGGTGCTCGAAGGTGTGCAGTGCCAGACCGCCACGGTCGAGGACCTGAAGACCTGGGAGCTTCCCCAGGTGGCCGTGGTGGCCATGTGCGACCAGGGCTACCTCAACGGTTACGCGGCCAACTTCCGCAAGAGCGCCGCTGTGGGCACCGCCCTTGGCAGCATCGGTGTGCGCATGCTGAGCGAGAGCATCGGCAGCGTGGACATCGCCACCAAGCCGGGTGACCGGCGCGGTGAGCAGAACTACTCCCTCACCAGTACGCGGCAGAACCGCTGGGTGAGCGGGTTGTCCATCAGCAGCAACGTCCTCTTCGATGCACTGACACAGGCGAAGAAGACCGAGCTGACCAACAAGGGTGTCATCTACGCCGGAGCCTACGCGGGCTACGAGGGCGTGTACCTGAACGGTGACCCCACCGCCGCCCTGGTGACCGATGACTTCAACAGCATCAACGCCAACCGGGTGTGGAACGAGTGCGCCCGTCGCATCCGCCGCGCCCTGATCCCGCGTATGAACAGCCGCGTGCTGATCGACCCGGCAACGGGCCGCATCAAGGCCAGCACCATCGCCGAATGGGATGCCGCTGCCAAGCGCGAGCTGGAGGCCCTGCTCGGCGAGGGCGAGATCGCTGACTTCCGCTTCACCATGGATCCCAACCAGGACGTGGTGGCTCAGGGCAAGGTGATCACCCGCCTGCGCATCGTGAAGCAAGGCATCGCCAAAGCCATCGAGGCCGAGATCGGCTTCACCAACCCCGCCCAAGCCTAAGCCATGGCACAGACCAACCTCATCAACAAGTTCGGCCGCGTCAGCGGGTGGAACGATGTTCAGCTCGTTCTCTTCGGCCGTACCGTCGAAGGCATCCAGGAGTTCTCCTACGACGACAACCAGGAGAAGGAGGCCATCAAGGGCCAAGGCGGCATGCCCATTGGCATGGGGCGCGGCAACTACGAGGCCAAGTGCAGCATCACGATCCTCATGGAGGAGTTCCATGGCCTGCTGAAGAGCCTGCCCGCTGGCAAGCGTCTCCAAGAGGTCCTGCCGACCGACGTCCCTGTTCTGTACATGCAGGGCGAGGAGGTAGTGAAGGACGTGATCCGCGGCTTCGAGTTCACCGGTGCCACCAAGGAGCTCAAGCAGGGCGACAAGGCCGTCTGGGTGAAGCTCGGCGTGGTCTGCACCCACATCGACTGGTTGGTGCAGTAGGCACCGCTCTTCCCAAGATCCACACCCCCGACCGATGAACGACCGCAAACTGCCGAAAGGCACCACCGATGAGCAGCTCAAGGCGCTCATCGCCAAGCATGTGACGGTGCACCCCATCACCGTGACCAAGGATGGGCAGTCCTACACCGCGCTGCTCAAGAAGCCGACCATCGCCGTGATGGCCGCAGCGACCGTGGCCTCTCAGGCCACCCCTGGGGCCATCGACGTGTACAAGATGGGCCAGGTCATCTACCGCAGCTGCATGCTGGTCGCCGACCCGGAGATCGACCTGGACGAGGAGCTGCTCGCCGGCGCCATGCTGAAGGCCAGCCAACTCTTCAAAGCAGCCCAGGCCGAGCTGGGGGAACCGTACGTCGCCGGGTAATCGATCCCGACCCGGAGGCGGACCAGCTGCGCAAGGGCGCGGCCATGATCAGAAGCGAGTTCGGGATCGAACCCTTTGAGCTGTCGAACGAGCAGTTCGCCGAGCTCTGGACCGAAGCCGCGTGGCTGGACCAGCACCGCACCTTGATGCTGGCGAGGGCGCTCGGCTTCAATGCTGAGATGAGCTGATGAGCGAGCGCATTTCCATCGACATCGAGCTGCTGAAGACCATCTTCAGCGACCTCAACGCGCTCAAGGGCCAGTTCATTGGCATTGAACAGGCTGTGCGGTCGGTAGAGAAGACCGTCGGCAGTGGCTTCAGCGAGGTCAGTGAGACCATCAACCAGGTCAACGGGAACCTGGGCACCACCAACGAGGCGCTTGGGCGCATGCGTGCCATCGACATCAGCGCGATCGCGGGCAGCTTCGAAGCCATTGGGAACAGGTTGAACGAGGCCGTCGAGCCTGGCATCCAGTTCCAGTCGGCCATGGCCGACCTCAGCGCCATCACCGGCCTTACCGGTGAGGCGCTGGATGTCGTTGGGCAGAACGCCCGCGACCTCACCAAGGAGCTGGGGGGTGAGGCGGCCGGTACCGTGGAAGCGTACAAGCTGATGCTCAGCCAGCTGAACCCTGAGCTGGCCAAGAGCCCTCGGCTGCTGAACGAGATGGCCCGCAACGCCATCCTTCTGGGCAAGACCATGAAGGGCGACACCGCTGGCGCCGCCGAGGTATTGACCACGGTGATGAACCAGTTCGCCATCGATACCGCGAACCCGTACACTGCCGCTGCGGAGATGTCACGCATCATGAACGTGATGGCGGCCGCAGCGAAGGAGGGAAGCGCTGAGCTGCCTGCATTGAAGGAGGCGATGATGTCCGCCGGCAGCGTGGCCCGCGTATCCGGTGTGAGCATCGAGGAGACCGCCGCCGCCATCGAGGTGCTGGACAAGGCCGGCCTGAAGGCCAGCGAGGGCGGCGTTGCCCTGCGCAACGTGCTGGCCACGATGAATGAGGGGCGCTTCATGGATGACAAGTCACGCGATGCGCTGAAGCAGGCCGGCGTGGATGTGGTGGCCTTGGGCGACAAGACCAAGACGCTGAAGGAGCGCATGGAGCTCATCAAGCCCATCCTCAACGACAGTGCCCTCATGACCAAGGTCTTCGGTCGGGAGAACATCGTGGGTGCCACAGCCCTGGCCAGCATGACGGACCTGCTTGGCGAGTACACCACCAAGGTCACGGGCACCAGGACCGCGAACGAGCAGGCGGCCACCATCATGGACACCTTCGCTGAGCGCCTCAGCCGGACCAAAGCCTGGTTCAGCGACCTCGGCATCAGCATCTTCGGCGCCACCGAGCAGATGATCCCGTTCATGAACACCGGCTTCAGCGCGGTGAGCATGCTGGCGGACCTGAAGAACGCACAGGCGGGCCTGGCGATGATCATGAATACCAAGCTCGTGTCCGGGCTTACCGCTGCGTTCACCGCGATGCGCACGATGAGCGTGGCGCAGATGCTGCAGGCGACCACCACGGGCATCGTGACCGGAGCCACCGCAGCCTTCAACGCCGTGCTCGCGGTGAACCCCATCGTATGGGTGGTCGCTGCCCTTGCGGCCTTGGTGGCCGCCTTGGTATACTGCTGGGAGAACTTCGAGGGCTTCCGGGCTTTCCTGTACGGAATGTGGGAAAGCGTGAAGAGCGTGTTCG
Organism: Flavobacteriales bacterium; assembly: GCA_016788485.1. GTDB lineage: Bacteria > Bacteroidota > Bacteroidia > Flavobacteriales_F > PHOS-HE28 > PHOS-HE28. The sequence continues at coordinate 32,128 of JAEUSV010000115.1, forward strand.
GCTCCATCAAGGACTACGTGATGGGCGTGTTCAAGGGTCTCGGTGATGTGGTGGGCGGTTTCGTGCAGGCTGTGAAGAGCGCCCTCGATGGTGACTGGAGCCAGGCGTATGCTGGCGTGAGGCGCATGGGTGAGGGACTGGCCAGCGTCGTGCCCGACCCCTTGGACTTCGCAAAAGCTGCTGGTGAAGCAGCCGATGCCTACAACAAGGGCGCCGCCGAAGGCATCTACGACTTCCGCATGCAGAAGTCGAACGAGGCCATCCAGGCGAATTTGCAATCGCGCCTGGAAGCCATCAAGATGCCCGGCGGCATTGATGCGTTCTCCGCCACTCCTGGAGGCGGCCTCGGCGCATCCGGCCTGCTGGGCGGTAAAGGCGCCCCGAACGCAGCAGGGGCCAGCGCAGGCGGCAAGGGCGTGACGGTGGGCGATGGTCAGGGTGGGGATCGCAACATCAGCATGAACGTGACCATGAACGTCACGTTCCCTGTGGGCCGCGATGCCGGTGACCCGGCATCGGTGGCCGACAAGGTGGTTCAGATGATCACCCAGAAGTTGAACGACGCACAACTGGCACTGGGATGAGCCAATTCCAGCCCACAGCTTCCGACCAAGGGACGCCGGTGAACACCGCGCCACGTTTCAACGTTCCATCGGCGCTCGCGCTGCTCTATGGTGTGGTGAACCCCGTGAGCTACCCTGGGGTGGTCGCCGAAGCCCAGGCGCGGAACCCGGAGGTGAGCTACATGGGCATCACCTTGGTGGAGGACGACGAGCAGCGGCCCTTGAGCCCCATCGGTACGCCGGTGTTCTACCCCGTCACGCTGAAGGGGGGCGAGTACAAGCGACACGACCGCCAGGGCAAGGTGGAGACCGTACGGATGCCGGAGCTGCGCCTGCCGATCACCACGGTGGTGGAGATGAGCTGCAGCAAGACCATCACCAAGACACCGGTGGTGGCCGCTGCGGCCAGCGTGAAGGAGGTGTACGCCATCGACGACTGGAGCATCACGATCAGCGGCATCCTTTGGGACGAGGCGAACCAGCCCCAGGGCGCCACAACGCTCGAGGCGATGCAGGAGCGCATCATGGACTGGTTCCGGCTGGCCGACAGCATCGAGGTGGACGGCGAGCTCTTCCACCAGCGCGGCATCTTCCGCATCGTGCTCAAGGACATCTCCTTCAACCAGATGCCCGGCAAGCGTCGGCTTCATGGATTTCAGATGAGCGCGGAGAGCGATGACCCACTTGAGTTGATCCTTCAATGACCGAGCATACCGATATCACTTACAAGGCAGGCGTGGCCCTGGTCACCGGTGCAGCCAGCGTGATCAGCTTCCTCTTCACCGGAGACGTGCTGCAGGCCGTGCTCGTAGGTGCCGTTGGCGGCCTGGTCGCGGGCTTCACGCGCGGCCTCGGACAGCACGCCTGGCGCAAGCTGGCCAAGCGGCTGAAGCTCGAACACCATCACGACGAAGACCCCAAGAAGCAGTGAGCACGCTGGCCATGAACGCCCGTATCGTGTTCCCAGCCCGTGATGGCCGAGGGCAGGTCGAGCTGCGCAAGGTCAGCGCGGTGGAGGTGAAGACCAGTGTGCACGACGTGTGCCAGCGGGCCACGGTCACGCTGCCACGGAATGTGAGCGCTCTGCAACAGGACCAGCTCAAGAGTTTCATCAAGCGAGGAGACCGGGTACAGGTGTACCTCGGATACGACGGCGACCTTCAGCTGGAGTTCGACGGATACGTGGAGCGGGTGGCGCAGGATGTGCCCGTCGTGCTGGAGCTGCGCGATCGCCTTTGGAAGCTGCTTCAACAGCCTTGCAACAAGGCTTACCGCGATGCCTACCTGCCCACCCTGGTCAGTGACCTGGTCGGCGATGCCTTCACGGTGGACGCCATGGAGGCGAACATCGGTCCGGTGCGCTTCGAGCAGGCCACCAAGGCACAAGCGTTCAAGGCGCTGAAGGACGAGTTCGGCCTGGTGACCTACCTGCGTGCGGGAACGGTCTACTGCGGCAAGCTCTTCGCGGCCGACGCCCCCGAGGTGGCCTACGACGTGGAGCGCAACGTGGTCAGCACCGACCTGAGCTACAAGGTGGCCGACGACGTGAAGGTGAAGGTGACGGCCAAGAGCATCCAGCGCAACGGCGGTGAGCCGATCACCGTGGAGGTGGGCGACCCCGAAGGTGAGGCCCGGACACAGACCTACTACGGTATCACCTCCAAGGCTGAGCTGAAGAAGCTGGCCGAGGCCGACCTGGAGAAGTATCGATATGACGGCTACGAGGGCGGCTTCAAGGCGTTCGGAGTGCCCGTGTGCCACTTCGGGTACAAGGTGGCGCTCTCCAGCACCCTGTACCCGGAGCGCGACGGCCACTACCTGGCAGAAGGCGTTGAGGTGTCGTTCGGCACCGGGGGATTCCGGCGGAACATCAAACTGGCGCAGGCATGGACGCGGTAGAGAAGCTGAGGGAGGTGCTGATGAGCCAGATCCGGGCGCACGTACCGGTGCAGACCGTGTACGCTACGGTGCAGGAGGTGCAGGTGGAAGCCGGCACGTGCACCTGTGTGCGGCAAGGCGTTGAGTACTTCGACGTGCTGCTGGGTCTGGGGCAGGACCTGGTGGTGCCGGCGGTCGGTAGCAAGGTGCTCCTTGGCCTGGTTGAGAACAAGCGACCGGCCACCTTCCTGATCATGGCCGAGGCCATTGAGGAGCTGCGCCTGAACGGAAACGCGTACGGCGGCCTGGTGATGGTGCAGGGCCTGCAGCAGAAGCTCAACATCCTGGAGCAGCAGTTCAACCAGTTGAAGCAGCTGGTGGGGAGCTGGGTGCCGGTGCCCAACGACGGCGGCGCCTCGCTCAAGGTGCAGCTGGCCACCTGGAGCGGCCAGCAACTGACCCCGACCAGCCAGGTGGACCTGGCCAACCCCCGTGTCACCCATGGCTGAGCGGCAACGACGCGACCTTATGCTCGGCGACGACGGTGACCTGGTGATCCGTAACGGCGACTTCGCGGTGGCCGACGCCACCACGGACGACGTGGCACTGCTGCTGCTGACCAGCAAGGGCGAGCACATGCTGGACGCCTTCGTCGGCTGCGACATGCCGCGCCGGATGAATGGCGTGATCAGCCGTAGCCAGCTGCAGCGTATCGTACGCCTGCAGGCTGAGCGTGACGGCATCAACTGGGACGCCGTCCGCGACGGCATCAACATCATAGGCCGTGGCTAAGCTGATCACCGTCCAACCAGGCCAGACGTTGGAGAACGTCGCGCTGCAGCACTACGGCAGCGTGGATGCCGTGGTGGACCTCGTGTGGGACAACCGAGCATTGCTCACGGACGGGTTCAGCAGCGACCTGGAAGGTGGCATGAAGCTGTCCATTCGCGAGGTCCCCTACGATCCAGCTGTGGTATCCGGGGTGGCGCTGGCGCAGGTCGTGCCCACCAGCGGCACCGTGATCCTGCCGGTGCCCATGCCCAACGGAGGCGACTACAACGCCGATTACAACCCTGACCACCTCACGGACTGATGCCACAGGCCTATCCCAACCCCAACGACCTCATCGCGGACATCATCGACCGCATCAAGGCCAACGGTGCCGAGGAGATCACCGGGCCCATCCACCAGGACGTGCTCCTGAACATGGTGCTGAGCTTCCTATACTACCTCAACGCCATTCCGTTGAGCGTGGTGAACACCTACCCGGCATGGGACAACGCCGAGACCTACCCCGGTGGCGTGGAGACCGTTGTTCGGCACAACGACAAGCTCTGGGTGTTCGTGAGCACCACGGACGACCTCGGTACGGAGCCTGGAACCAACGCCGCAGTGTGGGTGGAGGTAAGTGCCCTGCAGCTCGCGCACTGGCAGAACAAGGACCAGTACCTGGACCTTGGCGGCCCGTACCAGGTGAGCGCGCAGGAGATCCGTGAGCACATCGACAACCTGCTCATCCATTCAGGGGCTTCGAGCCAGACCAACCGGCTCTGGTTGTTCCGCACGGTGGTGAGCGCACCTCCATCCAGCCCGAATGAAGGGGACACCTATGGGGTGGCCAGCGGTGCCATCGGAGCCTGGAGCGGGCAGGGTGGCAAGGTGGCGAAGTGGGTGAGCGGGGCATGGACCTTTGAGAATGCCACCAATGGCGACTTCGGCATCCTGCTCGACCTGAGCGCCTTGGTGACCATCCGCCAATCCAACTCCTGGATCGTTTACGACCTGAACCGGGTGCCATCGCTCTATGAGGTGCTCAATGCGAGCGCCAACAGCACCGGGCCGACCTTCCTGCAGCTCGAGCGGCCTCTGCGGTACTCGCGGTACTCGATGTATCACGGCAGCCCCGGTTCTGTAACGCTGCCCACTGCGACCTATCCGCGCATCAGCATGGGGCTGAGCGCAGACATTGAGCTCGGGCACGATGGCGTCGATTTCGACTGCGAGATCACGCTCTACAACGACGGAGCGAGCGACCAGGCCATCACCTATGCCGTGGGCTTCTGGGAGGCTGGGAACGGCCTGCCCCAGGTGATCGCACCAGGAGAGGTGATCGTGCTGCAGGTGCGCGGCATTCCGGGCGGCCTGGCCACGGTCATCAGCAACAGCCAAACGCAGCGGAATGCCATGCTGGCCGTGCTCGACGACGACTCCACGGCTGCGGCTGACAGCGCTTCGCGGGTGATGACCCAGCGAGCCACCAAGGCGCACGTGCAGGCTGCCATTGATGCCATTCTGAACGGTGCGGGTTCGGCCCTTGATACGCTGTTGGAGCTGGGTAACGCTCTGGGTAACGACCCGAACTTCGCCGCGAGCATGACGGCGGCTCTGGCCGGCAAGCAGCCGCTCAACTCCGTCCTCACCACCCTGACCGGTACGAGCACGGATGCGCAGGAGATGTTGACGGCGGCCAACTACGCCGCAATGCGTGCGCTGCTCGGATTGGTGCCCGGCGTGAACGTGCAACCGTACAGCGCAACACTGGCGGTACTGAACGGTGCCTCGCTCGATGGTCTGAACCTGGTCGCGGCCGCCAATTTCGGGGTCATGCGCACCCTGCTGGGCCTGGTGATCGGCACCAACGTGCAGGCCCAGAACGCGAACCTGCAGAACGTGGCCAACAATGCCACTGGGGCTGGTCTGGCCTGGATGGCCCTTGCCAACGCGGCCGCCATGCGGTCCTACCTCAGCCTCACCGTGGGCACGGACGTCCAGGCCCAGAATGCCAACCTGCAGAACGTGGCCAACAATGCCACGGCGGCTGGTCTGGCCTGGATGGCACTGGCCAACGCTCAGGCAATGCGTGCCTACTTGGGCGCTATTTACCAGGCCGTGAGTTCGAAGAGCGCCAACTTCACCGTGGCCGCCTCGGAGAGGGGTGTGCTCTTCCAGGTCACCACGGCGGGCAGTACGATCACGGCCACTCTTCCAGACGCGGCCACCGCCGGCAACGGCTTCCCTGTGATCATCCGGAAGGTGGACACCGGGAGCGGTTCTGTCGTGACCAGCCCGGCTACGAGGGCGCTGCTGCACGAGGGCGACTACATGGAACTGGTCAGCGATGGCACCACATGGACAATTACGAAGGAGCCTAGTGCTACGATTGTCATTCCCCTCATCAGTCAGGCGCAAGGCACTGCCTGGACCAGCATGCCTGCCGCATTGAACTTCTACGCTACATTGAGCGGAGCGATGCGCATTGACCTCTCCGGACGAAGACTGGTGCGCCTAAGTGGCATAGTGGCAACGGCTGGTTCGACCGGGGCGAAGTACATTCTGAGGTACCGGTCGACCTATAGCGCAACGGCCTCGGACTACTCCGACTTTACAGTGGAGGTCAGCTTTACCATTGACGTCACAGGGGCAAGAAGTAGTCCATGGGTGGCGATTCCTGTCGCTGCACAAGGAGATGTGTACGTAGCGCTGTTCGGGTCAGGAGGTAATGGAAGTGCAAGCCCGCTACTTCGCTCTGTGGTAGTCGAATTACATTGATCATGGCGAACAGCACTGCATCCATCTACAACCAGATCACCACAGCGGTCACCAATGAGCCTGGTCTTGCGGGTCTCACACCGCAACCGGACTCGTACCTGCAGCTGCAGAGCGACCTGTCCACCACGAGCAAGGTGAGCCGCTGGCGCTGGATCGCGCTATCTGTGGCCTACGTGATCAAGCTGCTTCGTGACCAGTTCGACCTGCACGAGCGCACGGTCAAAGAGCTTGCTCTGGAGGGCCACTTCGGCACCAGGCGCTGGTTTGCGGCCAAGGCCCGCGCCTGGCAGTATGGCCACGTCCTCCAGTTCAGCAGCCTTGATGCGTACTACCTGGTTGACGACCCGTCTGCCCGTATCGTAGCCCAGGTGGCTGTGGTCGAGGTCGGCAACAGGGTCTTCGTCAAGGCTGCCAAGGCCGCCGGTACGGGCCTGGCCAAGTTGGACCCACCCGAACGCCAGGCGCTGGACGACTACTTCCAGGAGCTGAGACCGCCTGTCTATGTTACCGTCATCAGCGCGGACGCTGACAAGCTGAGGCTTAGCGGAACGGTCGTGTATGACGCTCAGGCCATCCTGCTCGGCGTTCAAGCAGGCGTGGATGCCGCCGTGAGGACGTACCTCCAGACCCTGGAGTTCGGAGGTGTACTGCGCCTGACGGACCTGAAGGCCGCTATGCTGGCCGTTACCGGCGTGGTGGATGTGCAGTTCAGCCTCGTCGAGGCCAGGTCCACGGGAGCCTGGGCAACGATCAGCCGCATCTACCACAGCTACGCGGGCCACATGGCCATCGACGCCGCGTCCCCCATCACCACCTCAATGGCCTGGCAGGCCGGCAACGTCTGATGCTGTTCGACCTCGACATCCCCAAGATCATCGAGCGTTCGCTGCTGGTCCACCTGCGGAAGAGCAGGGTCATGGCATTCACGCGGGCTCTGTGCGCTCCAGTGAAGACCGTGCATGACGAGATGATGGTGCTCCGGGCAGATACCATTGCCCAGTACCAGTACAACGGCCTCAAGCATAGCCTTGAAGCCCTGTTGAACGACCATTATGACCCGGTGGACCGGCGCATCTACATCACGGTCCCTGGTAGGTACGAGCAGCTCTGGTACCAGGAGGACGGTGAGCAGCCTTTGGCCTATTACGAGGAGGATGATGCCGTGTCCGGGTTCATTTGGATGTCCGAGACCGAGATCATCTCGGCCCAGTGGTACGCCTACGAGTTCATGATCAACGTGCCATCGCTCATCTCCTTCCTGCCAGAGGCCATGTTCGACCTCGTGGACATCTACCGCTACGCAGGTAAGCGCCCTGCCATCAGAACGTTCGACGGCCTCAACTTCACCATCGACATCTATCTCTACCCCAATGGATAATCTCTTGATTCAGCCCGGAGTCCGTGCCTTGGCCTGGAGGCACTGGCGGTGGATGCAGGACGCTCCGCGCAAGGCGATCCAGGGCCTCATAAGCGACAAGACCTCGCTTGCCTCGTCCTTCTACATCTCCGGGTGTCAGGTCACGACCACGCCTGTTGGTACAAGCACGCAGTACAACATCGCGGACGGCTGGGTGTGCTTCGAGGGTGAAGTGATGCCCGTGGTGGCCCACAGCATCCTGAAGGGCGTGCTTCAACAGGTCTACCTGGTCGTCGAGGACATCGGGGTGGACCTTGTGCCTATGCCTGACTTGAATGGGACCACCTTTGAGGTAATGCGGCACCGGAGGGCCAAGCTGCAGGTCAGCAATGGGCTGCCGAGCGTCTACATGGCCATCGATGCGCCGACTATCACCATGCTCACCCAGCAGCAGCTGGCTGGCCGGTTGGTGCCGGCAGGGAGCATCATGCCGTACTATGGTGATATGGTCAACTTCAACACCAGCGGACTGGGTACAGGACCCATGACCGGTTGGGCCGTCTGCAACGGGCAGAACGGAACGCCTGACATGCGCGGCATGGTGCCTGTCGGCGCAACCAACGTGCCTGACGCTGGTGCAGGTGCATTGTACGCAGGGGTGGCCAACTTGACCAATCCAGGCGACAAGGGAGGTGCTGACCAGGTCGTACTGGATGAGGACCAGCTGCCAGCTCACACACATGAGCTGGCCATGCCCTCAGCGAGCTACTTGGGTGCCAGTGGCGGCGGAATTGGCACGGCTGGTGGCACAGGTAACTCGACCGAGACCTTCCCTGCGGATACGGGTTCGACCGGAGCGGGGAATCCAGTGGATGTGCGCCAACCGAGCTTCGCGTTGGTGTACATCATGTCCTTGGCATAGGACGGTCAGAGCTTGGGATCCTAAGACGCGCTGAGCGGCTCTGGGAGTTGTACGTTTCGTTTCGCACGATCTGTACGATTTGTTTGGCCGGATATAACTACACCAGCCTGCAGCAGTTCCCCCCTCGCCAGAAGGGCGGCACATTGAAGCCGCGCTAGTGCGTTGGTATCCGGTCGTTGGACCGATGTCCATGGTTCGCGGGTCCTTCGACGCGTGCCACGTGCGCGTTGGTCCTTGACCTTGCCGCCATCGTGCTCCACGCACGATCGGCGCGTGGTGAAGATGGGTCAGGTGCATTGACCCACCTGCGTGTCGCACTGCCGATCGCCGCTCAGCGTACCACCGAGATCGTGATCAGCACGGTATCGGCCGGTAGCCGGTGCTTCAACCAGTTGGCGTAGGAGCGAACGCGCTCCTGGGGCAAGCTGCGTGGCACGATCAGGTCCAGCTGGTAACGTCCTGCGCTGTCGGTGGAAAGGAGCACGCGCCGGGCCGTGGGTTCGAGCAGCTGCAGCTCTGCAGTGGCCTGCTTGGCAGGATCGGGCTGCGCAACGGGCTCGTAAGCGACCTCGGACCGCAGCGAATCCAGCTGGCGTGCGAGCAATGCACTGCGCTCGGTAAGGCGTTGCACCTGCAGGTCCAGCGGATTGGGGCCGGCGGGCACGCGGTCCTGGTTGAAGCGGAGCTGGTAGCCCGCGGGGCCCGTGCGCGCGAACAGGTCCTGCAGGCTGTCCTGCACAGGGGCCGGAAGGGGATCGCCGATCAGGTACACTTCCACCCGCCGCGCTCCCGGCCGCACGTCGCTGCGCAGCACATAGGTGCCTTCGAACTGCAGGTGGCTGGTGATGAAGATCTCGGCCTGTTCGCGTGTGCGGAGGTCGCGTACGAAACCGAAGGCGAGGTACACACTGGGCACGGAGGCGGCCAGGAGCACCACCGTGATCCACTGGCGCCAGCGATGGTCCACCCGGCGGCCCGTCACCTCCGCGGCGGAGAGGCCCAGCACGTTGGCCACCAGGAAGCTGGCCCAGGCGATGAACACCGTGTTGATGAGGAAGAGGTAGGCCGCCCCGAGGAAGATCTTCGGTTGCCAGGTGGCCAGCCCGAAGCCCACGGTGCACAGCGGGGGCATGAGCGCCGTGGCGATGGCCACGCCCGGCAGCACCACATAGTTGCGCTCGCTGCGCGTTACCGCCACCATGCCGGCCACACCCCCTGCCAGCGCGATCACCACATCCCAAATGGTCGGCGAGGTGCGTGCGAGGATCTCCGCGTTGGCCACCTTCACCGGTGTGATCGCGAAATAGGCCGTGGCCACCGACAGGCTGATCGCCACCATGACGAGGAATGCGCGCGCCGCACGCCGCAGGAGGTCGGGGTCCTTCATGGTGAGCGCCAGTCCCATGCCCTGGATCGGACCCATGAGGGGTGAGATGAGCATGGCCCCGATGATGACCGCGGTGGAGGCCATGTTGAGGCCCACGCACGCCACGAAGATGGCAGCGGCCAACAGCCAGGCATTGCTGCCGTGCACCACCAGCCCCTCGCGCACCGCGCGCAGGATCACCCCATCGGCCGCGCGGCCGGCCTGCAGGTCGAAGAGCGCTCGCTTTTCCATGTGCCGAAGTTGCCATTTCCTCCCGATCGCAGCAGCTGTGAACGCCGCCACGCGAACCTGAAGCGCGCGGACAGTTCGGCCGATCAGGCACTTCGGTACCTTGCCCGTCCAAGCACCTTGCGATGGCCCTCTCCACCAGCCGCAGGACCTATGCCAGGGGACTCGCCACCCGTGAGGAGATCCTGGAAGGCGCCCTGCCCGTGTTCAACCAGCATGGCGACCACACCACCCTGGAGCTGCTGGCGCGCGAGCTGGAGCTGAGCAAGGGCCGCATCACGCACCACTTCCCCACCAAGGACCTGCTGCTCGAGGGGCTGTTGGAGCGGTATGAGCAGGCGCTGAACGAAGCGGGCCGCCTGCCCGATGGCCCCTGGCACCTGGCCGATGTGGCCGCCAGTTTCGGCCGGTCGCTGGATGTGATCGTGGCCTACCAGTACATCGCCGTGGCCCACTCCACGGCCATCACCCTCGGCAGCCGCATCCACGAGCGCGTGAAGGAGTCGTTCGCCCGCCGGCTGCAGAGCATGCGGCCCTTTGCGGAATACCTGGTGCACCTGGGCCTGCTGAAGGAGGAGGTGCTGGGCCAGCGCCATTTCGACACCTGGAGCACGGCGCTTGTGATGTGCTTCGTGGCCTGGCCCATCCACCACCAGAACGTGGCCGCCCACCTGGCCCGCTCCTTGTCCCGCTCCATCGCCCTCCGCGCCTGCATGAACACGATGGCGCCCTACCTGACGGCCAAGGGCAGGCTCCAGTACCAGGAGGTCTTCGACGCCCTGTGATCCCGGATCGGCGATCCGGGTCCGGGGGGAACAGAACGTCCTGCTGGGCTGTTCCTTCATGTCCACCCTGCATGCGCTACGCGATCACCTTCCTTCTGGTGCTGGTCACCCTGTTGGCCCGTGCCCAGTCCGATACCACCGGGCAGGCCGCGAAGCTGGAGGAGCAGCGTGCGCAGTCCGGCGTCGACCCCACGCGCGTGATGAGCCGCGTGAGCTACAGCCCCTATGTGCTCGACCCCTCGGGCGATGCCGTCAGCTTCAACAACCGCTTCCGCTATGTGCTGGGGCTGGGCAGCTGGAGCATGGGCCTTCGCCAGGAGTTCAGCTCAGTGCACAGCGGCGAGCCCGGCACCGGCTTCACCACCGGCCGTGGCGACCTGCGCCTCAGCGTGCTCAACGCGTTCCATGTGAAGGGCCGCACCGCCTTCGCCGCCAGTGCCGACCTGGACATGCCCACCGGCAGTGCGGGATTCACCACCAATGCGGCCGTGCTCACGCTCGGGCTCACGTACAGCTACACCATCAAGCCCACGCTCATCTTCGCCTGCCAGCCGCAATACACCTTCGCCCCGGTGAAGGATGCCGCCGTGCCGGACATCAGCACGGTCACCCTCCGCTCGTTCCTCGCGCACTTCCGCACCAGTGGCTGGTTCTATGTGTTCGAGCCGCGTCCCGTTTTCGACCTGGCCAACGACAACTTCGACCTGGTGCTCTCACCCATCGCGGGGAAGAACCTCGCCAAGGGCTTCAGCGTGGTGGCCCTGGCCGAGTTCCATATCGATGCGGACGTGCGCGCATCCCGTGGCGACCAGTACCAGCTGGGGATCTCCAAGAACTTCTAGGCCATGCAAGGACCTTTTGGACAGGGAGCGTTGGGTGCTGGCGGCCAGGCTGCCTGGGCGGTCCCATTGCAGCAGACCTCCCACCGTACCCATCGATCCCTCAAGCCCCGCAACATGCACATGCGCACCCTTGCCGCGTCACTTTTCATCGCCTGCGGGCTGAACGCCAGCTCACAGGGCCACTACCAGGGAAGCTCCTTCAACCCGAACGACCATTTCGCGCCACCGCCGGGCCTCATCGTACCGCTGTACTACAGCTATGCGAACATGGATTTCCACAACGCACAGGGGCAGCGCTCCGATGTGCTAATCGATCCCGTTCCGGGGTCGCCCACCACGCTGAGCATCGAGCAGAACGTCCGCACCAACGCCTTCATCGCCATGGTGCTCTACGGCGGCAAGGGCAAGGTGCTCGGTGCCGACTGGGGTGTGCTGGTGCTGCCCACGGTGAACAACCCCACGGCCAACATCGCGCTGGATTACTACAGCACCAGCACGGGTTCCGGCAGGGCCGCCATCAGCAGCAGCAGCTGGGGCCTCGGTGATCCCTACGTGCAGCCGTTGTGGTTGAGCTGGGTGAAGGCGAAATGGACCTACGGGGCCTCGTACGGCGTGTGGCTCCCCTTTGGAAAGTACAGCCCGGGCAGTGCGGAGAACGTGGGCCTGGGCTATGCCTCGCACAACCTGCGTGTGGCCGCCAAGCGGAAGCTCAGTGCCGCCTGGAGCGTATCGGCCGCGAACACGCTGGAGCTGAACGGCAGGCAGGAGGGGGTGGACTTCCAGGAGGCGCCCCACAACACCCTTGATGTCGGTGGATACCACACCCTCGCGAAAGGCCACGAGGTGGGCCTATTCGCGCACTGGACCACCCAGCTCGGCGATGACCAGGGCACGCAGGGCAGCTTCGCCACCGACCGCATGTTCGGCGTCGGGGCCTACGGCAGCTATTGGATCAAGCCCGCAAAGTTCGGCGTGCTGGCGCGCGTGGTGCAGAACCTGGGCATCACCGACCGTTTCGGTGGCACCACGGCCAGCATCGGCGTCAACCTGTTGTTCCTGGACCTGCCGAAGGGGCAATGAGCTGCGGGGCACTTGCTCCTTCGCACCGTTCACGCCACCTTCGTTCCATGCCACGGTCCTTCGTTCGCCATCGCCTCGCAGCCTGCCTGCTGTGGATGGTGTTGTGGGCTCCACCGGCGCGCGCCTGGGTGTACCCCGAGCATCGACGGATCCTGCTGCGCGCCATCGAGCAGCTCGGTGCCGCCGACCGGGCCTTGCTGGACAGCCTGTGGGCCGCAGCGCGCAGCGGGTACCCGGAGCGCTTCACCCTGGCGGTGATCGAACCCGGGCAGGGGCGGCACCCTGTGGCATTGGATTATGCCGCATGGGCGGGGCTGGCCGGCGACCACAGCTGCAGCCCGCAGGCCATGCTGCACAGCATCCTCCACGAGCCGTGGGTGCTGAAGGTCGCCGATGTCACCGCCCGCCTGAAGGCCGACCTGCGGAAGGCGCGGCGACCCGATCAAACGAACAACGCCATCCGCGACAGCGACATCCGGCTGCAACGCGCCGATCCGGCCTACGCCACGCGCGCCGGGGCCAACAACGTGCACTTCCTGCTCGCCCGCACCGGTGGTCGGTTCAAAGCACCGCCAACGAACGCACCACCTGCTCGCCGTTCTCGTTGACGACCTGAAGGGAGTATGCCCCGGCCGCAAGACCGGTCAACTCCAATTCGGCCCGCTCGCCCGCCACGCGCTGCTCCAGCACTGTGCGCCCATCGAGGGCCACGATGCGCACGCGTTGCATACGTGAATTGCTGGTGAGGGTGATGCGGTCGTGCGCGGGGTTCGGGAACACCTGCATACGCACCTCTGCGCGTAGCGGTGTCTGCTCGTTCACCTTCACGGGAGCGCATAGCGGCGAGATCACAGGTATGTAGGGTATCGGTGTCGCGTTCACGGGAGCGGGAAGCAGCGTGGGTGTCGTGGTGGTGATGGGGAACGGGTTGGGTATGGACGAAAGCGTGGGCAGTGTGCCCGGCACCACGGTCACCGGCGCCAGGCAGCCGCCCACGTTGCCATCGGCACCCATGTGCGTGGCCACGCGCGCCCCGGTAAAGAGGTCGCCGTCGGTGGCGCCCCAGGCCAGGCCGTTCGCGGCCGTACCGTAGGCGATGCCGGGCCACAGCGGCGTAAGCGGGGCTTCGAAGGCGGCCGCGTTGGCCAGCTGCGCATCGCACGTGTACAAGTGCAGGCGGCCCTGCAGATCGCCGTTCACCACCATGCTGCCCGTGGCCATAGGGGCAATGGCCATGTTCTCTTGCGCCGTGCTGTCCAGCCCGGTGAAGAGCACCGCATCGAGCACGTTACCCAGCAGGTTCAGATGTGCCACGCCGGGTAGCGCAACGCCTGGTGATGGCACGTAACGGATGGCTGCGACCAAGCGGGTTCCGTCCCAATAGGCGGCACCCACGTCCAGGCCGCCCGCGGTGGGTTGCAGGTAGCTCTCCCATGCCACCTGGCCGCCGGTGGTGAGCAGGAAGTGGAGGGGGCCATTGAAGGCATGGAGGCCATCGCCGGAGACCCAAGTGGCATGCATGGCGAAGCCCAGCCCGGTGAACTCATGTGTCCATTGCTCGGCATCGGCCGCGTTGAAGTAGGCGATGCGGTGCGCGTTGTCGCCGTTGTATAGCACGAAGTAGTGGCCGTTGTCGGCGTTCACCACCTGTGCGCGGCGAAGGGCCCAGGTGCTGTCCTGCGCATAGCGTATACCACCGAGGAACTGGCCGGAGCCCGAGAGCCGCACGATGGCCGGGAAGGCCGCGATGCTGCCGTTCGGGTCATCGAGGTAGGTCACGGCCACCAGGTCGCCGTTGGGTTGCTCGGCCACGGCCGCGAAGGTGCCAAGCGCCGGAAGGGCCGCGCCCCACACGGTGGCGCCCATGTTGTCCACGCGCAACAGGTGCGAGCTCAGCGCACTGTGCAGCAGCACATCGCCGTTCGCCAGTGGCAGCGCGGCCGGCCCGGCGCCGTGCGCGTTGGGCAGACTGATGCTCCAGGGTTGCGCATGCAGAATCGTGGCGAAGAGCAGCATGGCCAGGGTGAGCGTAACGCGGGCCATGGCGGACGGGTTGGGGAGCGACACGTTCATTGCACAGCGATGCGGTGCGGGATAGCCGTGCCGTCGGTGAAGGTTAACAGAAGGAGGTAGGGCCCCCGGGCCAAGCCGCCCACGTCCAGCATGGCCCGCTCGCCCGCCACGCGCTGCTCCAGCACTGTGCGCCCATCGAGGGCCACGATGCGCACGCGTTGCATACGTGAATTGCTGGTGAGGGTGATGCGGTCGTGCGCGGGGTTCGGGAACACCTGCAGTTGGCCCGTGGCAGCGTCGAAAGGCACCGCGGTGCTCACGCTGGCCACCAATTCGCTGGTGTTGGTGCGGATCGGCGCGTTGAAGTCGAAGAAGATGTCGGCCGCGTTGCGCAACGTGGTGCCCACAGCCAGCGGCTGCGCAGGGCGTATGCGGAAGCCCACGGCACCGTGGCTCAGCGGCTCGTTCACGTTGCTGTCGGGAAGCAGGATGTCCGCGAAGCGCCACTCCACCACACGGCCGGGCTTGAAGCTGACGGTGAAGGGATGGCTCGCGGCGCCCTGCTCATAGGTGGCCATGTCCAGTTCCGCGGCGAGCGTGTCGGTGATCACCACGGTGAAGGCCGTGTCCGTGCCGGTGTTCTGGAAGCGGATCACGTAGTCGATCCACTCATCCTGCGCGAGCACGTAGTCCGTAGCGCTCTGGCGCGTGCTGGTGAAGGCGGTCTTGTCGTTGGGGTCGTAGCTGCCGGTGATGGTGCGCGTGGCGGTGAACGTGTTGTTGGTGGTGTTGGCCTCTGCGCCGCCATTGACCACGGTGAGCACCACGTTCACCGGTTGGCCGAGCGGCGCTGATGTGCTCACGGTGGTGTTGATCTGAATGCTCGCACCGGCGAAGGCCGCCAGCGCGGGCAGGTTCCAGGTGATGATGTTGCCGCTGGTGCTGGTGGGGGCGGGCACGGCGTTGAGGTAGCTGAGCGAAGGGTCGAGCACGGCCGTTAGCGTGTGGGGATCGCTCGGCGCGCTGCCGAGGTTCTGCACCTGCGCCCATACCGTATGCGCGAAGCCCGGGCGCGCGGCGTTGTTCACAGCGGTCACGGCAAGGTCCAGGGGGCTGCTGCTGCCGGCACCGATCGTGAGCGCGGTGACGTTGCCGCTCACGTTGAAGGGGATGGGCTGCACTTGCGGGCAGGTGGGCACCACCGTGGGGTCGAGCACCGTGAGGGTGTAGGCGCCATCGGCCAGGCCGCCCGCATAGCTGCCATCGGCGTTGGTGATCACCAGCTGCGCGCCAGGGTCCACCTGCAGCGTGCGGTAGGGAATGCCCGGTTCGCCGGCATCGACCACGCAATCCACATCGCTGTCGAGGAACAGGGTGCCGGCCACGCTGCCGCAGCCGGGGCCCACGGCGGGCATGGTGAAGGTGAACGTGCTGGCGCAGGCGGAGGCGTCGTAGAGGCAGTAGACCGTGTAGCTGCCCGCTCCGAGCCCGGTGAGGGTATGTGTGTTCAGGCCTGTGGTGGTGGTGAGCACCACGTTGCCGAACGCATCCACTACTTCCAGGTCAGCCGGCCAAGGTCCGGACTGCACCAGGTCCACGCTGCCATCGCTGTTGCCACAGGTGGCGGGCACCACTTGATCCACCGACCAATGGGTGTTGGAGGTGACCACCGGCGGGCTGAAGCTCACACTGCTACCGCTGCAGCCGAACTGGTCGCTCACGGTGTAACTGTAGATCTGACCTGCACAGAACCCGTAGTACACCGGGTCGCCCAACGGGGTATCGCCCAGGTAGGTGATCGTGGGGTCGCTCCATCCGAAGGCATATGGTGGGGTTCCCGGGAACATGGCGGCGGGCATGGCCATGGCCCCGTTGCAACCGCCATCGCAGGGAACCCCGTAGCCGGTGGCGGCATGTGCGCCCGCATAGGTGCCATCGCCGACGAAGCCGATGCTCGGGTCGTTCGGCACCACCGCGGTGAAGGTCTGCTGCGTGCCCAGGTCGTCGGTCACCGTGAGGTCGTAGCTGCCATCGGCCAGTCCCGCGATGGACGGCGTGCCCTGGCCGGCTGCCGGTGCTGGTGACCAGAGGTAGCTGTAGGGCGGTGTGCCCCCCGATACGAAGGCGTCCACCGTGCCGTTCATCGCGGAGCAGTTCTCCGCCGTGATGGTGAAGCTGCAGTTGAGCTGTGCCAGGCCCGTGAGCGGGGCCAGGATAAGCAAGGCGAGCAATGAGCGCATGGGCAGGTGTGTTCAGGTGGTAAGACGGCCGGGTCTGTTCCGGGTTGTGGCCGTGAGGTGAACGTACAGAAGAAAGTTGGACGCCCAGCGCGATCGTGCACCAAGCTGAGGATCGTCAGGGTGCAGGTGTTCCGTGGCTCGTAGACTTCGGTGTCTGTAGGAAGTGGACCAGGCGGATGAGCGGGTGACCGACCATCGGCCATGAACCTCGAATCCATGCGACCCTTGTTCCGGAAAGTGCTGCTCGTGCTGCTGGGCCTGTTGCTCCTGGCCCAGTTCATCCAACCCGACCGTGCCGTGCCCGCGATCGATCCCGCGCGCGACATGCTCAGCGTGACCAACGCGCCGCCCGACATCCGGCAGCTGGTGGTGGGCACATGCTACGACTGCCACAGCTACGCCACCGAGTACCCGTGGTATGCATACGTGGCACCCATGAGCTTCATCGTCCAGGACCACATCAACGAGGGGCGTGAGCACCTCAACTTCAGCCTGTGGGACACGTATGCGGGAAGCGAGGAGGCCGGTGAGGCGGGAGAGGAGCTTCAGGAGGGTGAGATGCCGCCGGGCTACTACCGCCTCATGCACGGGCACGCGCGACTGACCGATACCGACAAGCAGAAGCTGGTGACGTGGTTCAACGCCAACCTCGGCGGGGAAGGCGGTGGTGCTGGGGGCAATGGCACCGAGGGCGAGGAAGAGGAGGCTGACTGATGGTCCCACGGATCGATCCAAATACCTTATGCAGATGGACATGCATCGATCGAACATGATCCCGGTGGCGGCCTTTGCGGTCGCACTGGTCCTGGTTTTCGGACAATGCGGGGATGGTGGCAGGGCCCCTGATCAGGCCACCACGCCCATGCTCACGGCCGAGCAGCTCAAGGCCGTCAACGACCTGCGGGAGCGCGCGCTGGCCCTGTTCGCGCCACTGCCCGACAAGGTGGAACATGCCGCCGGGGCCGATGGTCCGCAGAAGGTGGCGCTGGGGCGGAAGCTGTTCATGGACCCACGCCTCAGTCTCGATAGCAGCATCAGTTGCAACTCGTGCCACCGGCTCGACCTCGGCGGTGCCGACACGGAGCCCACCTCCACGGGGGTGAATGGCCAGAAGGGAGGACGCAATTCGCCCACGGTGTACAATGCGGCGCTGCACAACATGCAGTTCTGGGATGGCCGCGCGGCCGATGTGGAGCAGCAGGCCGGCATGCCGGTGCTCAATCCCGTGGAGATGGCCATTCCCGATGAGCGGTTCCTGGTGGACCGCCTGAAAGGCACCGCGGAGTACCCCGCCCTGTTCCAAGCGGCCTATCCGGGCGAAGCCGAGCCCCTCACCTATGCCAACATCCGCGAGGCCATCGGTGCTTTTGAGCGCACCCTGGTCACGCCTTCACGCTTCGATGCGTTCCTGAACGGCGACAACACCGCGCTGGACAGCACCGAGATGGCGGGCCTGGGACTTTTCATGGACGTGGGCTGTGCCACGTGCCACAACGGTGCCGCGGTCGGCGGCGCGAGCCTGCAGAAGTTCGGCGTGCACAAGGACTACCGCACCCTCACCGGCAGCCCGGCCGGCGATGTGGGACGTGCGCAGGTCACCGGTGACAGTGCCGACCGCGACGTGTTCAAGGTGCCGGGCCTGCGCAACATCACCGAAACGGCGCCCTACTTCCACGATGGCCGGGTGGCCGAACTGGACAAGGCCATCCGTGTGATGGCGGAGGCGCAGTTGGGCAAGGCGCTCACGGACACGGAGGTGGAGGCGCTGCGCGGTTTCCTCGAACTGCTCACCGGTGAACGGCCGGCCTTCGTGGCGGCGGACAGCGCAGTGGTGTCGCACTGATGACCACGGTGCGTTCGCCGGTCCGTGTCCGCGGCGAATGACCGCTGTGCAGCAACGGTGATCGTCCTGACGTCCCCGTTCGCATGAAGCCTGCAGGGCGCAAGCCTGCGGCATGTCGGTCTTCACCGGCGTGCGAAGGACACCAGCGGCTCGGGGGCCTGCTTCACCTGCAGGAACAAGCCATGATCAACCTGCTGCGATCAAGCCCTTGCGCAGGTCCAGCAACGCCTGGTTCGGCAGCCGTCCCTGTTCATCGGCGCTGTACTGCGGCTTCAGGCGCAGCGCGAAGTACATCTGCCATTCGCCCTTGCCCTTCACCTTGATCGGGCCGCGTGGCTGCACCTCGATCAGGTCCATCACCTGGGCGTAGAGCGGACCACTGATGTTCACCATGCCCGCCTCGCCGTTACTCTCCATGCGGCTCGCCAGGTTCACGGTGTCGCCCCAGATGTCGTAGGCGAACTTGCGCGTGCCCACCACGCCGGCCACGAGCGGGCCGCTGTGCAGGCCGATGCGGATGGGCCACTCCTGCAGGCCCTTCGCCCGGCGTTCGGCGTTGCTGCGCTCCACGGCGTCGATCATGCCGAAGGCCATGAGCACCGCGTCGAGCGCGTGGGCCCGGTTGGGCTGGGGCAGCCCGGCCGCGCACATGTACGCATCGCCGATGGTCTTGATCTTCTCCAGGCCGTGCGCATCGCACAGCGCGTCGAACAGGCCGAAGTAGTGGTGCAGCTCGCTCACGAGCGTGTCGCTGTCCATGCGGCTGCTGAAGGTGGTGAAGCCCTTGAAGTCGCTGAACAGCACGGTGCAGTGCTCGAAGCGGTGCGCGGCGGCGCGGCCGTTCTCCTTCAGCTCCTCGGCCACCTCCTCGGGCAGGATGTTCAGCAGCAGCTCCTCGCTGCGATGCTTCTCCTCGGCCAGCTCCTGCGTGCGCTCGGTGACCATGCGCTCCAGGCGTTCGCTCTCGCGGCGCAGGCGGCGCGTGCGCAGCTGCACGTAGCCCCAGAAGCCGAGAAGTACGGTGAGCGCGCTGCCGATCAGGAAGGGCCAGGTGCGGTAGATGGGCGGCTTGATGGTGAAGCGGAACTCGGTGGCCTGCTGGTTCCAGATGCCGCTGGCATTGCGCGCGATCACCCGGAACACGTAGTCGCCGGGCGCCAGGTTGCTGTAGGTGATGCGCTCCGTGGAGGTGATGGGCGACATCTCGGGGTCGTGCCCTTCGAGCATGAACTGGTACCGCACCTTCTCGGGGTAGGCGAGGCTGATGCCGACGAAGTTGAAGGTCAGGTGGTTCTGGTCGTGCGGCAGCACCAGGCCGGTGGGTAGCCCGGTGAGGCTGTCGAGGCCCATGCTCCAGGCGCTCCAGTCCACGTTCTGGTAGAAGAGCTGGATGCCGGTGATGCGCGTGATGGGCTCGTTCTCGTCGCGCTCGGTGCGCGAGGGGTCGATGCGCGTGGCGCCGCGCACCGTGCCGAACCACAACGCGCTGTCCATGTCCAGGTAGCACGCGTTGCGGAAGGTCTCGATGCCGATGAGCCCTTCGTCGCGGCCGTAGTGGTCCACGTCGAGCAGCTCCTCCTGCATGGGGTCGAACTCCAGGCGGTCCACGCCCTGCCGCGTGCCGATCCACACGTTCTGGTAGGCATCGAGCAGCACCTGTTCCACGTAGGGCGAGCTCAGCTTGTCGGCGGTGCTGTAGCCCTTGAAGGTGTTCCCTTGGAGCTTGATGAGGCCGTTGCCGTGCGTGCCGATCCACAGGATGCCGAGGGCATCGCGGGCCATGGAGGTGATGGGCATGCGGGGCACGGTGGTCACCGGTGCCAGGTCCCACGGGATCCTGCGCGTGTCGATCACGAACAGGCCGCTGTCGCTGCCCACCCACACACTGTCGCCGGCCGGCACGATGCTGTGCACGCTGATGGAGCGGCCCACGGCCAGGCCCTTGTGGTCGCCGGGGTCGCAGGCCACGCCGCGCTCGCCGCCCACCCAGAAACGCCCTTCGTCGTCGCCGACGATGGTGTTCACGCGCCCTTCGATCAGCGGCGCGATGTGCTCGAAGCGCTTGTTGCGCCAGAGGAAGAGCCCGCTGTGCTCGGTGCCCACCACCAGTTCGCCGGTGGGGGCGATGAAGAGCGTGCGCACGAAGGGGTCGCTGAGGCCTTCGGTGGCGCCCAGGGTGCGCAGCACGAGCCCGTCGAAGCGGGCCACGCCGCCG
>JAEUSV010000078.1 GCA_016788485.1 Flavobacteriales bacterium
GTAGGTCGAGCCGGGGTAGCCGGCATCGAGCAGGATGGACTGACCTGTGCACGCCGCATAGTTGATCGGGGTGATCAGGTTGTCCCAGGCGGAGATGATCGTGGTGCTGTCGCTGTAGGAGCAGCCGAACGCATCCGTGACGGTGACCACATAGGTGGCGGTGGTGTCGGCAAGGATCGTGGGGGAGGCGATGGTGCCGCTGTTCAGGAACTGCGCGTTGGTCCACACGATGCTGAAGGGCGCGGGTACGTTGTGCTGCACGGTGAGTTGGAAGCCGGTGGTGGTGCACAGGGTGTCGCTCGGGTTGGCGTCCACGTTGTATGGACCGGTCACGTTCACCGCTACGCTGCCCGAGCGGGTGCAGCCGCTGGCGGGTTCGACCACGGTGCAGGTGTAGGTGGTGGTGCCTGACGGAACGGCGGTGGTGCTCGCGGCCGAGGGCGTGCTGACGGTGGCGGCCGGGCTCCACGAGTAGGCGTAGGTGCCGTTGCCGATCGGAGCCGCGCTCAACGTGGTGCTCTCACCGGCGCAGAGCTGGTTGTCCGTGGCGGTCACGTTCACCCCGGCCAGATCGCCGACAGTGATCACCACCGGCTCGCTGTCGATGCAGCCGATGGCGGTGGTGGCCGTGACGGTATAGCTGGTGGTGGCCGCGGGTGTGGCGGTAGGGTCGGGAGCGGACGTGCTGCTCAATGCCGTGGCCGGGCTCCAGCTCCAGGTGATCGGAGCGTTGTAGCTCGGGGAGGCCTGCAGTTGCACGGCACTGCCGGCGGTGCATACCGTGGTGTCGTTGCTCGCCGTGATGCTGAACGCGGGCTGCACGATCACCTGCACCGTGTCCTGCGCCGAACAGCCGCTGCCGCCTGTGGCGATGATGATGTAGGCGGTGGTGGCCTGGGGACCTGCGCTGGTGCTGGCACTGTTGGGGTTGGCGAGCGAAGGCACGGGCGACCATGTGAAGCTGAGGCCGCTGTTGTTGCCGCGGGTGATCACCACATCATCCAGGGCCCAGTTGTCCTGGCCGGCCCCGCTGTTGGCCAGCTGGCGCCAGCGGAACAGGGTGTTGGTGGTCTGCGCGGCAACGGGCACGGTGGCCTGCACCGCGGTGAAGGCAGGGAAAAGCGCTTCGTTGTACGTGGCGATCGGGCTCCAGTTGGCGCCGTTGTTGATGGAGTACTCGAGCACCACGTCCTCGCCGGGGTCGGCGTTGTCGCAGGGCGCGGCACCAGTGGCGATCTTCAAGGCGAAGCGCAACGAACCACCGCTGGAGACATCCTGCGCGGAGGTGCGTGCTTCACGCGTTCCGGGGCCGTTGAAGTACAGGGCATCGCCGCTCACCGAACCGCAGGTGCTGGCGACGGAGCCACCGCTCACCTGCGACCAGATCGCACCGGCGGCTCCGTTCAGTGCATCCTGTGCCACCACCTGCTGCGCCTGTGCGCTCAGGGTGATCGTCTCCCCGGCGCAGATCGCGCTATCGCTAGCGGTGGCGAGCACGCCGAGCAGGTTGTTCGGCAGCACGTTCACCAGCACACTGTCCGTGGCGCTGCCGCAGCCCACCGGACTGGCGATCTGAAGGCGGAACCAGGTGTTGGCCTGGGGGTAGGCGATGGGCGAGGGAATGCCCGGGTCGTTGAGCAGGGCGGCGGGGCTCCAGGCCAGGTTGAACGCGGCGCTGTTCGGTACGGGGATCACGTTCAGCTGCACAGCACCGAACTGGCATACGGTGGCCGCTGGCAGGTTGTTGGCCGTGAGGTCGAAGGCCGGTGGAACGGCCAGGCCCACGTGATAGGTGAAGCTGTACGGGCAACCGCTGCCCGCTAGCTCACCGGAAACGGTGTAGGAGTCGTTCGTCGTCGGTGTGAAGGTGTAGCTGGCCGAGGTGGAGAGGACCACGGTGGGTGCGCTGGCCGCCCGCCATTCCGCGTTCACGATGGGTTGCAGCGCGTCCAGGGTGATGGCGCCGCTGGCGCACAGGGTGGAGTCGTTCACCGCGCCGGGAATGGCTTTGCTGGCCAGGGTGTAGGCGTAGCTCTCACCGGTACCGGAGCCCACGGCATAGGCGAGGAAGCCGTTCGCGGAGGTGAGCCGGTGCGTGCCGATGCCCACGGGCACCTTGGCATGGGAGAAGCCGTTGCAGGCCGGGAAGGGCTGGAACAGGGCCGCGCTCACCGGAGCGCCGTCGAGCAGCAGGGTGGAGGAGAACGCGGTGGGCATCACCACGCTCACCCCGTGCTGGGTGATCTGCGCCGAGGTCACCGTCTGGAACACCGTGTTCGTGGTGATCCGCTCATCCGGTACCAGTTCGATCATGGAGGGGTCGCCACCGGTCGCGCAGTTGAAGCCTTCCATCAATTGGGCCACGCTCACCGGCTTGTCGGCGGAGATGCACACGGGCTGTGTGGCGCCGTTCACCAGGTGCGATTGGCCGGCGTTGAGCACGATGGGGGCACCTCCGTCGATCTGCACGGTGGTGCCGGGCTGGTCGGCGAGGATGCGGTAGGTGTGTGAGGTTACGCCCGCGAGGGGGATGGTGTGGAAGTTCATGCCCCACTTGTCGGTGGGGACCATCTGCTCCACGATGAAGTCACAGGCGGGGCAACCGGCCGGCACATTGGCGCACATGCTTCCGCCGAACACCGCGAAGGGGCGGCAGGGACCGCTGGCGGCGGTGGCCCGCACGGTGGTGCCCGTCACGTCCAGCGCGGCGAGCGCCGATTGCACCTGGTAGCTCTGGCCGGCATCGAGGGTGATGGTGAACGGCACGCCTGCCGGCCTGCCACCCGCGGTGTTCACGCTGGGCGTGATCTCGATCTCAGTGTCGTCGGCGGTGGCCACCACCAGCAGTTCGCTCTTGTAGAAGTCGGCGAAGCCGGAAAGGCCACGGTATCCCTGTACGCGGTAGGTGGTGGCGAGCGCATCCAGCGGCAGCAGCTGGGCCGCGTCGGTGGTGAAGCTCTGGTAGCTGGCCAGTGTCACGGTCACGCTGTCCTGGGCCTGGACCAGGATGCCCTTGTCGCTGATCACCTCGCTCCCGATGTGCTCATTGGCCACCGGGACGATCACCGTGGCCACCCCGTTCGCACCCACGCTGAAGGGGGTGCTCCAGCCGGTGCGGGGCACGCTCACGGTGCCGCTGGTGGCCGATTGGCCGGCGATCATGAGGCGCAGCTCCTGTGCGCCGTACGCGTTCTGCATGTACCCGGCCCAGAAAGTGCGGCCTTTGGTGGGCAGCGGGCCGGTCGTCTGGCCCTGGACCCGGTTGGCCACCAGCAGGAGCAGGATGAACAGGGACCAAAGCGCCCACCGCACCAGGGGGGGCAGGTTGGTCCCTGCGACGTTCGGAAGGATACGCTGACTCGGTTCCAGCACGGGAGAAGGTCCTTGGCCGACCTTCCTACGAAGGCCTTGCCGGAAGGTTCCTGCGGCCGGCCGGGAAAGGAGAGGGCCGGGACGTTCACGCCCCGGCCCTCCTGATCGATCGATGGATCAGCGCAGCACCGTCACGTGGCCCACGGCCTCGCGCTCGGCACCTACGAAACCGTCCACGTTCTCCACGAAGCGGTACTTGCACTTCCACACGTACACGCCGTCCTGGACCGGCTCACCGTTCATGTTGCCGTCCCAGAACGCCGTGGCGTCCTTGCCGGTGAAGATCAGTTCACCCCAGCGGTTGAACACGTTCAGCTCCAGGCTGGCGATGTTGTACCCGTCCGGCCCGAACAGGTCGTTCACGCCGTCGCCGTCCGGGGTGAACACGTTCGGCATGTAGAAGGCGGGCTGGCAGTACTCCTCCACGTACACGCTGTCGGTGATCGTGCAGTTGAGCGGGGTGGTGATGGACACGCTGTACAGGCCGTAGGTGGAGACCTCGATCTGCTGCGTGGTGGCACCGGTGTTCCACACGAAGGTGCAGCCCGGGTTGCCGGCGTCGAGCACGATCTTGTTGGGCGGAACGTCAAGGCAGGTCACCACCTTGCCGACGTCGATGTACAGGGGCAGCGGGTTGAACACCGCCTCCAGCGAGTCGCGCGTGGTGCAGTACCCGTTGAACACGTCCACCCACACCAGGGCATCATCGGTGATGGACAGGGTGGGGAAGTTGCTTCCATCGCTCCAGGTGTAGTTCGACCCGGGGTTGCCGGCGTCGAGCGTGAGCACCTGGGTCTCGCAGAGGGCCGTATCGGGACCGAGGTCCACCACCGGGAAGTCGACGAAGGTGATCACCGCATCGCTCGAGTCCACGCACCAGGTGGGTGTGGTCACCACCACGGAATAAGTACCGGTGCTGGCGGCGATGCTAATGGTCTGGGTGGTGGCGTTCGTGTTCCAGAGGTAGGTGCTGCCCGGGTTGCCTGCATCGAGGGTGATGGTCTCGCTCACGCACACCGTGGTGTCGTTGAGGTCGATCACGGGCAGCGGGTCGAACACCAGGTCGATGGAATCGCTCTGCACGCAATCGTTCACATCGGTCACCCGCACCCAGTACTGATCGTCGGTGGTCACGGTGATCGTCTGTGTGCCCGCCCCGGTGCTCCACAGGTAGGTGCTGCCGGGGTTCCCTGCATCAAGCGTCCATTGCTGGCCCACGCATAGCGAGCTGTCCGCGCCGAGCAGCACCACGGGCAGGGGGTCCACCGTCACCGTGGTGGTGGCGGTGACCTGGCAGCCGTTGGTGTCGATCATGGTCACGGTGTAGTTGCCCGCGCTGTTCACCCAGATGGTCTGCGTGGTCTCGCCGGTGCTCCAGTCGTGGCTCGCCGACGGGAAGCCCGCATCGATCAGCATGCTGTCGCCCGCGCAGAGCGAACTGTCGGCGATGAACACGAGGTCCGAGAACGGAACGGTCACCACCACGGTGTCCTTCGCGCTGCAGCCGAGCACGGGGTCGGTCACCTGCACGATGTAGGTGGCCGTGCTGTCGAAGGTGATCGTGGGCGTGGCGATGGCGGGGTTGCTCACGTAGGCTGCGGGCGTCCACGTGATCACCGGACCGGGCACGTTGTGCACGGCGTTCAGCTGGAAGCCCAGCGGGTCGCAGAGCACGGTGTCGTTGGTGGCCACCACCTGGTACAGCGAGGTCACGTTGATCAGCACGCTGTCGATGAGCAGGCAGCCGCTGAGCGTGTCGGTGACCGTGCAGATGTAGTTGGTGGTGCTCGGAGGCGTGGCGATGGGATTGGTGATCGTGGCGTTGTTGAGCGACGCCGACGGGGCCCAGGAATAGGTGAGGTTCGGCGGCGACCCGGGCACGTTCGCGTTGAGCTGCGTGGTCTCCCCGGCGCAGAGGTCATCGTCCGTGGTCGTCACCGTGAGGGCGAGCACCTGGCCCACGGTCACCGTAACGCTGTCGGTGGCGGAGCATCCCTGCGCGGTGGAGACCTCCACGAAATACTCGGTGGTCACCAGGGGCGTGGCGATGGGGTCCTCGATGAAGGTGGCGCTCAATCCCGTGGCCGGGGTCCAGCTCCACACATGTCCCGTACCCGAGCTCGGGGTGGCGTTCAGCTGCACGCCCGCGACATCGCACAGCACCGTATCATTCGTCACCGCGATGGTAAAGGGCTGGCCCACATCGATGAAGACCGAATCGGTGTACGAGCAGCCGGTGAGCAGGTCGGTGGAGGTGATGTAGTAATAACCCGAGGTCGTGGGCTGGGCGATGGGGTTCTGGATGGCCGCGTCCGTAAGGCTCACGCTCGGGCTCCAGGAGAAGAGGAGGTTCGAGGGGTCGATCACGGCGATGGCCACGTTGTCCAACGCCCAGTTGTCCTCGCCCGGACCGGTGCTCACGTTCTGGATCCAGCGGAACGCGGTGGCCGCTGTCTGTGCGCCGGCGGGGATGGGGATTGACACGGTGGTCCAGTTCGGGTAGAGGGCCTCCTGCAAGGTGGTGATGGGGACCCAGGGGCCACCCGTGCTGTACTCCAGCACAACGTCCTCGCCCGGGTCGGCATCCTCGCAGGGAGCCGCTCCCGCACCGATGTGCAGGGCGAACTGGATGGTGCCACCGGTGACCACGTTCAGCGGGATGGTCTCGACGAAGCGGGGGCCGGCGCCATCGAACCACACGGTGTTGCCCGATACGCTGCCGCACTGGTTGCCGATCACACCGCCGCTCAGGTTGTTCCACATGGTGCCGAAGCCGTTGTCGAGCACGTCCTGCGCCACGATCTGCTGGATGTCGATGTCGAGCTGCGCGGTATCGCCGAGGCAGAGCGCGTCGTCGGTGGTGGTGGCCTCGTGGATGAGCACATCGCCCGGGAACACGTCGATGTAGATGCTGTCCACCGCGACGGCGCAGCCGTTCAACGTGCTCACGCTCACATAGAACCAACCGCTCGTGGTGGGCGTGGCGATGGGGTTCGGGATCGAGCCATCGCTCAGCAGCGGGTCGGGCCACCAGTTGTACAGGTACTGGCCCGGCGGGTTCGGGATCACGTTGAGCTGCACCGGCGAATAGGCGCACACCTGGATCACCGTCGGTGCCGCGGTGCCGTTGGCCGTCACGGTCAGCGTGGGCGGGTCGTCCACTTCCACGCTGAAGAAGTACTGCTGCTCACAGGAGCTGATGAACTCCGAACCGGTGACCACGTACACGTCGCTGCCCGGCGGAATGAAGGTGTAGGTGAGGCCCTGGAACAGCGTGTCCGTGGGGTTCGTCACCGTGGACCACCAGGGGTTGTTGATCGGCTGCGGGGGCGACAGGGTCAAGGTGCCCGAGCTGTCCACGCCGCACAGCACGCTGTCCACAACGAGCGGCGGGATCGGGGTGAAGGCGCCCACGGAGTAGGCGTAGGTCTCGTAGTTGTTGCCCACGCCGTACACGTAGCCGATCAGGCCGCTGGGGCACGCGATGCTGTGGCTTCCCTGGGTGAGGGGGAAGGTGGCGTGGCTGTGCGTGGGGCAGGCCGTGTACGGGGTGAACGAAGCGGCCGGCATCGTGGTGCCGTCCAGCACCACGGTCCCGGAGGCCGCGGTCTCCACGACCACCGCGATGTACTGGTTGTTGATGTTCGGGGAAACGACCGTGGCGAAGCTGATGTTGCTGATCTTCTGCTCCTCGGCGTTGAGGATGAGCAGCGCGGGATCGCCCACGTTGCCCGAGCAGTCCTGCCCTTGGATGTACTGCGAAACGCTGATGGGAACGGCGCTCTCGATGCAGTGCGCCTGCGTGGCGTAGTTCACCTCGTCGAACTGGCCGGCGTTCAAGGTGGGCTGGGCCACACCGTCCAACGTGAATCCGGTTCCGTTGGTGTTGGCCATCACCCGGTAGGTGTAGCTGTTGGGCCCCTGCCAGGGTACGGTGAAGAACTTGGTGCCCCACACGTTGGTGGGCAGGTTCTGTTCGAACACGTGGTCGCAGGCGAAACAGCCCACCGGGATGTTGGTGCACACCGAACCGGAGAACACGGCGAACGGACGGCAAGAGCCACTGATGGCCGTGCCCACGATGGTCGTACCGCTCAGGTCGTCCGTGGTGTTCGCCGCCTGCACCTGGTAGGTCTCCGCACTGTCCAGGTCGACCAGGAAGGGCACTCCGGCCGGGCGACCACCAGCGGTCGCGGCGGTGGGCGTGATCTCCACCTGCGTGCCGTCCTTGGTGGCCACGATGAGGAACTCGGAGCTCAGACCGCTGAGGCCGTTGAGGCCGTAGTAGCAGTGAACGCGGTACTGGGTGCCGAGGGAGTTGATGGGGAGCACCGAGGCGGCGTCGGCAGTGGCGTCCTCGAAGTTCAGCGCGTACACGGCCACCGTGTCGGCCGTGCGAACGAGGAACGACTTGTTGTCGACCACTTCGGAGCCTTGGTGCACGGCCGTGATGGGCAGGGTCACCGTGGTCACCGTGTTGGCGGCCACCACGAAGTTCTGTGTGAAGCCCAGCAACGGCATCTCCACCGTGCCCGTGGTGTTCACATAACTGGAGATGAACAGGTCGATGTGCTGGTTGCCGCCGCCACCGTAGTTCTGCATGTATCCCACCCAGAACTCCTTGCCCATCGTGGGCACCACGCCCTGCTGGGCCGTGGCCGTTCCCCCCACCCCAAGCGCCAATAGCAGGGCGCCGATGATCCTGTTCCTCATGTTGGCTTGTTGTCGTCCGGCCGGGCCGGTCTTGAATAACAGCGCAAGGTAGGACAGCACCGGGTCCTGCCCGGTCGTTCCCTGTCTTGGCCTAGGCCAAGACGTTCGAATGGCGGATCCGGTTGTATGAAGACCTCACGGTCCGTCCACGGTCCAGGTCTCCTCGATCGTCCAGCCCGCCCGGATGATCACCGGGGCGGGCCTCCACCAGGTGCGTTCTGGTTGGCGTCCGGTGGCCAGATCACCGGCATCCCAGCGCCCGTTCCCGTCCCGGTCCTCGACCAGCTCCAGCCGGTACGATCCGGGCTCAACCCCTGGGAACCAGGCTTTTGTGGGTTCTGTCAGCCGCTGGGTCCGGACCACGCCCCCTTGGGCGGTGCGCAGGCGGACCAGCAGGGGGCCGGAGGGTCCGGTCGTACCCGCCACCACCGTGAGGCCCAGCTCACCCAGGTCCTCCTTGCGCGGGGCACGGAGGTCGAGGCGAAGGGTGTCGTTGGTGCCGCCGTACCGGTCCATCATCGCCTTGGGCAGCACGAGCAGCCGGGTGGCCTTGTCGCCTGGTCGATGGTCGATTCCGATCGCCCAGGGATCGTCGGGGTGGAACCGAACGGCGGCCGGGCCGATCACCGTGTCGCCCGCCAGCAGGAACCGGGCGGGGTCGATCGAGACCACCGGCCGCGTGGGCTCCAGTGTGAAGGTGTCGTTGGACCGGACCGTCCGCAACGAAACGTTGAACGGCATCTTCTCACGCACCCGGTAACGGAGCGTGTCGAGCACCCGGCCGTCGTCACGCACTTCGAACCGGCGGCCATCCAGTGCCGTGGTGTCGTTCGGCCAGAAACGCACCGTATCGCCGATGGCGTTCGGCCGTGCCTCCCAGATGAGGCTTCCCCCCGTGATGTCGATGTCGTGCAAGGAAGGGGACTTGGTGGGCAGGGCGAAGGCGAGGAGCAGATCGCGCTGGGCCTCCACCCGTTGGTCGAGCACCTGCTGCTGGCGTGGCGCCTCGCGGAACAACCGCAGGTGGGTCAGGGTATCTAGGTCGGTGACCACCAGGCTGTCGGCGAAGGCGATCTCCTCGTTGGGCAGGTCGTACCGCAGGTTGCTGTTCTGGTCGCGGAGCACGCGCAGGGCGTAGGCACCGGCCCGCAGGTTCTTCAGCAGGAACATGCCCTGCTCATTGGTGCGGGTGGCGTAGGCCGGGCGTCCCGTGCGGAGGTCGGCGGTGTCGGCCGGGGCATAGAGCAAGGCATGCACACCGGAGGCCGGGGCGCCGGTCAGGGCATCGATCACCGCTCCGGACACGCGCCCGGTGTCGAGCAGGTCGCCGGTGGACACCACGTAGTGCAGGTCGGCCGCCCGGTTGCCTTCGGTGAGGTCGGCGATGGCATCACCGAAAAAGAAGGAATAGGTGGTGCCCGGCCGCAGCTCCTCGTCCAGTTCCATCACCACCTCGGTGCCGCCCTGCACCTGCAGGGTCGGTTGTCGTTCCAACGGCGGCGACACCAGCAATTGGTCGCGCACGTTGCCCACCTTGACCTTTTCGTCGAAGCGCAGCACCACGCGCCTGCCGCTGAACCCTGTGGTGCGGTCGGGCGGATAGGCCTCCACCAGTTGCGGGGGGCTGGTATCGCGAGGTCCCCCGCCAAGCTCCCGCACCTGGGCGCAGCCGGCCAGAAGCAGGGCCGCCGGCAGGAGCAGGCGATGGTTCATCCGAACAGGGGCTCCAGTTGGGCGCAAAGCCTGCCAAGGGCATGCCCGTCGACCTCCGAGAAGTCGTCCGGACGGGTGCTGTCGATGTCGAGCACGGCGGCGATGTGCCCGTCGCGGTCGCGGATGGGCACCACGATCTCGCTGCGCGAGAGCGGGCTGCAGGCGATGTGCCCCGGGAACTTCTCCACGTCGGGCACGATCAGGATGCGTTCCTCGGCCCAGGCCGCGCCACACACCCCTTTCCCGTGACCGATCCGGCTGCAGGCCACGGGTCCCTGGAAGGGCCCCAGCACCAGCTCCGCACCCATCACACGGTAGAAGCCGACCCAGTGCCAGCCGAACGCCTGGTGCAAGGCCGCGCAGAAATTGGCCATGGCGGCGATGGGGTCGTGCTCGTCGGCCAGGAGCTCGCGCATCTGAGGAGCGAGCGCGGAATAGAGGGCCACGCGGTCGGTGGTGGCTGGGAGTTGGATCGGGGCTTCCATCGGAACGGGCGCAAAGCTAGCGTCGCAGGCTGCTCGGCGCCTTCATGCGAAGGCCACCGTGGCCACGCTCACACGCACATCCGCGATGTCCTGCAACACCGCTGCACAGCCTTCGAGGGTGGCCCCGGTGGTCACCACGTCGTCGATGAGCAGCACATGCCTGCCCGTGAGCACCTCGCCGTGGTGCAGCACGAAGGCGTCCTTCACGTTACGCCAGCGCTCCAGGCGGCTTTTGCGCGTCTGGCTCTCGGTGTGCACGGCCCTCACCAGCCGCGCGTTCACGGGGCCGGTGCCCAGGGCTTCACGCAGGCCTTCGGCCAGCACTTCGGCCTGGTTGTACCCGCGGTCGCGTTCCTTGCGCGGGTGCAGTGGCACGGAAAGCACGGCGTTCACATCGGCGAAGCGTGCGCTCGCCTTCAGCTCTTCGCCCAGCATGCGGCCAAGGGCATGCCCGACGGTACGGTCGCCCCTGTACTTCAGGCGGTGGAGCATGTGCTGCATCCGGCCCCGTTTGTCGAAGTGCGCCAGCGCGGTGGCCGCATGCAGAGGGATGCGTCCCCAGAAGATGCGCTCCACCGGATTGCTGGGGTCGTCGTGGAAGCGGGTGCGCGGGAAGTCGGCCAGGCAGGTGGAGCAAATGGCCTGTTCGTGTTGATGCAAGGGGTCATCACAACCGGCGCAGCGGCGGGGCAGCGCCAGGTCGCCGAGATCGCGCAAACCCTGCACGATCGGGTGTACTACTTTGTTGAAAAGTGCGCCAGCACTGGAAATGGCCCCCATGCCACCAAGGTAACTTTGGGACCGTTCATGCCGGGCCTGCACCCGAGCGTCATACCCATGGAACAACCGATGACCCCCCCCTCCAGCCCCAAGGGCCGTTCCAACGCCGCCCTGCTGGCCTTGGTGGTGCTGCTGCTGATCAGCAACGTGGTGATGCTCTACCTGCTGATGCAGAAGAACAAGGACGTGGAGACCACCGGGCAGCAGCTCACCCAGGTCACCAGCGAGAAGGACAATGTGACCAAGCTGCTGGAGGACATGCTCGCCCAGTACGACACGCTGAACACCGACAACGAGCAGCTCCGCACGGAGATGTCCGCCCAGCGCGAGCAGATCGAGGACCTGATGGACAAGGTGAAGCGTGGCAACTACGACCTGGCCAAGGCCCGAAAGGAGGCCGAGACCCTGCGCAAGATCATGAAGGGCTATGTGGTCACCATCGATTCGCTCAACCAGGTGAACCTGGCCCTCCAGGCCGAGAACGTGGCCACCCGCCAGCAACTGGGCGAGGTCACCGGGCAGAAACAGGCCCTCGAGCAGCAGAGCGCCGAGCAGCGCGCATTGATCACCAAGGGATCGGTGCTGCACACCACGGCGCACAGCGCGGGCGCCCTCTTCCTGCGCAACAACGGCAAGCAGGTCGATACCGAGCGCGCCGCCAAGGCGGAGATGATCAAGAGCTGCTTCACCTTGGGCGAGAACAAGGTGACCATGCCGGGCAACAAGGTCATTTACATGCGCATCATCAGCCCCGATGGCTCGGTGCTGCCCGCCGGCGAGGCCGACAACCGCTTCTCGTTCAATGGCGTGCAGGGTGAGTTCAGCGTGAAGCGTGAGGTGAACTACCAGAACCAGCCGCTGGAC
Organism: Flavobacteriales bacterium; assembly: GCA_016788485.1. Taxonomy (GTDB): domain Bacteria; phylum Bacteroidota; class Bacteroidia; order Flavobacteriales_F; family PHOS-HE28; genus PHOS-HE28. Next base: position 11,928 of record JAEUSV010000078.1, read on the forward strand.
GTGTGCATGTTCTACACCGCCACCGGCAAGCTGGCCACCGGCCAGTACATCGTGGAGGTGTACGAGGCAGGCGCGCTTGTGTCGAAGACCACCTTCGACCTGAAGTAAGACCGGTCAGAAGAAGGCGCGGACCTGCGCCCCGCCCACATGCACCGTGGGCGCCCCTTCGCTGTCGCGTCCGTTGTAGGTGATGTCCACCTGCAGGTGGTCACTGAGCCTGCGTTGCAGCGACACGCTCCAGGTGACGTTGCGCCCCGGTCGCAGCCCCTGGAGCATTTCGTTGCCGATCACCGAGTTCACCGTGCCGTCGTAGGTGATGCCCACCAGGTTCGCGTTGAACTGCAGCGTGCCCTTTCCGGCGGCGTTGAAACGCAGTTCGGCGCCCAGGTCGCTCTGCTCGGAGCGCTCACCCCCCAGGTCCTCCTCGTTGCGCTTGCGCAGGTAGCGGTAGGTGGCCGATGCACGCAGACGGGTGCTGGGCTGCCAGGTCAGGCGCGGCCGCAGTCCCTCCTGGTCCACGGCGAAGGTGCGGCCCTCGATCGCATCGCTGTTGCTGGTGGACCTGCCGCGGTCGCTCTCCACGTCGAAGGTCCATTGACGGGTCACGTTCACCCGCAGGCGCAGCACGTTCAACCGGCGTGCGCGCGCTTCGTAACCGCCCTGGATCAAGCTCTTCGTCAGGTCCTCCTGGTAGGTGTGGTCCACGCTCCACGTGCGGCTGCTGCGATCGTAGTATAGGGTGTTGCGCACCGAGCTGTTGAAGGCCGTGAGCGCGCTGTCGGTGGGGTCCAGCCGGAAGGGGTCGAGCGCCTTGGCCAGGTCGTCCGTGCCGGTCTTGCGGTCGGTGCGGAACGAGGCCAGGTCACTGAACTTCGCCACGAACCCGGCGATGCCCGCCTTCTCCTCCCACAGCGCTGCGGGCCGCAGGTCGAGCGAGGCGCTCAGCTGGTTGCCGTAGGTGCGCACATAGTCGTTGCTCTGCACGTACACCCGGATGTGGTCGGCCTCGTAGCCGAAGTTGGCCACCTCGAACTCGTTGAGCTCCTTGATGCCGTTGCCGTTGTAGTCGTTCCAGATGTACACCCCCTGGCCGGCCGGCACCTGCACGTAGATGTATTCGCGGCGTTGCTCCAGCCCGCTGCTGAACTCGTAGAAGAGGTCCCACACCACGGCGCCTTTCCACAGGGCCAGGTCATGGTCCACGCGCGCAAGCCAGGTCTCCTCCGGCTTCGCTGCGGTGAGCAGGCTGTCCAGGATACGCAGGCGGCGGTAGCTGAAGGTGGTGGCCAGGCGGTTGCGCGGGTCGCCGGTGAGGTCGAGCCCTGCGCTGTAAGCATCGGCCACGGTGCTGGGCACGAGCGTTCCGGCGCGCAGGGCCTTCTCGGTGCGCTGGCCGCCGGAGAGGCGAACGCGCGTTCGGCTGCTGTCGGGGCTCTGTGCGAAGAGCTGCCACTCATGGAACTGGTAGCTGCCCGCGGTGAGCGAGTCCTTGGCGGTGGTGCGGAAGAGGTTGCGCTCGCGTTCGCTCTGGAAGCCCAGCGTGAAGGGGCGGAGGCGATAACGGACCACGCCCTTGTGCCGCAGGAACTCCGTGCGTTGCGGTAGCGTGGTGCTCAGCAGGCTGGCCTCGCCCACCACGTCCCAGCGACCGGGGTGCAGGTCGCTCTCCACACGGTGCCGCCAGCCCGCGTACCGGTCGGTGACCTGGAAGGTGCCGGTGCTGAGGCGGGCGGTGCCCTGTCGCTTGCTGCGCACACCGGCGCTGACGGAGGCGAGCAGTTGGTCGCCGTCGAGCGGCACGCCCAGCGCGTTCCAGTTGCGTTCGAACTCCACGGGGCGGTAGCGCTCCACCACGCGCAGGTCGCGGGAGAGGAACTCGTTCTCGGTGCCCAGGTCGAGCCACCAGCTGCTGTCGGCACGGGCAAACGGCACGGCATGTGTTCCGCCGAGCCTTACCGCATAACCCTGGTCATCGCTGTCGTCGATGGAGGAGAAGGTGTTCAGGTCGTTGTGGCTGTAGGCCACTTCGCCCCAGCCCTTGGTACGCGCGCTGAACGCATGCTCCGCGCCGAGGGTGAGCAGCTGCTGGCTGCGCGGCGCCACGAGCACCCGCAGGGGCGCATGGTCGCCGCGCTTCAGCACAACGCCGTTCACCGTGTCGGGCGCCACCCACCGGAACAGGCGGCCGTTGGGGGAGAAGCCGTCCTGCACGTAGTCGCCGTTGCCCGTTCCCACCGGGGTGAAGGTGATGCGGAAGAAGGCGCTGTCAGGCGAGGTGCTGTAACGGTAGACCGGATCGTAGCCGAGCGAATCGATGCGCGCGTACAGCACCTCGTTGGCGCTGTAGGCCACGCTGTCGGCACCTGGCGTCACGGCCGCGAGCGGGTCATCGCCCGCGTTCTTCAGCACATCGCGGTCCTCGGGGCTCAGCTCCTGCTGCAGCGGCTGGTTGCGGTGGTCCTGTTCGCTGTAGAGGTTGAAGTGCACGTCGGTGCTCCCGAAGCTGCGGTCGAACGTGGTGCGGACCAGGGAGCGCACGTAGTTCTTGTCGCTGTACTGGAACTCCACCACGATGCGCCGGTCCTTGGTGATGAGCCGGTTGGCGGTGAAGGTGATCTCGGCGGTGTTGTAGTCGATGACGTAGTCGTTCTCCTGGCCGCGTGTCAGTTGCACTCCATCGATGAACACGCGCTCGGTGCCGGAGAGCACGATGATGAAGCTCTCTCCCCCGTCGCCGCGCAGGCGGTAGGGCCCCTGCACGCCCTCGGTGCCCTGGATCAGGTTGCGGGCGAACTTGCCCTTGCTCACCGCGGCGCTCACGCCCAGGCCACCGTTGGGCTTGTCGACCGGACCCAGCTTGGTGCCGTAGCTGAGGCCCTTGGCCTTCTTCAAGTAGGTGAGGAAGTGGCTGCGGGGGCGTTGCAGCACGAAGTCGCCGGCGATCAGCTCCTGGCGGTCGTCGAAGAGCTTGATGAAGACCTGGTCGAAGTCCTGCAGCTCCAGGGTGTTGCCGCCGGCCTGGATCGGGATGTTGTTGTCGGTGATGGAGGCGAGCACATTGATGCGGTCGGTGAGCCTGCCGCTGAGCTCCAGGTTCAGGGTGCTGTTCACCGAGAGGTCCTGGTTGTTGCCGAAGAGGACCCCCCGGGAGATGCTGCCGCTCTTGTTGAGCCCGCTCACCGAGAAGGGGTCGTCGACCTCGCGGGATGGGGTGTACTTGAAGGGGTCGGGGCGGTCGCCGGAGATGCGTTCGAGCTGACGCGGGTCCTTGTGGCGGTAGGTGCCCGACAGGTCCAGGGGAAGCGATCGCCAACGGGCCACCAGCGTGTCGGTCAGGTCGGGGTCCGTGCGGATCAGCAGACCACGGAACGGATCGACCGAATAGCGGGCGGCGTCCACCGCACCATCCGCGTCGAACAGCTCCAGGCTTCCAGGCGCCATGCTCAGGCTGTCCAACCGCACCGTGTCGGAGATGAACACGAACCGCTCGGTCCGCAGGTTGCCGCCCTGCTGGCCCATGCCCGCAGTGGCCATGGCGAAGAGCAGCATGGCCAGCAGGGCGGGCTTGGCGATGGACCGGGTGCGCGGCATTTGGGGAGGGCGGCCCAGGCTGGGCTTCGGCAAGGGGTTGAAAATACCCCGGCCGCCCACAGTGGGCTCGCGGCGCATCAAGAGCGCCATGTTCGTAACGGCGATAGGCCCTGCCTGTTGCCCGGACCGGTGCCGGATACATTTGGCCGAACCTGATGCGATCGGTCTGGACCTTGACCGCCTTGGTGGCGGTGGTGCTTTGGCAGGGCTGCGGTGAACCTCATCGCGGTATGGCCGGCAATGCCAAGGGCGGCCTGCACTACGGCGGCATGTTCAACTGGAACGAGGCGATGCCCGTGGGCGACCTCTTCCCGCTGGGTCTGGCCACGGCCGCCGAGTTCCGCGTGGCCTCGCTCGTGTACCAGGGCCTGGTAAGGCTGGATCCCGCCGATCTCACTGTGGCGCCCTGCCTTGCCAGTTCCTGGACCGTGAGCGAGGATGGCCGCATCTACACCTTCACCCTGCGGAAGGACGTTCGGTTCCATGCCGATGCCGCGCTCTTTCCCGACGGTGCGCCGACGCTGCAGGCGGGCGACGTGGCGGCCTGCTTCAAGCGCCTGTGCACGGCCTCGGCCGACAACCAGATGTTCTGGCTCTTCCAAGGCCGTGTGAAAGGCGCCGACGAACATTACTATGCCACCCAGGAAGGACGCCCCGCTCCCGAGCTGTCCGGTGTGCGTGTGAAGGACGATCTCACCTTGGAGATCGAGCTGTTGCGCCCGGAGCCCCTCTTCCTCCAGATCCTCGCGCACCAAGGATGCTGGATCTATCCGGAAGGCGTTGCCCAAGCGAAGCCGGGGAAGCGACCGATGGTCGGCACAGGTCCCTTCCGGCTGCACACCCGCGCGGAGGACGGCACCATGGTCTTCGAGCGCGCGCCGGCTTATTGGGACCGCGATGAGCATGGCAATGCGTTGCCGTACCTCGATGGGGCCCGGGTCACCTTCGAGGCCGACCGGTCCAAGGAGCTCGATGAGTTCCTGAACGGGCACCTGTCCGTGCTGGTCGACCCGCCGCTCGAACGGATGGGCGAGCTCACCGATTCCATCGATCGGAGCACCGGGGCGCTCCGTTTCCACCTGAGCCGGATCCCCTCCCTGGCGGTGCAGTTCTACGGCTTCAACGCCGGCAAGCCGCCCTTCAACGACCTGCGCGTGCGGCGGGCCTTCGCACTGGCGATCGACCAGCAGGTGCTGGTGGACAGCGTGCTGAACGGGTCCGCCATGGTCGCCGGGCACGGGTTGGTGCCCAGCGGGCTGAAGGACTACCCGAACGACCAGGTGCATGGGCTTCTGTACGATCCCGATAGCGCGCGCAAGCTGCTCGCCGAGGCAGGCTATCCGGGCGGAAAGGGCTTCCCCACGGTGCGCCTGCACGTGAACAACGCCGGCTTCGGATACGTGCGGGTCGCGGAGGCCGTGCAGGCCATGATCGAACGGGAGCTCGGTATCGGCCTGCTCGTGTCCGTGCTGCCTGCCGATCAGCACTACGCCATGGTCGACAACGGGCACGCGCTGCTGTGGCGCCAGGGCTGGGTGGCCGACTACCCCGATCCGGAGAACTACCTGGCCCTGCTATACGGGCGCAACGCGGTGCTCGACACCGCGCGGCCCAGCCCGCTCAACACCACGCGCTATGCCAACGCCCGGTTCGATTCGCTCTACCAGGAGGCGCGCATGAGCACCGATCACCGCGCGCGCATGCGACTGCTGGCCATGGCCGAGGACCAGGCCATGCGGGATGCCACCGTGGCCCCGCTCTATCACGAGCGGCTGGTGCGGCTCACACTGCCCTGGCTGAAGGGCTTGCCGGAGAACGCGATGGACCTGCGTGACCTGTCGCGGGTGTGGATCGACCCGGCGATGCGTGGCCGTTAGGCGGCCATCCCATCAAGGGTATCGAACACCAGCTGCTTGGCCAGCGGAAGGAAGGTCTCGATGGCCGGCAGTTCCACCCCGGCCTCGAAGGCGAACACCGCAGGGTTGGGCAGTGCGCTCTGCTCGCGCAACAGCTCGAGCCGCACTTCGCGGTAAGTGGTCATCGCCCCCATGCTCCGCGATCCCATGTACCGGGTGCGGATGCGCTGGTAGCGCAGCCGAGGGTCGACACCGTGCACAAGCCACAACGAATAGCCGTACAACCGTGCTTCATGGCCCTGCCGCAGCACCAGGTAGCCTTCCAGGGGCTTCAACGGAAGCACGCCCACCGGCCCGAACTGGATCCGCGAGACGAACTCCTCACGCAGACCTTGGCCCTCGTCCAGCAGCTCCCGCATGGCGGGCACGGCCAGGTCGACCACCTCGTCGATCACGCGCAGCTGTTCCAGCTCCTCCATGGCCGACCGCACCAGGCGGCCGTGACGCAGGTCCAGTCCGGTCACCTCGCCCTTAACCACCTCGCCCATGGCCCTGCGCTGGGCCGCAAGCTTCTGCAGCTCCTCCAGCCGAAGCCTCAGCTCCTCCAGATGCGGGTACAGCTTGCGCTCCCCGAAACGCGTTCGCAGCCGCTGCAGGTAGCCCAGCAGCATGTATTGCTGCAGTTCAAGGTCGATGCCCGGTGACAGGTACCAGTCGGTCGGAAGTCCGGTGGTGTTCACGGTGTACATGGCATAGGAAAGAACGTGGTGTTCAAAAAAAGGTTGCGGTGATGCGGAAGGCCTTAAGCGACCCGGACAACTTTGATGCCGACCGAAAAGTTAGCCATGCCGATCAACCGCCCGTCCGTTCCGCTCCTGCTCCTGGCCCTGGTGGCCCTGTCCGCAGCCTGTGTGCCCGCACGCAAGTACGAGGAGGCCCGCAAGAGCGCCGATGACATGCGTGCCGCCCAGGAGTCCGCGCTCGCCCAAGCCGAGCAGGCCAAGGCCGAGGCCACCGAGCTCAAGGCGCAGCGCGATGCCGCGGAGAAGATGGCCGCCCAGCTCGCCGCCGACACCGCGCGCATGGGCGTGGAGCACCGCAGCGCAATGCGGCAGCAGGACCGGCTCAACCAGCTGAACAACGAACTGCTCGACAAGTACACCAAGCTCATGGAGGGCGACCGTTCGGAGAACCGCAAGCTGCTCACCGACCTGGAGACCGTGCGGCTGCGCCTGATGGCGAAGGAGGATTCCCTGGACCAGCTCGGTGCATCGCTCGCCGACCGCGAGGCCCGGCTGGCCGAGCTGCAGGCGGAGCTGGCGAAGAAGGACCAGGCCATGCGGGCGCTGAAGGACCGGGTGAGCAAGGCGCTCACGGCCTTCGAGGGCAAGGGGCTCACCGTGGAACAGCGCGGGGGCCGCATCCACGTGAGCCTGGAGAACAAGCTGCTCTTCCCCAGTGGCAGCACCGTCGTGGATCAGCAGGGCCGTGATGCGCTGGTGAAGCTGGCCAAGGCCATCGAGAACGAGAAGGACCTCAACATCCTGGTCGAGGGGCACACCGATACCGACAAGGTGCTGCCGGGCTCCCCCTACAAGGACAACTGGGACCTGAGCGTGATGCGGGCCACCAGCGTGGTGCGCATCCTGCAGGAGAACAGTCGCCTCGACCCCACGCACGTGACGGCCGGTGGCCGCGGTGAGTTCGTGCCCGTGGACAAGGCGGACAAGGCCAGGAACCGCCGCATCGAGGTCATCCTCTCGCCCGACCTCAGCGGACTGTACGAACTGGTCAAGGACTGAGCTCCGGGCTCAGATGGTCCGGGAGAACACCGGGCGTTGCAGTTCCTCGCGCTCCATGCGCGGGTCGATCGCCATGCACACGTTGCGCACACAGGCCCGACCCTCTTCCGTTACGGTGACCTCGGTACCATCGAGCTCCACGATGCCGTCCATCCGCAGACCGGCGAGCTCCACCGCGCATCGTGCCGCATCCCAGCCGAGGCTGGCCAGGTCCGTATGGAACCGGCACATGAGGTCGAGGACGGCCTCGCGCACCTGCAGGTCCTCCGGCGAGAGCACATGGCCGCGCATCACGGGCAGCTCGTCCGCCGCCACCTCCTTCAGGTAGTCCTCCACCACCTTCACGTTCTGGGCATAGCATGTCCAGCTGTCGCTGATGGAGGACACGCCCAGGCCGATGAGCAGCTCTGTGCGCACCGGCGTGTACCCCATGAAGTTGCGGTGCAGTGTGCCCTTGCGCATGGCACGGGCCAGGGCTTCGTCCGGCAGCGCGAAGTGATCCATGCCGACCTCCACATAGCCACCGTCCTCCAACATGGCTCTTCCCAGCTCGTAGAGCGCGCGCTTGGCCTCACCCGAGGGCAGGTCGGACTCGGTGTAGCGCCGTTGGCCGGGCCGCACCCAAGGCACGTGCGCATAACCGTAGAACGCGATCCGGTCCGGACGCAAGGCCAGCGTGCGGTCCATGGTTAGCCGGATGCTCCGCTCGTTCTGGAGGGGCAGCCCGTAGATCAGGTCGGCGTTGATGGACGTGTAGCCCGTGCGCCGCGCCTCGTCGAACACACGCTGCACCTCGCCGAAGCTCTGCACGCGGTTGATCACGGCCTGTACGCGGGGGTCGAAGTCCTGTATGCCGATGCTCACCCGGCGCGCACCCAGGTCATACAGCTTGCGCAGGTGTGCCGTCGTGGTGCTGTGGGGATGCCCTTCGAACCCGATCTCCGCGTCGTCGGTGAACGTGGCGTCCTCCATGAGGCCTTCAACGAGCGCCTGCAGGTGTTCCGGGGAGAAGAAGGTGGGCGTTCCTCCGCCGAGGTGCAGCTCGCGGATGCGCGGGGGGGCGTTGAAGAGCCGCTTGTACAGACGCCACTCCGCGAGCACCGCCTGGATGTACGGCATCTCCACCGCGTGGTTCACGGTGATGCGCGTGTTGCAGCCGCAATAGGTGCACAGGCTCTCGCAATAGGGCAGGTGGACGTAGAGGCTGATGCCCTGTGCGCTGTTGCTCCGCGCGAACGCATCCGACACATGGTCCTTCCAGGCATCGCGCGTGGGCACCTCGGTCCAATGCGGCACGGCCGGATAGCTCGTGTACCGCGGACCGGGCACGTTGTATTTCCGCAGCAGGGCGGCGTCCATGTCGCAAAAGTGCCCTGTCCCTGCGCTCTGCGGAATGAGCAAGGTCAGGTCCCGAACGGATGAGCATCTTCGTTCCGCGATGGACGACCTGCTCCTGATCACACCGGGCTTCCCGCGCGATGAGGCGGACGACGGCTGCATCCCCCCGATGCAGGCCTACGTCAAGCGCTACATGGAGCTCCATCCCGGGGCGAAGGTGCGTGTGATCGCCACGCAGTACCCGTTCCATCGCCGGCCCTACACCTGGCACGGTGCCGAGGTGCACCCGTGCGGTGGTGCGAACCGCAGGTGGGCGAAGCCCTTCGCATGGCGGCGGGCGTTGCACATCGCCGGGCAGCTGCATCGCCAGCGCCCGCTGCAACGCGTGCACAGCCTCTGGCTCGGGGAGTGCGCGTGGATCGGCCAGCGCGTGGCCGCAAGGACCGGCGCCCGTCACGTGGCCACCCTCCAAGGGCAGGATGCGCGCGATGAACGCTGGTGGTGGAGGATGGTCGCCGAAGGACGAAGCGCGTTCGTGACCCTCAGCCTGCGCCATGCCGCCATGTTCAAGGGAATGACGGGCCGCGACCCGGACGCCATCATCCATTGGGGCATCGACCCCCGTGTGGCGGCGCCCGGTGCCGAACGCGACATCGACGTGCTTTTCGCCGGCTCGCTGATCCCCCTCAAGCGCCCGGCCGAGCTCGTGGAGATCTTGCGCCGCGTGGCGGAGCATCGTCCGGTGAAGGCCGTGATGGCCGGGGCACGCATCCCTGCGCACGACCTCACGATCGATCAGCTGGTGCAACGCGTCATGCCCCAGGGTGTGATCACCGTGCTCGGCGAGGTGCCACGCGCCGAGCTGATGCGGCTGATGGCGCGCAGCCGCGTGCTCGTGCATCCTTCCGTGTACGAGTCGCAGGGCTATGTGTTCAGTGAGGCCCTGTTGCACGGCATGTCCATCGTATCGGGGCCGGTCGGGATCGCCGAGCCCGGCCCGCATTGGCGCGTGGCCGATGATATGGAAGACGCTGTCGCGAGCCTGTCGGACCTGCTCGATGCCTGGGCGCCACAGGAAAAGGTGTTCCCGCACGACATCACCGCGACGGTGGAGGCCTACGACGCGCTGTTCACGCACACATCCGGAACATGAGCCATCGGCCAACCGTCTCGATCATCGGCGGAGGTCCCGCGGGGCTCATCGCGGCCGATCTGCTTGCAGGGCACTGCACCGTGCACGTGTACGAACGCGGCCGCCAGGTGGGTCGCAAGTTCCTGGTGGCCGGCGATGGGGGGCTCAACATCACCCACTCGGATGCGGGTGAGCGGCTCTTCGCCCGTTACCTGCCGGCCGAGCGCATGCGCCCCTACTTGCACGCGTTCGGACCAGAGGCGCTCCGTGCATGGCTCGAGGGCATGGGCATACCCACCTTCGTCGGCACCAGCGGTCGCGTGTTCCCGCAGCGGGGGATCAAGCCTTACGCCGTGCTGGCCGCCATGCGTGAGAGGCTTCGGATGAAAGGCGTTCACGTTCATCTACAGCATCACTTCGTCGGGTTCAACGCGCACGCCCGACCGGTGTTGGAACATGCCGGTGGAAAGGTGGTGGTCACCGAGGGGCTCGTGCTGTTCGCGCTTGGGGGCGCCTCGTGGCCCGTCACGGGCTCCACCGGCGATTGGGTGGCTCCGTTCAGAAGTATCGGCGTGCAGGTCACGGACCTTGCGCCATCCAACTGCGGTGTGGAGATCGATCTTCCCGATGCGTTGGCGGTGCATGAAGGCAAGCCGTTGAAGAACATCCGGATCACCTGTGGGACGATCGCGGTCCACGGTGAAGCGACCCTGACGCGGACCGGCCTGGAAGGCAACGCGATCTATCCCGTGATCTCCGCCGTGCGCGAAGCGCTCAGGGAACATGGCCAGGCGGTGCTGGAGATCGACCTGAAGCCTGATGTGACGGAAGAGGAGCTGCAGCGACGGTTGAGCGGTGCGGCCTGGAAGGAACGGATGGCGGCGCTGCGGCTCGACCGTGCACAGGTGGCCCTGTTCAAGGCCTTCACACCCATGCAACGCTTCGTGGACGGTTCCACGCTGGCCCACGATGTGAAGCACCTGCAGGTGCCGGTGCACGCCCTGCGGCCCATCGGGGAGGCGATCAGTTCCGCAGGCGGTATCACATGGGATGAGCTCCGCGATGACCTGGCGTTGGTGAAGCACCCGCATCTGTATGCCGCGGGGGAGATGATCGACTGGGATGCACCCACGGGCGGCTTTCTGCTGCAGGGCGCCTTCGCGCTCGGCCACGCCGCAGCGATGGGCATGCTCAAGGTGCTCGGTGGTGCATAGTGCGCACGGTTCATGGATCGGATGGCATGATCCGTCCTTCGTGGAAGCGCATCGATCGAACGACCCCATGTGCGCGTGTGCGTCGTCCCCGAACATGCATCGGTCGTCCCCCTTCCCGGTGCATTGGGCGAATTCCCCTGTGAGGACCGAAGCCGGATGAACGGGGCACCGAGGCGGGAAGATCGGCGGACGGAGCATGACCACGTCGTGCTGAAACCTTTGGTGGGCGCGGGTTGCAGGCTTTTCATGGGTCGGCTTCGCGGCTAGTTTTGGCCTTGCCGTACCGGGCACTTGGACATCGTCGATACCCGTTCGCGAACACCCCCTGACCAAGGGTGCTACGAGCGGGCCCCATGCGAAAACCACCTGCCCATGTTGCGTTCCGTGCTTTCCTGCGCCGTGCTCTCGTTCGCGATCGGCGCGTTGGCCCAGTCGGCTTCCGAGCGTGCCGCCGTGCAGCTGACGGCCAGCGTTCAGGCCTCACCGCCCTCCATCACCCTGTCGTGGAAGGCGATCGCGGGCACCACGTCCTTCCAGGTGTACCGGAAGCTCCGGTCCGATGCGGCGTGGGGCTCGCTGCTCGCATCACCGGCCGCCACCGCCATCCAGTACACGGACAACACCGTGAGCATCGGCACCGCCTACGAATACAAGGTGGTGCGCGTCTCGAACGGCGTTACGGGCACGGGCTACGTCAGCTCGGGCATCCAACTGCCGGTGACCGATGCGCGGGGCAAGATCCTGCTGCTGGTGGACAACACACTTGCCGTGCCGCTCGCCGCCGAGCTCACCCAGCTGGCCCGCGACCTGAAGGCCGACGGATGGACGGTGCTGCGTAGCGACGTGAGCCCCTCCGCCGCGGTGAGCTCCGTGCGCAGCACCGTGATCGCCCAGTACAACACCGACCCCTCCAACTTCCGGTCGGTGTTCATCATCGGGCATGTGCCGGTGCCGTACAGTGGCAACATCAACCCTGACGGGCACAGCTCGCACCTGGGCGCATGGCCGTGCGATGCCTACTACGCCGATGTGAACGGCACGTGGACGGACAACACGGTGAACAGCACCGGTGGTTATCCGAAGAACCAGAACGTACCCGGTGATGGCAAGTTCGACCAAAGCGACCTGCCTTCGGCCATTGAGCTGCGCGTGGGCCGCGTGGACATGAACAACATGCCGGCCTTCCCGCTCAGCGAGGTCGAGCTCACGCGCGCCTACCTGAACAAGCTCCACAACTACAAGGTGAAGGCCTGGGCGCCTCAGGTGCGCGGCATGATGTTCGACAACCTGCAATGGGTGAGCAACCCGCTCGCCGCGAGCGGTTGGCGCAGCATGGCCCCGCTCACCGGGCATACCACGATCTCCGCGCCGTACCAGTATGGCACACCCTTCAAGACCCTGATCGACGGGCAGAGCCATCTGTGGACCTATTCCAGCGGTGGTGGGCTCCAGGGATCGGTGAACAACACGCTCACCTTCAATGGCGCGGACAACGTCGGGACCACCGAGGACTATGCGTTGCTCGCGGGCGGCATGGACGGTGTGTTCAACATGAGCTTCGGCAGCTACTTCGGTGATTGGGACAACCCGAACAACTTCCTGCGTGCCCCGCTGGCCCACGGCGATGCGCTCACGAACGTGTGGTCCAGCATTCCCGCCTGGTATTTCCACCACATGGGCATGGGCGAACCGATCGGCAACAGCATGATCGCCACGCTGAACAACACGGGCCTCTATACACCGCTCACCGACGGCTGGCAGTCCAGCATCGGTCGTGTGCACCTGGCGCTCATGGGCGATCCCACCCTTCGCCAGGCCATGGTGGCACCACCCACCAACCTGTCCGTGACCAATTCAGCGGGCGTGGCGGCGTTCACCTGGGCGGCCTCTGCGGAGACGGTGCAGGGCTATCACCTCTACAGCATCAGCGCTTCCGGTGCGATCACCCGGCTCACCACGAACCCCGTCACCGGAACGAGCCACCAGAGCCCCACCATCCCCTTCGTGTCCGGCGCGGAATACATGGTGCGGGCCGTCAAGCTCCAGACCTCCCCAAGCGGCTCGTACTACGACCTGTCACTCGGTGCCCTGGCCATCGCTTCGGGCTCGGGTTCACCCCCTGCGACGCCCGACTGCCTGGGTGTGAGCGGCGGCACGGCACTGCCCGGTACCTCCTGCAACGATGGCAACGCCTGCACGGTGAACGACGTGTACAACAGCAGCTGTCAATGCGTGGGCACGCCGGTAACGGTCACGGCCTTCATCACCGCGGCCGGCCCCACCACCTTCTGCAATGGCGGCAGCGTGGTGCTCAATGCCAACACCGGTGCGGGTCTGACCTACCAATGGCGCAACAACGGCACAGCCATCAGCGGAGCCACCGCTTCAAGCCATACCGCCACGGCAGCCGGGTCCTACACCGTGGTCGTATCCAACGGCAGCTGCAGCACCACCAGCGCGGCGGTCACGGTGAGCGTGACGAACAACCTGATCGCGAACATCTCCACCACCATGCCGCAGCTCTTCTGCCAGGGAGGGAGCTGTGTGCTCACGGCCAATACGGGCGCGGGATACACCTACCAGTGGTTCCGCAATGGCACGGCGATCAACGGGGCCACCAGCATCAACTACGCGGCCACCACGAGCGGAGGCTACAGCGTACAGGTGAGCAGCGGTGGTTGCTCGGCGCTTTCCACGAACACCCCGGTGCAGGTCGATCCGGCACCGGCAGCGACGATCACGGCAGCGGGAGCCACCACGTTCTGTACGGGCGGCAGTGTGGTGCTGAACGCGAACACCGGCAGCGGCCTCACCTACCAGTGGCGCAGGGATGGTGCGGCCATCACGGGCGCCACCACCGCGAGCCTGACCGCCACGCTCGCAGGCAGCTACACGGTGGTGGTGGCGAACAGTGCGTGCTCCACCACCTCGGCCGCAATGGTCGTCAGTGTGGGCAGTGCATTGGCACCGACCATTTCCGCCTCGGGCAGCACGGCGTTCTGCGCGGGCGGACAAGTGGTGCTCAGCACGACGAGCGGTACTGGTCTCAGCTACCAATGGCGGAACAACGGCACGGCGATAGCCGGGGCGACCTCCGCCAGTTACACCGCGACCGCGGCAGGCACCTACAGCGTCCTGGTGTCGAACGGCTCCTGCAGCGGCACTTCGGGCAATACGGCGGTGAGCGTGAGCGCGGCGCCGTCGGTCGCCTGTACGGCCAATGCACCGGCCCAGACCGTTTCCGCGACCGCGACCGGCGGAATGGCGCCGTACACCTATGCCTGGAGCACGAGCCCCGTGCAGACCACGGCCACGGCAACGGTGACGGCCTCGGGCACCTACACCTGCACCGTCACCGATGCCAAGGGTTGCACAAGCATGGGCTCCGCCAGCATCACGATCACCCCCACGGATCCGTGCACGGGCACTCGCACGGAAACGCAGGCGGCTTGGGGCGCTACGGCCGGTACAGCGGCCACCTACCTCACGGGCAACTTCGCTGCGGCCTTCCCCAACGGCCTCACCATCGGCTGTACGCGACGGCTGGTGCTCACGAGCGCCACAGCGGTCATCAACTTCCTGCCTTCGACCGGTACCAGTGCCGTGCTGCCCAGTGGCACGCTCACCAACCCCACCACCTATGGCAATTCACTGGCTGGTGAGCTGGTGGCCGCGAAGCTGAGCGTGCGCTTCGATGAGTTGAACGCGGCGTTCAGCCCTGCGAGCGTGCTGCTCAAGAACATGGTGGTCGCCAGCGGCACCTTCGCCGGATGGACGGTGCAGCAGGTGATCGATGAGGCCGACCGGAAGATCGGCGGCTGCGGAGGCCTGTACACGCGGTCCTCGTTGAACACTGCGCTCGCGGCCATCAACAACGGCTACGCGGGCGGCACCTCCGCCAGCGGTTACCTGGTGTGTCCCACCGCGCGTGCAGGACTGGAAGCGCCCGTTGCTTTGCAGGAAGCCGAGGAGCTCGGTCTGCGCGTGTACCCGAACCCGGTCTCAGACATCGCCACCATCGAAGTGGTGTCCGAAGGTCCCGTTGATGGAGAGTTGGACCTGGTGATCATGGCGGTGAGCGGCCAGGTGGTGCACCAACGCACGGTCATCATGGACGATGCATCGGGCATCACGAGGCTCGATTGGGACGCCTCGGGTGTACCGCCGGGCATGTACCTCTTGATGGTCGCCGGTAAGGGTCATCGTGCCATGTTCCGATCGGTGGTGGAGTGATCCGCCGGGGCGTTCCGTTGTGAAGATGACGGAACGCATGGCGTTGATGGATGGGCAGGGCGTTCCTTCGTGGAAAGTCCATGGTCCCATGCATCGAATGCTCCTGGTCCCAATGCTGCTCTGTGCTGGCGCCCAGGCACAATCCGTGATCGAGGCCTTCCCCGGCACGCCCGACCTCGACGGCGTGGTGGCCAGCGGCGAATGGGACCTTGCGCCCACCATCGGCATCGGCACGGCGCCAGGTGACACCTGCAGGGTGGCCGTGATGACCGACGCGAACGGTGCGTACTTCGCCTTCATGGGCCATTTGGAGAGCAGCAACGCGCTCTTCCCGGAAGTGCTGCTGGATACACAGCATGATCGCACGGCCGCCTGGAACACCGACGACCATTGGTTCCATGTGTCGGCGACCGACTGCCATGATCAAGGGGCATACGGCGTGTACAGCAACTGCCTGCTCGTGCAACCCGATTGGACCGGCGTGCCGAACCTCACCCCGGGTGCGCCCATCACCGATACCGTCGAGATCGGGATCCCGTGGACCAAGCTCGCGCTGGCGCCGGTGGAAGGCGACAGCATCGGGCTGTGCCTTCTGGTCACGAACACCGCGAGCACCTGGCGGCTGTGGCCCGATGGAGCATCACGGCTGGCGCCGGTCACGTGGGGTCACCTGGTCGTGCCGTTCTGGAACGGGATGGCGGAACCATGTCGCGGCACGGCCTTGGACGTATGGCCGAACCCCGTGGCGGATGCGGTGAACCTGGCGATGCCTGGAACGAGCGGTCCTGTGAACGTGCGGATCATCGATGTGAACGGCTGCGAAGTGCTCGCTCGTCGGGTAGCCATGCCGACCCGGATCGCCATTGCGGAATTGCCGGCAGGGACCTATCTGTGCTCGGTGGTGACCTCGGATGGAGAGCGCATCGTCCGACGGCTCGCGGTGGTGCGTTGAACGGCGCCTACCTTCGGAGCATGAGCTCCGAACTCCGCACGGCCATCGATGTGTACTTCCGCGGCGAACGCGCCGAGATGATCGCCTTCCTCGCCTTCGGGTTTGTGCTGGTGTTGGCGGCCGTGCTCCTGTGGATCTCGGCGGACCGCTTCGCACGTGCGCTGTCCGTGACGCTCGGCCTGATCGCGGTGGTGGCGTTCAGCGTGGCGGTACCGCTGCTGCTGCGCGATGGCCCGCATGCCGAACGGTTGCGCGAACGGCTGGCACAAGGGGAGGAGGCCGGCGTTCGCGCGGATGAGGGTGCGCGCATGGCCGTGGTGAACCGCAACTATGCCTATTACCGGTACCTCTATGCGGCGTGCCTGCTGGCCGCGGCGGCGCTCATGCTGTTCTGGCGCACCCCGACCACCTCGGGAATCGCCGTGGGCCTGATGGTCTTCGCCGCTACAGGTCTGGTGGTGGACCACTACTCCGAGTCGCGCGCGGCGGTCTACGCGCAGCAGTTGCAGGCGGTGCGCTGATCACGCGCCACCGCGACGTTCACGTTCCATGCGCTTCACCACATCGAGCTCGGCATCGGTACCGAGCCGGTGGTCCTCGTACCGCCAGGGCACGGCCACATCGGGCATCACCCCCACGCGCTTGCTCTCCCCACAGGGACACCACCGGAACTGGTGCGAGGCCAGGAAGCGCTGCCCCGTGTGCGGCAGTTGGAGCACGATGGGCTCATCGAAGAACACCTGCGTGCCGCCGGTCTCGCGCCCTACGAGCTTGCCCGCGCCGTAGCACTGGATGGTGGCGGCCAGCACCGTCGCACTGCTGAAGGTGTGTTCGTTCACAAGCACGTACACCGCTCCCGTGAAGCGCTTCGTGTTGTCCACGGCACGCGACAGGTCCGCATCGTACGTGATCGTGTGCGTGCTGTCGACGTTCGGGTATTGCAGCCTGCTGTACTTGATGCTCACCCGGGGGTATTGCGTGAACTTCCGGTCGGTGAGGTAGGTGAGGAGCGTGTCGCCGTGCGCGGTGCTGCCCCCACCGTTGTCGCGCAGGTCGATCACCAGCGCCTGGTAGCGGTCGCGTTCCAGCACGGTGAAGACCGAATCGCAGAACGCGGCGAAGCGGTCCTTGTCCGCGCAGCGGTCGATGTCGAGCATGCCGATGCCCTCGCCGGCGTCGTGGAAGGTGAAGTGCGGGCTCTGTGGCCGGAACAGCTGTTCCAGCGTTATGCCGGTGAGCGTCACGCTGTCCTGCGGCACGGTGGGTGTGCGCAGCCGCAGCGTCCAGGTGCTGTCGAAACCGTACCACGCGTTCAGCATGCGCGGCAGCAGGAAGGCCATGTAGTCCTCCTCGCTCCACGGGCGCTCGTGGTTGGCGAGCATGCGCAGGTCCTGCACGATGGTGCGCATGGGCGTGCCGTTGATCGCGGTGATCTCGGCGTAAGGTGGCAGGGTGTCGCCGGCGAGCGTGCGCTTCACGTACGCGCGACCCTCGTGCAGCTCCACCTGCACGGGCAGGAAGCGCCCGCCCTGCTCCGCGTAATGGCGCACATGGTCATAGGGGAACACCAGCAGCGTGTGCGCGTCCTTCACCAGGTCGAACAGCGGCAGCACGTGGCGGTAGAAGCCCATCGCGTCCATGGGCTTGTCGATGCCCTTGCGCAGCACCTGGTGCAGGCTGTCGAAGGTGGCCTTCGGGTGCGCGTGGTACAGGTCGTAGTGCGCGCTGTCCAGCTGCCGCACCAGCACGTCGAGGTCCTCGCGGAGTTGCTCCGGCGGGAAGGTTGGGTAGGTGTAGTGGCTCTGCGTTACCGATGTGGATGCACGTTCGCCACAGCCTTGCAGGGTAAGGAACAGGAGGACGAAAAGGGCGCACAGTTGACGCATGGCATCACCCGAACAACGCGCTCAGCACCTCGTTCACCTGCCCCACCTGCACCAGCTCGATGCCCTTCACCGGGCCGATGCCCTTGGTGCCCTTGGGCACGAACACGCGGGCGAAGCCGAGCTTCTGCGCTTCGGCGATGCGCTGTTCGGTGCGCGTCACGGGGCGGATCTCGCCGGTGAGGCCCACTTCGCCGCAGAACGCGGTGTCCATGGGGATGGCGATGTCGGCGTTGCTGCTGAGCACGGCGCACACCACGGCCAGGTCGATCGCGGGCTCCTCCACGCGGAAGCCGCCGGCCAGGTTGAGGAACACGTCCTTCTGCCCGAGCCGGAAGCCGCAGCGCTTCTCCAGCACGGCGAGCAGCATGTTCAGGCGGCGCAGGTCGAAGCCGGTGGCGCTGCGCTGCGGCGTGCCGTACACCGCGCTGCTCACCAGGGCCTGCACCTCGATCAGCAGGGGGCGTTGTCCTTCAAGCGTCGCGCTCACGGCCACGCCGCTGGGGCGCTCGCGGCGGTCGCCGAGCAGTACTTGACTAGGATCCTCCACGGCGGCGAGGCCCGTGCCGTGCATCTCATAGATGCCGAGCTCGTTGGTGCTGCCGAAGCGGTTCTTCAACGGGCGCAGCAGGCGGTACGCATGGTCGCGGTCGCCCTCGAACTGCAGCACGCAGTCCACCATGTGCTCAAGCACCTTCGGCCCGGCGATGAAGCCGTCCTTGGTGATGTGGCCGATGAGCACGAAGGGCACATCGGTGGCCTTGGCGAAGCGCATGATCTCGGCAGTGCATTCGCGCACCTGGCCCACGCTGCCCGGGCTCGCATCGAGCGTGGCGGTGTGGAGCGTCTGCACGCTGTCGATCACCACCAGCCCCGGCTCCAGCGCCTCGATGTGCTTGAAGATGTTCTGGGTGTTGGTCTCGGTAAGCACGTAGCACCCGCTCCCTGCCTCTGTCCCTGCTCCGACCTCCTGCTGCAAGCGCTCCGCCCGCATCTTCACCTGGTGCTCGCTCTCCTCGCCGGAGACGTACAGCGTCTTGAGATGCGGGTTGCGCAGCGCGGTCTGCAGCAGCAGGGTGCTCTTGCCGATGCCGGGCTCACCGCCGATGAGCGTGATGCTGCCGGGCACGAGGCCGCCGCCCATCACGCGGGCGAGCTCGCGGTCGCTGAGCGGTATCCGCGGGCCGTCCTGCGCGGGGATGTCACCGATGGCGACGGGCTTCGGCGTGCGGCCCTTCACGCTGGCCGGTGTGCCGCGCTTCTCCTCCACGCGGTCGCGCACCTCCTCCACCAACGTGTTCCACTGCTTGCAGCTGGGGCATTGCCCGAGCCACTGCGGAAAGGCCGAGCCGCAGCTCTGGCAGACGTATTGGGAGCGGACCTTAGCGGCCATTGCGGATCTTCTCGACCAGGGCGGTGGTGGAGAAGCCGTCCACGAGCTTCAGGCTGTGCACGCTGCCGCCGCGGGCCTTCACCACGTCGGCTCCCACGATCTGCTCGGGCTTCCAGTCGCCGCCCTTGGCCAGCACATCGGGCTGCAGCGCGGTGATCAGCTCCAGCGGCGTGTCCTCGTCGAAGATCACCACGGCGTCCACACAGCGCAGGGCGGCCAGCACCTTCGCGCGGCTCTGCTCGTCGTTGAGCGGGCGGTCGGCGCCCTTGCCGAGGCGGCGCACGCTGGCATCGCTGTTCACGCCCACCACCAGGCGGTCGCCGAGGGCGGCTGCCTCCTGCAGGTACTCCACGTGGCCGCGGTGCAGGATGTCGAAGCAGCCGTTGGTGAACACGATGCGGTCGCTCTTCAGGCGCCACACGTTCACCATGCGCGTGGCGCTGATGCGGTCCAGGATACGCTTGTCGGTGGCGGGGGTGGCGACGTCGGCGGTCATGCTTCGGGGCTTCGTTTCAGGGCCATCAAAAGTAGCGAGAGGCCTCCGAGCACGATCATCATCAGCGTCTGGGCCACCCACAGCAGCCAGCCCAGCGCCAGTGCATCGGGACGGATGAAGCCGCCGCCCGCCGGGGTGGCGAGGTACACGCTCACGATCATGGCCACGAACTGCGGGTACACGCCGATGCCGCCCTGCACCAGCCCGATGCCGATGGTGCCCGCCACGAAGCCGGCGAGGATGCCGGCCATGGGCACCGCCTCCATGCCGGGGATCGCCAGGAAGCCGAGGGCGAACATGCCCACGTAACAGGCCCAGATGAGCAGGGTGTGGAGCACGAAGGCGCCCTTCCGTTGCGTGCGGAACACGGCCTGCAGCCCCTGCCCGAAGCCGCGCACAAGGTCCATGAAGCGGGCACGCAGTGCGGGCCGCGTGAGCAGCAGCCAGGCCCCGACGGCGCCGGCCAGCACCAACCCGCCCAGGAGCCACCAGCCCAAGCCGCTGCCCTCGTCGGGCGCACGGCCCTGCGCCAGGCGGAAGGCGGCGATGCGCTGCTGGAAGAGGTCGAGCTTGTCCAGCTGGAGCAGCAGGGTGAGGCCGGCGATGCCCAACAGCATCAGCACATCGACCGCGCGTTCGGCCAGGATGGTGCCGAAGCCCTGCTCGAAGGGCACCTTGTCCGCGCGGTAGAGGGTGGCCGCGCGACTGGCCTCGCCCGCCCGGGGCAGGAAGAGGTTCATGAAGTAGCCGATCATCACGGCGTGGTAGCAGTTCCAGAAGCCGGGACGATGCCCCAGGGGCTCCAGCAGGTAGCGCCAGCGCCAGCCGCGGCTCATGTGCGAAAGCAGGCCCACCAACAGCGACAGGGCCACCCAGCCCATGCCCGCACCGCGCAGTGCGGTATAGAGCTCCTCGCGTTGTGCGGGGCCCAGGTCGTGGTACTGCTTGTAGATGAGCCACACCCCGATCGCGAGCGGGATGCCGAGCTTGAGGATGCCGGTGACGGCCTTCTTCAATCCTTCAGCTTGTTGGTGCGCTCGTCGGGGAACACGATGGCGGGGCGGAAGTTCCGCGCCTCCTCCACGGTCATCTGGGCATAGGAGATCACGATCACCACGTCGCCCACACTGGCGCGCAGGGCGGCCGGACCGTTCAGGCACACCTCGCCCGAGCCCCGTTTCCCCTTGATCACGTATGTCTCCAGGCGGTTGCCGTTGTTCACGTTCAGCACCTGCACCTTCTCGCCCTCCACCAGGCCCACGGCGTCGATGAGGTCCTCGTCGAGGGTGATGCTGCCGATGTAATCGACGTTGGCCTCGGTGACGGTGATGCGGTGGATCTTGGTCCGCAGGACTTCGATGGTCATCGGCTCGGGGAAGGGGCGGCGAAATTACCGCCGGAGGGTGATGTTGTCGATCAGGCGCACGGGGCCCACCTGCGCGGCCACCAGGGCCACCGCCTCATCGAGCCCGTTCCAGTCGGCGATGGGCTGCAGGGTGCGGGGGTGGGCGATGGCGAAATAATCCGTGACCACCCCGGGTTCGGCGGCCAGCGTGTTGCGCCCGGCCTCTTCGGCCTGGGTCACGGTGCCCTTGAAGGCCAGGGCGGCGGCGGCCTGCAGGCTGCGGTACAGCACCAGGGCGGTGGTGCGTTCGGCGGGGGAGAGGCGCTGGTTGCGGGAGCTCAGGGCCAGCCCTTCGGCCGACCGCACGGTGGGCAGGCCCACGATCCGTTCGGGCCAGTGGTGCGTGGTTGCGGCGTGCTGGATGATGGCCAGCTGCTGGCGGTCCTTCTCGCCGAAGAGCGCCACATCGGGCCGCACATGGAAGAACAGGCGCTCCACCACGTTCACCACCCCTTGGAAGTGACCCGGCCTGCTCGGACCTTCCAACACCTGGTCCAATGGGGCGAGGTCGTAGGTCTGGGGGGTGAAACCGGCGAAGATGCCCTCCTTTTCAGGGGCGAAAAGCATGTCGCACCCCGCCTTTTCCAGCAGCGCGCGGTCCTGCTCCAGCTGGCGCGGGTACTTGGCCAGGTCGTCCGCGTTGTTGAACTGCAACGGGTTCACGAAGATGCTGACGCCCACGGTGTTACCGCCTTCACGGGCGGCCTCCACCAAGGCCAGGTGCCCTGCGTGCAGGGCGCCCATGGTGGGTACCAGCGCCACCTTCCTTCCCGACCGGCGCTGGGTGGCGCTCCAGGTCGTCGCCCGGGCGGGGTCCACGATCAGTTCCATGGTCGGAAAAGGCCTTCAGAAGGGCGGAAAGCTAGGCCTCGTCGTTGAACTTCGCCCGGGAAGTCTATATTTTTGTGGTCCCATTCCCCGAAACCATCCCGATGAGCTTGAAGAACGCGAAGGTCCTGACCATCTCCCAGTACATCATGCCGTTCACCGAAGGCACGGAGATGGCCCAGGCCGCCCGCCAGCTGCCCCAAGGCATGCTGGACCGGGGCAACGAGATCCGGGTGTTCATGCCGAAGTTCGGCTGCATCAACGAGCGTCGCCACCAGCTGCATGAGGTCATCCGCCTCAGTGGCATGAACCTGATCATCAACGACACGGACCACGCCCTGCTGATCAAGGTGGCCAGCGTGCCCAATGTGCGCATGCAGGTCTACTTCATCGACAACGAGGAGTACTTCAAGCGCAAGAGCACCACGCACGACGCCGAGGGCAATTTCCACCCCGACAACGACGAGCGCGCCCTCTTCTTCGCACGCGGTGTGCTGGAAACGGTGCGCAAGCTGGGCTGGGCCCCGGACATCATCCACTGCCACGGCTGGATGACCGCCTTCGTGCCCCTGTACGTGAAGCACCACTTCAACGACGACCCGCACTTCGAGAACGCCAAGCTGGTGTTCAGCGTGTACGACGACAAGGCCGAGGCCATCGACAAGGACCTGGCCAAGAAGCTGACCCTGGAGGGCTTCAACAAGGACCTGCTCAAGGGCCTGAACAAGCCCACGACCGACGACCTCTACAAGCTGGGCGTGAGCATGAGCGACGCCGTGGTGAAGGGCAGCGCCAAGCTGGGCCGCACCCTGGAGAACGCCATCAAGGGCAGCGAAAAACCCATGCTGGGCTACACCAGTGAGGCCGACCGTCTGCAGGCGCACGCCGACTTCTATCATAACGTCCTGGAGGAAGCGTTGGTGTAAGCGTTGGAACGCACCTTCCCCCTGCCTTTTCGCTCACGGCCCCTCCGCTTCGCGGGGGCCGTGCTGCTTTTCGCCCTGGTCTTCGCCGGCTGCACGAAGCCCGAGGACGGCATCGGGCTGGACCTGCTGCCCGACGGCGTATCACTGGGCGCTGCCGAGCTGGACACCACCACCATCGTGGCCTGGTCGGTGCCGAGCCCACCGGTGCGCACGAGCAACCTCAGCCGCACGCTCCTCGGCAGTTACCTCGACGACAAGTTCGGCCGGGTGAGCGCCAGCATCGTCACGCAGCTGCGCCTCAGCACCAACAACGTGGGGGTGGGCGTGGACCCCGCCGACCTGGTGTGCGACTCCCTGGTGCTGTCCATGGTGTACGACCCTTCCGCCTACGGCTACGGCAACCTCGACCCGCAGGTGATCAAGGCCTTCGAGCTGGCGGAGTATTTCCCCAACGACACCACCTACACCAGCGACAGGCTGCCCCAGGTGGCCAACCTCACCGACCTGGTGGAGGCGGGCCGCGGCCTGTTCACCCCGCAGCCCTTCGCCACCCCGGTGATCGATGGCGTGACCCTGAAGCCGCAGTTGCGCATCCCCCTGGACCGCGCCCTCGGCGAGCGCTTCCTTTCCAAGTTCGGGTCGGTCGAGCTGCAGGACAACACGAACTTCCTGCAGTACTTCAAGGGGCTCTGGCTGCTGCCTGCGAACGCGCAGCTCACCCCGTACCAGAACGCGGTGCTCTACTTCACCCTGCTCGACGCCCAGAGCAAGATGACGCTGTACTACCGCGATACGGTGGAACAGGACACCCTTTCGTTCGACTTCCTTATCAACGACAACGGCGTGCGCTTCACCCACATGGAGTTCGCTCCTGACGAGGCGGTCGACCCGGGCCTGCCCCAGGCGCTGGCCGACACCACGCAGGGCGAGCGCGTCTATGTGCAGTCCGTGGGCGGCGCGCGCGGCCGCCTGCGCCTCCCCTTCCTGGCGGCCTACACGAAGGCCGAACTGCGCAACGTGGCCAAGGCCGAGCTGGTGGTGCCCGTGGAAGGGAGCTTCTACCCGGCCTACCTGCCGCCCTCCCAGCTGTTCCTGTTCCGGCGGGATGCGAACGGCAACGATGCCCTGCTCCCCGACCAGCTCTCGGCCTCGGGCAACATCGGCGGTACCTATGACAGCGACAAGCGTGAGTACCGCTTCATCATCACCCGCTGGCTGCAGGGCGTGCTCAACGGCGACTACCCGGACGCCGACCTGATCATCGTTCCCGGGAGCAACGGGGTCACGATGAACCGCGTGATCCTCGGCGGGCCGGGGCATCCCGAACGGCCCATGAAGCTGTTGCTTACTTTCACCACCACCTGAACCCCAACACCGGCGCCGGGCTCCGGCGCTCCTCACCATGTGCGGCATCGTGGCCTATGTGGGCGACAAGAACGCCTACCCCATCCTGATCAACGGGCTCAAGCGCCTGGAATACCGCGGGTATGACAGCGCCGGTGTGGCCCTGATCAACAGCGGGGCCCTCAACGTGTACAAGTGCCAGGGCAAGGTGAGCGACCTGGAGGCCCACACCGACGGCAAGGACAAGGCCGGCACGATCGGCATCGGCCATACGCGCTGGGCCACGCACGGGCCGCCCAACGACGTGAACGCGCACCCCCACCGCAGCAGCAGTGGCGACCTCGTCCTGATCCACAACGGCATCATCGAGAACTACGCCCCCTTGAAGGAGGAGCTGAAGCACCGCGGGCACACCTTCAAGAGCGACACGGACACCGAGGTACTGGTGAACCTGATCGACGACGTGCAGCGCACCGAGGGCGTGGACCTGGCCGAGGCCGTGCGCCTGGCCCTGGAGAGCGTGGTGGGCGCCTACGCCATCGTGGTGCTCGACCGCAAGGAGCCCGATGTGATGGTGGCCGCCCGCAAGAGCTCGCCCCTGGTGATCGGCATCGGCGAGAACGGCGAGCACTTCCTGGCCAGCGACGCCACCCCCATCGTGGAGCACACCAAGAACGTGGTGTACATGGACGACGGTGACCTGGCCATCATCGACCGGCACAAGGGCCTGAAGATCCGCAACATCAAGAACCAGGAGAAGACCCCGTTCATCCACGAGCTGGAGATGCACCTGGAGGCGCTGGAGAAGGGCGGCTACGACCACTTCATGCTCAAGGAGATCTTCGAGCAGCCCCGCAGCATCCACGACAGCATGCGCGGACGCCTCAACCTGGCCAAGGGTGAGGTGGTCATGGGCGGCATCAAGGACTACGAGCAGAAGTTCGTCAACGCCAAGCGCATCATCATCGTGGGCTGCGGTACCAGCTGGCACGCCGGGCTGGTGGGCGAGTACCTCTTCGAGGAGATCGCGCGCATCCCCGTGGAGGTGGAGTACGCCAGCGAGTTCCGCTACCGGAACCCCATCATCGGCGAGGACGACATCGTCATCGCCATCAGCCAGAGCGGCGAAACGGCCGATACTCTGGCGGCCATCGAGCTGGCCAAGAGCCGCGGCGCCACCATCTTCGGCGTGTGCAACGTGGTGGGCAGCAGCATCGCGCGCGTCACGCATGCCGGTGCGTACACCCACGCGGGCCCCGAGATCGGTGTGGCCAGCACCAAGGCCTTCACCGCGCAGGTCACCGTGCTCACCCTGCTGGCCCTGGCCATCGGGCAGAAGAAGGGCACCCTCACGGGCAGCCGTTTCTACCGCCTGCTCAACGAGCTGGAGGCCATCCCTGCCAAGGTGGAGAAGCTGCTGAAGAACGAGGCCCAGATCAAGTACATCGCCGACATCTACAAGGACGCCTCCAACGCCCTGTACCTGGGCCGCGGCTTCACCTTCCCGGTGGCCCTGGAGGGCGCCTTGAAGCTGAAGGAGATCAGCTACATCCACGCCGAGGGTTACCCCGCCGCCGAGATGAAGCACGGCCCCATCGCCCTGATCGACGAGGAGATGCCCGTGTTCGTGATCGCCACCAAGGGCGCGAGCTACGAGAAGGTCGTGAGCAACATCCAGGAGGTCAAGGCGCGCAAGGGCAAGATCATCGCCATCGTCACCGAGGGCGACACCGTGGTGAAGGGCCTCGCCGACCACGTGATCGAGATCCCCGCCACCGAGGACCCGCTGGTGCCCCTGCTGAGCGTGGTGCCCCTGCAGCTCATCAGCTACCACATCGCTGTGATGCGCGGCTGCAACGTGGATCAGCCCCGCAACCTGGCCAAGAGCGTCACGGTGGAGTAGAGGCCGTGCGCGGCTTCGCCCACATGAACACCCGGTCGTTGTCGCGGTAGGGTGTGAGGTCCTTGGTGAAGAGGATGTGCCCCAGGTCGATCAGCACCAGCACGCCGAAGCCCCCGAAGGTGACCCCGTAGATGATGGGCACCTTGGGCTTGGTGCCGAAGTAGAGGCGGTGCGCCCCGAAAGGCCCCACCAGCACAGCGAGCACCGCCGCCACGGCCCGTTCGGGATCCTTGCCGGACACGGTATCGGTGCGCAGTCCTTCCCCCTCGAGCACGAGCACCAGCTCCGGCGGTAGGTCGGGCTGCGGGAAGGGTCCCGGCGCCGAGGCCCGCGCGGCCTGCACCCCCACCCCCAGCACCAACACGGCCAGCCAGCTTCGCATGGCGCGAAAGGTAAGGGGGCGCCCACCGGACGCCCCCTGTTGCGATGCCTGTTGCGCGGCGCTTACTTGCCGGCGGCGTAGCGACGGGCCACCTCGGCCCAGTTCACCACGTTCCAGAAGGCCGCGATGTAATCGGGGCGGCGGTTCTGGTAGTGCAGGTAATAGGCGTGCTCCCACACGTCCATGCCCAGCACGGGGGTGCCACCGCAGCCCGTGTTGGGCATCAGCGGGTTGTCCTGGTTGGGGGTGGAGCACACGTCGAGCTTACCGCCCTTGTGCACGCAGAGCCAGGCCCAGCCGCTGCCGAAGCGGGTGACGCCGGCGGCACTGAACTTCTCCTTGAAGGCGTCGAACGAGCCGAAGTCGCGGTCGATGGCCGCGGCCAGCTCGCCCTCGGGCTTCCCCCCGCCGTTCGGGCCCATCACGGTCCAGAACAGCATGTGGTTGTAGTGGCCGCCGCCGTTGTTGCGCACGGCCATGTTGCTCATGTCCAGGCCCTTGAGCATCGTCTCCAGGTCCATGTCGGCCAGCGGGGTGCCCTCAATGGCCTTGTTCAGGTTGGTGACGTAGGCCTGGTGGTGCTTGCCATGGTGGATCTCCATGGTGCGGGTGTCGATGTGGGGCTCCAACGCGTTGTGCGCGTAGGGCAGTTCGGGAAGGGTGAATGCCATGGGAAAGGCCGTCGTTAGTGGGGTTTGAGGTCGAGGGGCAAAGATAACCCCGGAAAAAATGACCTAACCCCTTGACGGATAGAAGAAATGATTACTTTTGCGCCCACTTTCACCAAAATCACTAACGGAGATGACCAAGAAGTTCGCTGTGCTCGCCGTTCTGGCGACCATGTTCGTGGCCTGCGGCGGCCCCTCTGCCGCTGAGCTCGAGGCCAAGGCCAAGGCTGCTGCCGACAGCATCGCTGCCGCCGCCAAGGCTGACAGCATCGCGAAGGCCGCTGAGGCTGCCGCCGCTGCTGCTGCTGCCACTGTTGACAGCACCGCCGGTGCCATGGTCGACAGCGCCAAGGCTGCTGCCACGACCGCTGTGAGCGGCCACTAAGCCGTACGACACGCAATGAACGAAGGGGCCGCAAGGCCCCTTCGCTTTTTCCAGGGGTCGGTGGTTCAGGGGAGCGCCTTGCGGGCCTCGCTGAAGGCGCTGTCGGCCTCGAGCATCACGCTGTAGAAGGCGTCCATGCCCCAGATGTTGCGGGCGATGCCTGCTTTCAGGCGCAGGGCGATGGCGTTGCGTGAGCGCGCCTGGCCGGCGGGGTCGGCGCGGATGCCCTGCTCCTGGGCGTAGCGGTCGAGCCCGGCCAGCTGCTCCGGCCCAACCGTGTAGCGGTCGCGGAAGGCGGGTGCCCCGCCCAAGGCCTCCAGCTTCCGGCGGTCGCGGTCGGCCACGTCGAAGGCGTACTGGTTGAGGGCTCCGCTGAAGAACAGCTCGCTCAGGTAGCCCGAGGTCTCCGAGGTGTCGGCGGGCACGAACACGTCGGGCATGATGCCGCCGTTGCCGTAGACCTTCCGGCCCTTCAGGGTGGTGAACACCTGGCTGCTGTCCACCCGGATGCTGTCGCGGTTCAGCAGCTCCCCGTGGTCGAACCGCTCCTCCAGGTCGTCGCGGTAGTCGATGCCCTCGCCGTAGGGGCGCTGGATGCAGCGGCCGCTGGGGGTGTGGTAGCGGGCGGTGGTGATGCGCACGGCGCTGCGGTCGGGCAGGGGGATGTGCTCCTGCACCAGGCCCTTGCCGAAGCTGCGCCGCCCCACGATCACGCCCCGGTCGTTGTCCTGCACGGCGCCCGCGATGATCTCGCTGGCACTGGCGCTGCCCTCGTCGATCAGCACGGCCAGGGGGATGTCCTCCAGGGTGCCATTGGCCGTGGCCTCGAAGTCGCGGCGGGGGTGGGTGCGTCCTTCGGTGTACACGATCATGCGGCCCTTGGGCAGGAACTCGTCGGCGATGTCGATGGCCGCATCGAGGTAGCCGCCGCCATTGCCCCGCAGGTCGAGCACCAGGCGTTTCATGCCCTGCTTCTCCAGCTTCGCCGCCGCGTTCAGCAGTTCCTCGTGCGTGGTCTTGGCGAAGCGGGTGAGCTTGATGAAGCCCGTGCCATCGGGGGTCACCAGCGCCGAGGCCACGCTGTTGATGGGGATCTTGCCGCGGGTCACCGTCACCTCGAAGGGCTCCTTGCGACCGGCGCGGGCGAGCTTCAGGGTGACCTCGCTGCCGCCCCGGCCCCGCAGGGTCCTCATCACCACGTCGTTCGTGATGTTGCGGCCGGCCAGTTCCACGGTGTCCGCCTTCAGGATCCGGTCGCCGGCACGGATGCCCTTGCTGGCGCTGGGTCCGCCTTCCACCGGGGCGATCACCACGATGGTGTCGCGCTGGATGGCGAACTCCACCCCGATGCCCTCGAAGCTGCCCTCGAGCGGCTCCTGGGCGGCCTGCAGCTCGGCGGCGCTGATGTAATAGCTGTGGGGGTCAAGGCGCTGCAGGAGGTCCTGGAGCACCCCGTCCACCAGCTCGTCGGTGCGCACGCTGTCCACGTACTGCCGGTCGAGCAGGTCGATCACCTCGCCGAGCTTGTCGCTGGGGGAGGCGCCGCGCAAAAAGAAGAGGCCGGGCATGCCCGGTACGCCGGCGTGCGGGTCGCGCGCCTGGAACCGGCTGCCGAGGTATAGCCCGGTGGCCAGTGCCGCCGCCAGGAGCAGGGGCAGCAGCACCCACACGGTGAGCTTGCGTTGGTGCATGGGGTCAGGGCGCTTCCAGCCGGTGGATGAGCACGCCACCCTTCGCCAGCAGGTCCAGCCCGGAGGTGTCCTTGTACGGGTCCAGGTACACCAGCCGCTTGATCCCGGACTGCAGCACGAGCTTGCTGCACTCCTTGCAGGGGCTGTGGGTGAGGTACAGGGTGGCGCCCTGGGCGTTGTTGGTGCTGCGGGCCACCTTCATGATCGCGTTGGCTTCGGCGTGAAGAACGTACCAGAGCGTCATCCCGTTCTCGTCTTCACAATCGTTGGGAAATCCCGTGGGGGTGCCGTTGTAGCCGTCGCTGATGATCATGCCTTCCTTCACGATCAGCGCGCCCACCTGCTTGCGCCGGCAGTGGCTCAGCCTGCTCCACTCCACGGCCATGCGCATGTAGGCATGGTCGTAACGGGCCTGCTTCTTCGGGTCGGCGTGGACGAGGGGCTGGTGCATCGGCCGGGGGCCTGCATGCGCCCATGCGCAACGGGGCACATGCGCACATGTCCGGTGGTGCCCAGGGTGGGACTCGAACCCACACGACTTGCATCAT